>DLAA01000066.1 GCA_002493835.1 Lachnospiraceae bacterium UBA7060 | reverse complement strand
CAATGCTCATGGACATTATACAATACTTACTCTCTGTAATTCAATATCTTTACCAGCAAAACTGCTGGCTGATCAACTTTATCTGCAGATATATTCCTCTTAAGCAATGGGCTTACGATGATTCCCACTCTCCGAAATATCAGAAATTCAAGATTGATGAACTCCCTCTGGTTACTGACTTCCGCCAGGATTGGACTTATAAGGAACTCATCCCTTACTTTGAAAAACGTTACGGCAAGAAAATCCGCCCCGTCAGCCGCCGCTCTGAATGCGATATCCCTGATGACTGCTCCTGTCCACGTTGTAATGCCCCGAAGCCGTTTCTCTACAAAAACAACGGTTCCAAAGGCCAGCTTCTGTGCAAGGTCTGTGATGCCAGGTTTTCTTCTATAGAAAGCCGTTTCTCCTCTGTGAAGCTCCGCTGTCCTCATTGCGGTCATGCTCTGGTGCCCAAGAAAGACCGGAAACACTTTATCATCCACAAGTGCGTCAATCCTAAATGCCCCTACTATCTCCACAACCTGAAAAAGGTAGATAAGGCAGATCTCAAAGAGGATTATGGCAAGAACAAATATAAGCTCCACTACATCTACCGTGAACTCACGATGGATTTTTTCAGCATGGACTTAAATACCCTGCCTAAAAATGCTTCTTCCCTGAAATTCAGCAAACATAATGCCCATGTCATGTCTCTGTGCCTGACACTCCATGTCAACCTCGGGCTGTCACTTCGTAAAACCTCGCAGGCTTTGAAAGACCTTTACAACATCCGTATCTCCCATCAGCAGATCGCCAACTACTGTAAAACTGCCGCCGTCTGCATCAAACCCTTTGTTGACCAGTATCCTTACGAAAAAGGAGAGGTCTTTACTGCTGATGAAACCTACATAAAAATCCGCGGCCTCAAAACGTACGTATGGCTTATCATGAATGCAGCAACCCGTTCCATTATCGGTTATCAGATATCCAATAACCGCGGTGTCGGTCCCTGTATCCTCGCCATGCGTATGGCCTTTCAGGGATTAACAAAACTGCCGGAAAACTTTAAGTTCATTGCTGACGGCTACAGTGCATATCCTCTTGCTGCCATGGAATTCGTGAAGAAGTTTGGAAAAAACTTTGCATTCCGAATCACTCAGGTTATTGGACTTACCAACGACGATGCTGTTTCTACGGAACACCGCCCATTCAAACAGATGATCGAGCGGCTCAACCGCACCTATAAGGCTTCTTACCGTCATACAAACGGTTTTGACAACATCGACGGTGCCAACTATGACCTTGCGCTCTGGGTTGCTTATTATAACTTTCTCCGTCCGCACAAGCACAATAACTGCAAAGTTCTCAACGAAGTGGAAATGCTGCATGGCGCTGACAACATGCCAGGCAAGTGGCAGCTGCTTATTTTCCTCGGCCAGCAGACTATCCTGAACATACAGAAAAACGGTACTGCCGCAACGGAGCGGAGCTGTTGTCAATAGAACCGTGGAATACCGGAGCAGGCGGCGCAGCCGACTGTGAGGATATGCCGCGAAAGTCTATTGACATAAGGCTCACGGATTATCCTGTTCAGCAGAAAAGGGGCCTCTGCGCCCTTTTCCTGCCTTCCGGCGAGGACGGGTTCGGGCAGAGTCCGAAAATGGGTCAAGGGGCTGGCTCCTTGTGGGTTCTTAGGGCAACGCCCTGAGCCCTCGGGGAGCCTATCGGAATCAATATCTGCAATTTTCAAGGTTCATTTGAGCCTATTTTTTCGGCTCAATTTTTTCATAGATTACTTGACACTACCATGCAGAGAGGACAGGCAGCTTCAAACTGCTTGTCCTCTCCGGTAATGTGTTGAGAGAAAAGTTCCTCTCACTGGGTAGCCAGAAAACAGGTCAATCGTTAGGGTGGTCGGCAAAATATTTTTTCATTTTTTTCCCGACCGCTTCAATGCTCTCGAAAACCGAAGTCTTGGAGCAGCCGCATAGGGCGGCGATCTCCGCATAACTCAATCCGTCCAGCGCATAGAGCAGGAACCGGCGGCGTTGCGCCTCGGTGCAGCCGTCCAGAACCGCAAGCAATTCATGGAGCGTTTCTTTCCTGCAAAGATAGTCCTCCGGCGTTTCACTATAAGCGCCCACGCCCTCGGTAAAAGCTATGTACTCGTCAAACTCCCGTCCGTCCCAATGCCGCCGCTGCTCATGTGCAAGGTTTTCCGTCTTGTGGTCGGCGCGGTCAAGGTATTCGTAAACTTCAACCGTAACTTCCACAGACAGGGCTTGTCCGTTATAATTGATGGTGACTTCCATCTGCCTTTCCTCCGTTCAGAATTTTTTGGAAAAATCTGAACGGGGCAGGCGGGGAGCGACACCGGGGAGAAGATAGAAAAACGCCCGGACAGCATGAAGCTATTCGAGCGCGATAAACAAAATATTCAACTAAAAAGCGACGATTTTCGCAATCGCCGATAGACTGCTCCCAATGAGCGGTCTGGATTTTTTTGACGGTGGTAAAAATCCCGTCAGAATTTGTCGGCGCTCAGATCGTATCATGTCGGCTCCCTCCTGTAAGCCGCCGAAGCTGCCAGCGCGTCATTCCATTTGAGGGGAAAAGAAACGGCGGCCTTGATTTTTCTCAAAGCCGCCGTAAAAATGTGTAGGCGCGTGAAAATACTTCTGCTGTGCGACGGCTTTTTTCTTTTGCCGTCGTCCGGCAGAATGGTCAATCTTTGCTTTTCATAGATGGATTACTATTTTTCTTGCTTGGTCTTTTGTCACCTTTTATGCTGTCTGATGTTTGCAGTAAGAGCGAACCGTCAACAACAGGAAAACAGGCATTTCAATCGCCGCTGTAATCAGAATGACATGCGGTGTCCAAAAACTCATTTCCCCAATATGAAGGAAATTGAAATTATAAAGCTGGTAAAGAAAATTGTTTTGCATACCGATACCTGAAGATGGCAAAATTGTGGAAAGCCATGTTGCACCTCCAAAAGCACTGTAAGTAAACATAGGCAAAAACAATACCACAATGGAAATTAGTAAAACCGTTAAAGAGTCTTTACACTTTGCGGACAGAAAAAGTGTGCAACTAACGCTTGCTAATACAGAAAGAAGCCCTGCCAACACTAAAATAATCTGGAGCTGTCCTAAAGTTATATTTGGTAGGTTTATGATTGAAAACAACATTTGAAAAGAGGTTTTCAGGCATTCCGTTCCAAATGCAAGGTTTATAATAGATAAGTGGATAACCATTCCCAAAACAAAAATTACTATAAAAATACAACAAGCTGTCAAAATCCGTGTAATCGCTAATTTCATACGTCCATATTTCGTACAACGTAAAATACTATCACTGCCTGTCTGATATTCATTTGCGAAAATCGGAGCTGCAATCGCTATACAAAGAATAGATAAAATAAAAATATACAATGTTATATAGTCAAAGGCATCTCTGCTCATGCCGGAATATAACAGGAATGGTTTATTCACATTGGAATATTTTGTTGCAGAAAACCGCGCCGCTGCGGAGTGTCCCTTTTGCTCCAAATTCATAATATCATTCAAATGAGACGCACATTTTTCATAAAAACTTTGCTCAACCTCATCGGGGTTAATATCCATCAGGTCTGCGGCCATACCGGTTTTAGAATCAGCAAAGGCTTCTGTTAATCCTTTCAGCATAGGACGGATGGCCATAATGTTTTCAATATATATGTCCAGCGGAACGTCATCAAGCGTCCCATATTCTTTTACATAGGATTGATAGGTCCGCAGGGCTTCCGCAAGTTTTTGCGGAGTAATTTCGCCTGCTGTTTTCTCGTAATAATCTTTCTTAAATTGAATTGCCGGTATACCATCTAATTCTATAACTTCTCCATTTTCTCCTGGTTGGTTAATAGATTCAAAACTGATTGGTAAATATGCCATTACAATAGACATTAGCAATGCAACGGTGAACAGGATTAAAGTACGGCGTGATTTCATAATTCGCTTTACTTCTAATCGAAATAAACGCATATCAATTTCCCTCCTTTTCATAGTCCGCCTGCGGAAATAGCCAAAGATACAAGTCCTCAAGACGCGGCGATATAGTAGTAGATCCCTCAATTTCTGATTTATCAGACAGATACCGAACAGACACTTGGTTGTTATCTTCTCCGCGCTGGTTGATGATGCGTAAACGCATCTCATACTGACCCAAATCTCTATCTGGTATGGTACAAGTCCAGACTTTTCCCTCAATTTGTTTCACAAGTTCGTCTGTTGTCCCCACATCAATAATCTTTCCATCTTTCATAATTGCATTTCTTGTTGCGATATACTCAATGTCAGAAACGATATGGGTAGAGATCAATACGATCCGGTCATGGGAAAACTCGGAGATAAAATTTCGGAACCGTACCCGCTCTCCCGGATCAAGCCCGGCCGTTGGTTCATCCATCACAAGGATTTTGGGGTCATTCAACATAGCCTGCGCAATCCCTACACGGCGCTTCATCCCACCGGATAGCTTGGAAATCTTTTTCCTTTTCACATCGGAAAGGGTTAAGATATTCAGCAGATAGTCAATCTTCTTTGTCGTTTCGCGAGCCGGTACATCTTTCAGAGCAGCAATGTATTCCAGATAATCTTTGACGGTAAAATCACGGGAATATCCAAAATCCTGCGGCAAAAATCCGAAAAGGCTGCGGTAGTCTTTTCCCATCTTGTGAATGTCGGTTCCGTCAAAATAGATGTTTCCGCTGCTCGGTGTCATAATATCCGCAATCATACGCATGAGGGTGGTCTTTCCCGCTCCGTTTGCACCCAGCAGCCCCCATACGCCGGTTGTCAGAGTAAGACTGATATCATCAACAGCGGTCTTATCCTTAAACTTCTTGCTTATGTGTTCCATTTTTAATTCCATAAGTTTACTCCTTTCGCTTAGACAAAAATACTGCCCCTGTTCAATACCTATTGTATCGGACAAGGGCAGTGCAATCTCAAAGATTGGACACGAAATTTCCTAAGTAATTCCTAAGATTTCACTTCAAATTGCCTAAGCGGAAACGGGGAGTATGACCACAAAAGAAATCGTCTCATTTTCACTGGTAACAGTAATCGTTCCACTATGCAGATGTATAATTTCTTCCGCAATCGAAAGTCCCAGCCCTGCACCTCCTGTATCGGAAAGCCGGGCTTCGTCCAGACGGTTGAATTTTTCAAATATGCCTGCAAGCTGCTCCGGTTGAATTGTCTTTCCATGATTTTTAAAGACAATCCGAACACAGTCTCCCTGCTTCTTTGCTTCTATTGTAATCTCTGTCTGTGGGTAGCTGTATGCTGCCGCATTTTTCAGGAGATTACTAAAAACCCGCGCCAGTTTTTCCGGGTCGGCATTTACGGATAAATCATCATCCGCTGTAATGGTGATTGTATTGCCGTTTGTAGAAAGAGACGGGTATATTTCATCTATTATCTGTGCAAACAGGCAATGCAGGTCTACGGTTTCTTTCTTTAATGAAACAGTGTGTGCATTGTATTTGGTAATTTCAAAAAGCTCATTTAGCAGTTTTTCCAGCCGGTCAGCCTTATCCAGTGCAACCTTGACATACTTTTCTTTCTGTAGTTCGGGCATATCTGGTGCCTCATGGAGCAGGCTCAGATAACCGATCACGGTTGTCAATGGTGTGCGAATATCATGGGCCAGATACATGATAATCTCATTCTTTTTGTCCTCGGCTTGCTTTGCGGCCTGCCTGCTTAATAAAACGGACATCTTGATCTGGTTTAACTGCCGCTCGGATTCTTTCAGCGGGTCTGATAATTCCACCGGCTGATCGCTTTCCTCATAAACGGTTTGTGTTGCAGAAATGACCTCATCCAGATATCCCCAGGGCTTGTTCCAAAAGTAATTAAAAATGCAGATAAAGCCGATGATTAAATAGACAATAAAAATGACATCTGACCGCCAATGAAACCATGACAAAATGGTGCTGTCAGATTTTGAGAACGCATATTCCAGAAACAAAGTTAGTCCCAAACCTACCACAGCATACAAGAACAGCGACAAATATAAATGCAGTCCTAGCCGTCTTTTTGTAATCGTTTTTTTGTTTCGCATAAGCATACCTCCCTCAATTCGCAAGCAAAAGAAGCGCCAGTAAGCCAACGATAGCAGCACTTGTGATTACAGCAAGAATAAAAAACAATTTGTCCGCTCTGGCCCTGTTTTTGAGCAGCCGGACCATAATGCCATATAAAGCAATTCCTAAAAGGCCGCCCGTGGTGTTAGTAAGCAAGTCGGTAATGTCAGAACGGCCTACGGCAAGGATATATTGAGCCGTTTCCAGTAATAAACTCGATCCAGCGATAATAACCAGCTTTACATGGAATCTGCTTTCTGGCAAAAGCATCTGTAAATAGATTCCCATAGGGATAAAGATCAGAAGATTCTCCAGCACTTCTTTTATGTGGAATCCCGCACCGACTTCATTATCGTAGTGGAACGGGATCAGGTTCACACTTCGCAGAGCGTCCAGATCGCTGATAGAAAATTGCAGTTTAAATAGTATAATCCAGATCAAAAGTGCCAGATAAATCAAGAAAAGAACTGACACCCATGGTTTCAATTTCCTGTTCATTCGTTTCCCTTTCTCTTAAATCTTATAACCTACGCCCCAGATTGTTTTAATATATTGTGGCGTATCAGATGTGTCTTTCAGTTTTTCGCGCAGATGCCGGATATGCACCGTAATGGTGCTGCTGTTTTTGGAGTAATATTCATCTTTCCAGACTGCATGAAACAAGTCCTCAATGCTCACAACATTTCCTGTGTTTTCCAAAAGAACCTGTAAGATTGAAAATTCTGTCGGGGTCAACGATACTGCTTCGCCCTCCAACAGGCACTCATGCGTTTGAGTATTCAGCCGCAATTTGTGGTAGGAAAGCTCCGGCTTTGCTTTTTTCTCTACTGCGGGAGCAGAATATTTTTTATAGCGTCTTAGCTGGGCCTTTACCCTGGCTACTACCTCCAACGGGCGGAACGGTTTTGTCACATAATCATCAGCGCCTAACGTAAGCCCGGTGATCTTGTCTGTTTCTTCAATCTTAGCCGTTAGCATGATAATGGGATAGGTGTATTTTTCGCGAATAAGCTGGCAAAGAGAAAAGCCGCTCATATCCGGGAGCATAATATCCAGTATTGCAAGATCAATCTCGTTATTTTCAATGCACTGGATGGCATCCTGGGCGCAGTAATACTTATAAACAATGTAGTTCTCATTTTGTAAATAGACTTCCAACAGGTTTGCAATATCCCGCTCATCGTCTACAACTAATATCTTTTCAGCCATATTATCAACCTCATTCTGTGTTCCTATTTTATCAAGTATAGCAGACGTTATGCTGTCAGTCTCAATGATTTACATGAGAAATTATTAAGATTTTCCTAAGCCCGTAAACACAGCTGCCTGCTCTATAACTTGTTATGAAAGCAAATGCTCCGCAATTTTTAATCATTTGATTACCGATGTCCTTATTATACTTTGTCCTTTCACAATAGTGCAAGGTGGGAAATGCACTGAACGTGTTATAAAAATAAACAGAGGCCGCAAAAATGACAAAGCTAATCAAAAATCAGTTCTGATAGTACAATTTCCTCGGCCTGCGCCCTGCAATTATTTGCAAGCCCCACCCACTTCATTTGATCGGCGGCCTTTAGTTCCTCGGTCGCACCGGCGGCTTTCATAAGCTGCGGCATGAGAATGTCCATGCGCGCATTTGCCACCTCGTCAATCTCTAACAGGTGGGAATACAGCTTCTCAGAGAGTAACAGGCTGCTGTAAAGGGCGGGGCGGTATTCTTTCAAATACCGCTGCCGCATACGCCCATACTTGCCGATGGGCTTGTCCAGCTGTTCTGCCAGCTTCAGATTTGGGATGTAGTAATCTCCAACACGGATATAGGTCAGCTCTTTCATGTGAAATCCTCCTTTGTCATACAGCGGCGCGGGTCTGCGCCAGGGCTTTCTGCGGCTCCTGCTTCGGTAACTGGCTCACTGGAATAAACACGCCTCTTGCCATATCCTCTGCCCGGATAGCCGCTTTCTTAGCGTCCATTTCCGCTTTTTTCTTTGCCTTGATCTTGTCCTCATACCGTTTCTGTGCACCGCTGGCTTTCCGCTTCAAATAGTTCTGATGAAGCCTGTCCTTGCGTTCCTCTTTCTTCCGCAGGGCTTCTAATTCCTCCGGGGTCAGATCAACTTCCCCGAAGTGGGGCGGAACATATTTTCCGACAAAGTTGAAATAAATCTCAATCTCCTGTGTGGTTTCAATGCTGCCTTTCCGGTCGCGTTCATGGACAAGGATTTTCTCTACAAACTCATTGAGCATGGCGGTTGTCAGATAGTCAAAATTCTCATACTTGTCAATCAGCGAGATAAACTTCTCCGCAGATTTCCGTGTCTGCTCGTAGTCCCGGATTGCCTTTTCCAGCTCTGCGATCTCGCTGGCAAGCTCCCCCTGTTCTTTCGCGTACTGTGCGTCAAGGGCGGCATACCGGGCATCCGGCAGCTTGCCTAACACGTTATCCTCATAAATCCGGCACATCAGCTTTTCCAGTTCCCCGGCGCGTTTCTGTGCGGCGGCCAGCCGCTTTTTCTTTTTGGAAATGTTGCTGGCCTGCTGTGCCGCCTGTGTCTCCTGAACAGTCCGAACAAACTCAGTGCGGTTGTTCTTGGAGTAATCGGCAATCGCCCGGAGCATATCGGAAACAAGGTTCAGAACCGCGCTCTCGTTGATCCGGTGCTGTGTGGGGCAGAGGACGCCCACCGGTGTCTTGCTGTAATTGGCACAGGTATATTGCGAAATACGCTTGCCGTTGTTCATGCGGTGGACATACATCTTTGCGCCGCAGTCGGCACAGTAGAGAAGTCCGGTCAGAGGGGCGGCCTCGCCCCAGCCGTCCGGGTATCGCTTCACATTCCCCCGGATGCGCTGCACATTATCAAAGGTTTCCTGGTCGATGATTGCTTCATGGGTATTTTCAAAAATTGTCCATTCGCTTTCATCGACATAGTGGCTTTTCTTGTCTTTGAAGTGCTTGCGGGTCTTGAAATTGATGGTATGGCCTAAGTATTCGCGCTTTTTCAGAATATTCACGATAGTGGACGATCCCCAGCCGTAAATGTCTTTGACCGTCTTATTTTTGTTCACGCCCTCGCCGTACCGGGCAAGGTGGACGGACGGGATTTCCACTTTCTGCTGCTTCAAAAGCTGTGAGATTTGGTACGGGCCGAATCCCTCCATTGTCAGCCGGAAAATCTGCTTGACAACGGCGGCAGCTTCTTCATCCACAAACCAGTGTTCCCGCTTCTCGTCCCACAGGTAGCCGTAAATGACAGTGCCAGTCAGGTGCTTTCCGCTCATGCCTTTCGCCTTGAACACGGATTTGATCTTCTTGCTGGTATCACGGGCATAATACTCGTTCATAATGTTGCGGAAAGGGGTAAAATCGTCATCGCCGTTGATACTGTCCACACCGTCATTGATGGCAATGAGCCGCACGCCCTTGATTCGCAGAATCTCCATGATCTGACCGACTTTAAGATAGTCGCGTCCTAACCGGCTCATGTCTTTGATGATGATTGCCTCCACACGGCCAGCCTCGACTTCCTCCATCATGGCATTAAATCCGGGGCGGTCAAAGCGGGTTCCTGAAATTCCATCGTCCGTAAAGTGGGTCGGGTTGGGAAAACCGTTGCGTCTGGCGTAGTCCTCCAGCATGGATTTCTGATTGCTGATGGAGTTGGATTCTCCATTCAGTTCATCGTCATGGCTCAATCTTTCGTACAAAGGTGTTATTTTAGTTTTCAGCATGACGATACCTCCCTCCGAATACAAGCTGTTCCTGCATGCAGCAGAGTGTTGCTCCATTCTCGCTCAAAAGCCGGATGTACTCTTGGAATTGCGGCATATCCCTTGCAATGCGGGAAGTGCTTTTCACCAGCACTATGTCAGCCTTGCCGCTGCAAATTGCCTGACTGACCTCATTAAGCCCGCCACGGTCTAAAGTTCTTCCGCCAGCATATTCAGCGGAAATACCCACGATTTCAAGCCCGGCCTGCTCTGCAAATTGCAGGAGTTCTTTTTTCTGCAATTCCAGTGAAAAACCGTCATTGTGTGCTACGCGGCAATACAGGTATGCTCTGGAACCTTTCATGCTGTCGCCCTGCGGAAAAGGCCGATACGGTGGGAGTGTTAGGGGTGTTGATGATCTCATCATAGCGTTGTCCTCCTGAAATGAAATATGCTCTAAGTGTCGCTTCACTAACCATGAGAAAAAATCGTGATTAAGAAGTCACTTAGAGCATATAACACCGGCGGCCAGCTTATATTTCTTATACTGGCGCACCGCAAAGTGGTTCGGCTTCTCGGCTTCCAATGCATCAAACATAAGATCCACGGGGTTTTTGAACTCCTCGTCATCCTCCCGGACTTCCATAGCGTTGATGAACTCAATAAGGGTGGAGAAATTCTGTTCCTCCACCGGAGCCTCATAGTGGATATAGCCAATGAGCGCGCAGTACAACAAGGTTTCTGCTTTGACCCAGAAATCGTCTCCGGCCTTGCCTTCGCCTTTGGTGTTGGCGATCAGCGTTGTGACCAGCTTCAAGATGTCCTTTTCACTATGGATATAGGCGAAAGGGTTATAGTGCATGGATTTCTTGAAGTTGATGGTATTGAGGACCTTGATCCGGTAAGGCTCATAAATGACCTTGCCGTGCTTATCCTTCATTGGCTTTCCGTCCTTCCCCAGCTTGGGTGCGCCCCTTTGGAGCATTTTTCCGCACTCCACCAAAATGGTTCCCTTCGGGTCTGTGACCACATAAGAACTGTGCATCTGCATTAGATTCGGTTTGAGCCAGAAGCGGGTCTTACCGGAACCGGAGCCGCCGATCACCAGCACATTTTTGTTTCTGGCGGTCTTGGGGTCCTTGGGGCGGCTGTTCATGGTCAGGCTTTCGGTTTTCGTGAGAATGACATTGTTCTGGAACACCGGGTCGATGTAGGGAGCAATATCCTCACGGGTTCCCCAACGGGCAGAGCCATACTCCATACCGTGACGGTACTTCTTGGCGTTTTTACTTTTGAGGTACACCGCCAGACGCAGGCCAGCACCGCAGCACAGCCCTACCAGCAGATCCAACGGGTGCAGGCTGGGCCAGAAACTTTGCAGCGCCCCAGGCAGGACAGCAAACAGGGAAAGGAATTTCTCTGAAGCATTTGCCCCCTGAGCCAGTCGCCATGCCTCCCCGAAGTTAGTAGCAAACAGCCCCATCAGGAGATAGGGCAGGTTCAGCAAAACGAGCTTTTTGATGTCAAACTGCTTTTTCATCGTTCCAGCTCCTTTCGCTTGGTGCGATCCACCACAGCATTTTTGACCATCTCTTTGAACTGACTGAGTTTTGCCAGCACAGACGGGCGTTCCGTTTTCTCGGCCTTCTTGACCTTTTTGCTGGTGTACTCGGTAAATGCAGCGGTCAGCGCATCGGCGTCACGGCCTTTGAAAAAGATCAGGTACTTGGGCGGGGAGCTGCTGCGGTCTTTCTTCACCGCATAGTCCACACCATATTTCCGGGCGATCTTCTCAAATTCCTTGATGGAGGGGTCTGTGATCTCGATATTGGAGATCCCCTGATTCTGACCAATGAGCTGCTTGACGGTCTGTTTGCCGTGGGGTGTCACAGGGGCATCACGGCTTCTTTTCTTTTGCAGCTTCTTTTCCTTGCAGTGGGCCATGTACTTGCTGATGGCGGCTTTGAGCAGCCTGCCGGTGAACTTTGTTCCGCTGACAACCAGCGTTAAAGTTCTGTTTTCCACTTCTTCCTGCATTTTCATCGCCTCCTTTCCACAAAATGTGCAGGGGTGGTGCATTTATTTCTAAGGCGGGACCACCAGCCGCCGGAGAAGGTATTTCTTCATCGAACCGCCCTCAACGAATTTGCTCAGAACGGTCATAGAGCAAATCTCCATTTCTGACCTTTGCATGACTGAGAATCTTGATCTGTCCCTTTGCCTGACTGTCCAGAGCTTTTTCATAGCCCTTATCTGACAAAAACAGGCGGGTTCGTTCACCTTTCCAGCCCACCGGGGAGTCATGCGTCAGCACATCAAAAATAATCATGTGCCGGGTGTTCTCAGCAAATCGCTGGAGATCCATGTAGTCATGGCCGTGATAGTTCTGCGCTCCAGCTTTCTGGCGCATTTCTTCCATCAGCTGACCGATTGTTTTGCCTTCTGGCATAAAACTCACTTCCTTTCACACTCTCATACAACCATCAAAATCATGTCTCTCAGCTGAGCAAAGTAGAGTTTGCCTTGCGGGGTTATCAGCGTATAGGAGCCGATATGCCCGTGATTGCAGTAGTCTTTGACACAAAACAGTCCTTCATTGGCTGGCTTTGCATAGGGCAGTACATTACCGGATGCGGTGCGGTACACAAAACGCTTTTCCAGAAGGAAACGGACAAACCGACGCTCCGGGACAAGCAACTCTTTGGCGGTGGTGCGGAGGTTGGTACTGTGATTGAGGTCGATGAACAAATCATAAAAGGCTGCCTTACTCTCCAGCAGGGCATTTTCCTCTCGTAGCGACGCATTTTCTTCCCGCTCAGCAAGCAGTTCGGAGCAGAGCTTTATCAGAGCTTCCGGAGAAGTGGCTATCTCCCACAACTTCTCTTTTGTGAGATAGGCTCCGTGCTTGCGAATGGCAGGTAGAACTTCATCAAACACCCATTGTTCAAACCGTTCCGCTGACGGCAGTTTACTATGGGCGATCAGACGATATAGATCACCTTCGGGGATAAAGAGCATTTCGACCATTTGTACCGCGGGGCTTCCATCTGCCTTTTTCCCAGTCTGGACCCCTATGGAACATTTCGTTCCACCCCTGGTATGGTCGCGGACAGCTTTGCGTGGATTGGTATATCCCAGCGCTGTTGCCACATCTGTACCGCAAAATAATACTTTGCCATTCTGTTCCAAAGTGCGAATGCTTCCAAACTCTGGACTATTGAAAATTTCAATCTGATTCATGCTGTGCCTCCTTTGGTGTAATACAAAAGCGGCTGATTACCAGCCGCCTGCGTGCATATCGTGATTTACCAGTGAAGTGTAGTGGTTATTCATGGTGGTAGGAGCGTTGAACAGCACTGCAAGCAGGTACTGCTTGATATTGCGTACCTGGGTGGTGTTCTTTTGCAGACAGTCCATGACAAACTCGATGTGAGAGCTGTCCAGCTTCAAAAAGCGGGAGCGTACAATTTCGTGAGGAAAGTCCGCACCAGAGATCCGGGTGGTCTTTCGTTTGGCACAGACCGTTTCTACCAACAGCTCTACGATCTCATTCAGGTCATCCAGGTAGAGAGGATAACGCTGCTTCAGACAGTCATACTCGATATTCTCCAAAATCAATTTCCGATAATTTTCTATCTCTGTGACAGACATCGCATCCCTTCCTTTCCGTTCCGGCGGTATTGCCGCCGCTGTTTCCCGGAAGGGAATGGAATCGGTATTTGATCCATGAGTATTTTGTTTTTGGGTATTTGATTTCTTAGTATTTAATTGTGTTGGATTTTCCGGTAACGGATTTACCGCTGACGGGTTTACCGTTATCGGGTTTTCCGACAACGGCTTATCCAACATCGGTTCTCCCTCGATGGGACGCTCAAAAATGGTATACTCATTGGCTGCGAATTTACCAGAAGCATCAGTTGTCTGTCTGCGCCGAATGTATCCGGCTGTTTCAAGCTCATTGACAGCAGAGCGGATTGCATCTTTGCTTTCTCGATTGATATAGCTGAGTCCTGACAGCGTATAATCCCAGTCATCTGGCAGAGATAACATCTGCGACAAGAGACCCTTTGCCTTCAAAGAAAGCCGTTTATCCTTTAGATGGAAATTGCTCATAACCGTGTAATCGCCAGTGCGTTCTACACGAAAAACAGCCATTTACTTCACTCCTTTCATTTCTCAGGTATGAAAAAAGCCGCAATTCATAAGAGAATTGTGGCAGCGGTTAGGGTCTGTCTGTATCTTTTTTCTTGCGTCGGTAGGGGCGTTTTGGCATTGGTGGTTTATCAAACAGATCCCTTTCCTGAGAAAATGGTAAGGTTTGAAAAACACGGTCAATCTCGGTGGATTCCATATCACGCTGTGAGCGGCAATCTTCTTGAATAGCTTCTCGGATTTCTCTTACAGTACACATATTCATTCCTTTCCTTTCGTTGTATCGGTTATGAACGACGGTGTTTTTTAGGCTTGAAGTCGAGAATATGCCCCTCAATAACATGAGCATATCTCTTAATTTTGATTTCTCGACGCTGCTGGCTTTGCAGAGCTGACTGATACCCGTCCTCTGTGAGAAAAAGCCTCATTTCGTCACCGGGTTCTCCATAAGCAGTAGGGCGCAAGACAGTAAACTCAATCATCCAGCAAGTGCTGTCCCAAAATCGCTCCACTGCAAGAATGTTGTGGCCTTTCAGCTCCCTTGCTGCAATATCTTTCATAGGCTCTCCCTTCATCGTTCCTGATCTCGTTGGCGTTTTTTCTGCCATTGTTCCAGCAGTTTAATAATGGTTTCCTGCATTTTGGCCGGTGTATAGCTTTTGGGGAAATACTTTCGCAAGGTATCGCTGCTCAAGGTCACTTTATCCAGATCACTCTTTTTTTCCTCTGACATGATGGCAAGCATCACATCTTCTGACAATTTCCCATCCTGGCTGAACTTTTTCATTCGCTGAGCCTGAGAGAGAGAAGGGGTAGCCTGCTCATAGTCCATTGTTTCCACCAGCATTTGCTGTTCGTCCGGTTTCAAAAAAGAGAGTTCGTAGGCTGGGTTAAATGCGATTTTCTTTTCATCCACCATATCCAAAAGCTCTGGAATCAGTTCAGTCAAACGAACATATCGCATTACCTGGATACCGCTTCGTTCACCGGCTTCTTTTGCCACCTGGTCTCTGGCGCTCAACTTCTGTTCAACTTGAACAGAAGTCAGGTCTGTTCTTGCTCCTTGATGTTTAATGGCTTCCAGCTTCATTTTGTAGGCAAAAGCCCTTTCACTGGGGAGCAGATTTTCTCGCTGCAAATTGCTGTCAACCATAATAATTGTGGCAGCATCGTCATCCAAGTCGCGCACAATGACAGGCATGGTTTCTTTTCCGGCCAATTCGCTGGCTCTGCGGCGTCTGTGACCGGCTACCAGCTCATAACCGCCATCAGGCAGTGGTCTGGCAATCGCAGGAACCAAAACTCCATACTTTTTGATGCTGTCTGCGGTTTCTATCATTGCATCATCATCCTTGACCTTGAAGGGGTGATCCTTGAACGGATGCAGTTCAGATAGGGGAATTTCCTGAATTTTTTCCAGTTGCTCGTCTTGCCGACTTTCTTCAGTAGAAAACAGGTCATCTACTGAGGCCAGCTCTATTTTTTTCGCGCTGCTTTTCAAGTTTCAATACCTCCTTCGTCAGATTTTTGTAGCCCTCAGCCACTTTGCCATTAGGGTCATGGGCATAAATGCTTTTTCCTTCAGCACTGATTTCTTTAGCCCTGACAGAATGAGGAATTTCTGATGTAAACACCTTGATCTTACTGCCATAGGTTTCGCGCAGAAGAGCGGAGATTTCTTTGGCAAAGTTGGTTCGGCTGTCTACCATCGTCAGCAGAATCCCATCAATTTGCAGCTTAGGATTGATTTGTCTGCGAACCTTATTGATAGTTTGCAAAAGCTGCTCCAAACCTTTAGCTGGAAGATACTCTGCCTGGACGGGGATTATAACCCTATTAGCGGCAGCCAGTGCATTGACCGTAAGCATACCCAGGGAGGGCTGGCAATCAATAAGGATATGGGAGTATTGCCCCTTCAGCGTGTCCAGATATTGTCGCAGAATGGTTTCTCGGCTCATAGCGTTTACCAGAGATACCTCCATACCAGATAGCTGGATGTCCGCAGGCATCAGGTCTACGCCCTCAGGGTGGTGCAGGATACCCTCGCCGAGACGAATTGGTTCATCCATCAAAATACGGCCCATAGCGTCTGACAGTGTAAAGGGCAGCTTATCAGGCTGAGGATTGCCCAAGCTGATGGTCAGGCTTCCCTGTGGGTCTCCGTCAATCAGAAGGACTTTCTTCCCGGACTGCGCCAGACCAATTCCAAGATTGGCACAAGTGGTTGTTTTGCCGACACCACCTTTTTGGTTGGCTATGGCAATAATCTGTGTATTCATAATTTCACCTCATTTCTTTCTAAGTTTAGATATGAAAAAAAGTGCCTGCTCTACCTTTCCTGAGAAAGATAAAACAGGCACTTTTACTGGCTCAATACCTCTTGTAATGAACCTCTATGTATGGTAAACTATGTCTACGATACCATGAATATAGTTAAGTCTCGACGGGAATTGAACTTTTGGCTAACGCCAAATTTCGCGCCTTTGCAAACAGAGTGCAAACAATAGGGGGCTAAAATCCTTTGTTTTTGCTTGATTTTGCTTGTACAAGGTTTATAGAGAACATGGAGAAAAGCCTTGATATAACTGCATTTTCTTTATCCCCGTTGATAGGGAATATATGCACTGGGGTCATCTCCTAAGTAATTCATCAGCGGCATAGGCCACGCCATCAATGGAAAGGAATTTTTGATTTCCATTAAGCAGCGCTCGGCTATCCTCCGGCATGATACGGATATTCCCATTTGGTGTCATGATCTCAAAAACAGTTGTGGGATTTCTCAGGAGTTGTCCTCTTACAGTTTTCATAAGCCGCTCCTGCTCTGCTTCCCATGCCACCATGTTTTTGATACCAGCTGAAACAATCGGAGTAAAACGTTTCGTATTTTCACAAATATCTTTGAATCGACTGCCGAAATCCTCCAGCAGTGACAAATCATTTGTGTAGCAGAAAAAACCTCCTGCTTCGCAGTCAAACAGAATATTTTTGATGTTGGCATTCTCTTTAAATGTTTCACGAAACGCCGCCTCCCATTCGTAACCACTGCCGTGCGTTTTCAACCCATTTTGGCTATATGCAGATTCACCGATCTCCGCTGCATATGCGTCGAAGGCATCTTGACAATACAAGCCATATTCCTCGCTCAAAAGGTCAAGAGGCAGGCACAAGCTGAATTCTCCGTTATCGTGATCTACGATATAAAAGGGGGCGTTTTCCTGATTAAACTTCCTAATTCTTTGCTTAATTTTTATTATTTCCACACTCCTTCATCATCTAGCGTTCGTTGTAAATTTCTTTTATTTTTTTCCTGACAACAAAAATGACGAGAACGCTTGCTGCGTTACCCGCCACCTTATATAATCATCTATCTTTCAGACCTAATACTTTCTTTATTCAAAACAGGCACTGAAAGCTGGCCGCATTTCTTCTATCTGCCTACGTGTTAATCCGTATTTTGACGCCAACTGACTCCAGTTTTCCCTCACAATCTTGAGGATTTCTTTTGCATAAGCTTCCGCATCTGATCTCTCAATACCAAATCGTACCGCAGTCTGAATTGCCAATTCTATACTGATACGGTTATCCTCCTCATCCACATTCAGAGAAAGTTCGTCACCGTATGGGACTGGATTCACGTCATAAAGCGGAGAAAGTCCCCATCCCTCTTTTGTAAGAATAAATGCATGATTCCGGAGATGGTCATCTGTATTCGTAATAGCCATATTAAAAACAATTCGCTTCCAAAGCTCCAAAAGATCTCTCTTCGGCGCTGCTCCATATGCTTTTATAAAAGCAACCATCTCAAGATAACTTGTTCCATCCGCAGCAGAAGCTCCATCTGCTTTTCCGAGAAGCGTCATTGCTGAAGCAAAATGAATACGTTTTTCTCCAATTCGGTCAAAACGCTTTACAAGAAAGGTACTTCCTAAGGAAGAGAATTTTTCCATTTTTGCCTCCGGGACATTCAGACCACAGAGTTTTGCAAGATCATGCGCAACAATTTCCCATGCACCAGTATCATTTTCGTCATTTTTTGAAGGAAACTTCGCAATCCATAATTGTCCATTTGTATCAACGACAGTTGCCTTAGGTCTGGCACCGCCAAGAGAAGAGCCAGGTCTAATCAATTGATTGAGCCATTTTTCGGATAAGCCGGTCTCATCGTTTTCAAAGTTTCGGGATGCTTCTTCCAGCGTTCGAAGTGTTGCCCATGGAGGAGCTGCAGTTTCTTTATCATCAGAGAGGAATGGACCATCTTGTTCTTTCTTAAAGCGAATACCGCCCATTCTTGTTTCATCATAAACTCCAAGAAGATAATCGCTATCATAAAGCTTTGATGGCTTTCGACCTTCTTTCTCCGCCAAAATTCTTTCTCGCTTATTCATAAGAACACGTCCCCACCGATCCGGCGACGCATCCGCGAACAATCCAAAGATATTTTTTCCTGTAGGATATTGCCTTCCTGAATAAGGCATCAGCTCAGGATCAAGTGTCAGCATTAAATTTGTCTTTTTTAGCCACTGATCAGTGTATTCAAAGGAATAGGATTCTCCACCTTTAATTGCACTGACATAGAGAGTTCCCATAAGCATTGGACCCTGGAAGCTGAAATCATCATAAACATGGATAACTTTTTGCCCCGTCGCCATTATTCACTCCTCCTTGGTGCTCTTTTTCTCACAATTAGATCAAGATCCTGCAGTTGTCTGCCCAATTCGTCATCCTTTGCAACAAGAAGCAGATCCTTGTCCAGATTATTTAAAGCGTGCAAAACCGCAGCATAAATTCCCATGGCAACTGCAGGATTGCCGTTTTCAACTTTCCACAACGAAGCGCGGCTTATTCCTGCACGTTCTGCTATAAGCTCTGCAGAAAGACCTCGTCTTAATCTGGCAAGCTTGATCTGTTCTCCCATCGTTTTTAATATTTCTTCTGTTCCCGGTAATATATTATATACAGCTTTCTTCAAATTCGCTCACCACTCATTTGTTTTAATGTTTACTATTATATACATTTTACTTTTTATAGTCAATAATAATAAACGTTATTTTAAATGTGATGATCAACTGTTTGTATAAAGATCCATATATTCTGAGATTTTCTGAACCAAAACTTCTCTGTTATGAAACTTTTATTTGTAATACATTTCTCTCTTTAAAATTCTCTACCATCCTTTTGTCGAATCATTGTCTCTACTGATTTTCCAAGATGATTCTGCATCGTTGTTGCTGTTATAGTGATCCCAGTAATCTCTCCTGCTATTTTTAGTGTATCAAATCGTGAGCGTTTTATGAAAGGAGTTTCCAATTGTCCACAATAAAGTCCTGTAATTATCATTCCCCCATCGGCATGAGCTTTTATACTCTTCGCAAAAACAACTTGACAAACTCCGCTCTCAGAGTGACTAATAGTACACACTACATTTGAGGGAGAGATTTTTATGTCAGAAGATTACCAAACCATCAAAACCATAACCAGTGACCGCAAGGAACTGGTGAAAGCGATCGTCTCATATACCGGTGAAAAAGCCCGGTATATTGGTCCGCCTACCTTTGCCTATACGGTAGGACCTTATTTCATTTACTGCGATTGCTCTATCACTGCGGCCTCCGTCCATTGCTCTGAAGACTTTTTCTCGTTTCTTTCTGAACAGGGATTTCTGGAACAACAAACGTTACAAATTCAAATTCCCACTGCACAGTTAGAGGGAACCACTTTAAAAAATCTCATTTTTATGCTTCACAGCAAGCAGTATTTGCTGAACCGAGTCATTGGCCGTGATTGGTTCTCTATCAGCGATGATCTCATTACCGATTTACAGGCTATGCCAACAGTTCAGCAAGAATCCTTCCTGGATATTTTTCGAATCTATCATGCACACTGCCAGGGAATTTCCTGCAAGGATTCTGTTCTCAGCTTAGCGTTTCCAGTATCTACTCATGCCGCACAAAATCATGCCTTTACCGATTTGGCTGCGGCCATGATTAAAAAAGCCAGTGAAAGTAAACGCATCTCTCCAGTTGAGCAAAAACCGGAGAATGAAAAATATTATTTCCGTGTATGGCTTATCCAACTTGGACTATCCGGTTCTTCCCACAAAGAAACCAGAAGTATTCTCTTAACCAATCTCAAAGGCAATTCTGCTTTTCGCACACAGGAAGAGGCCGATGCCTTTTATGCGAAGCAAAAGCAGCAATGCATTCTGCGGCAAAAGGATACGACAATAGGGCAATCGTTTTAAATCATAGACAGCGTTTCCAACTTAACTGGAAACGCTGTTATTTATCTGCAGCTGCACTCCCCTTTTATTCCTCTTACCATACTTTCTTCTCTGTTTACAGGATTTCTTAAATTGGGAAGTTCACATTCTAGGCTCATCCTGAACCATACCATGGTTCAGCAAATCCTTAGACTTCCCCCTGTCGCACCCTGTAGAGCAATGTAGACTTTCCGCCATTCTTCCGGTAGCGCTGCGTCTTTTCCAAATATCCGTGCCGCTCTAAATCCTGAATGGCCCGTTTCACTGTACTTCTGGAAATACTCAATTCTCGGGCTATGGTGTTAATGGCAGGAAAGCAATAGCCTTCCTGATCCGCCCGATCGGATAAATAAAAATATACGATCTTTGCCCTGCTGGGCAAGTCCGCCTTATAGACAGAAGAAAAATAGTTCATTTCTTACCCTCCCTTCTAATCTACCCGCACATCGGGTTTTCTCCGCTCTCTCAGCTTTGCCAGAAAGGGATCCAGCTCTTCTTCAGCTTTCATCTCTGCCGTTCCTGGCGGATACCGCTTCAAGAGGTTTTCTTCCAATTCCTTTTTATCAGCATACTGCACCACCCGATTAGCCTGCTCTTCTACTACATAATCTTCAATGGGCGCAATGCCCCATTTTAAGAACAGCCGCAATTCTGTCTGCATCGGATGACAGCCTGTTTTCGCCAAAATGAAATGACCTTTCGGCAATAGCTTCAACTCATCGGTGGTAATCAAAGGTCTTTGTATCATCTGCAGGGATTGGGAAGGATCCTGTTTTCCTTTACTGATAGAGCCGGATAGTACCGTCTGGTTCCCCAGATATCTGGATAAGGCTTCTGCAGAGCTGCTAGTGGGCGCAAAGCCGCCGAATAACACCAACTGGCAGTTGTCGGTGATAATATCCGCCCCCTCTTTGCTATAATTTTTCTCCAACTGCGCAAAGGATTGTATGATAGCTACGATGGATACTCTGCGGGAACGAGAAGCACTGAACATCATCTCCATATTCTGTATTTTCGGAATGGTCCCGATCTCATCAAGGAACATGACCACCCGGTTATCCAGTTTGCCGCCCTTTTCATCTGCAACCGTTAAAATCTCCCTGTAAAACTCCTGCAAAATCAGCGATATAAGCGGATACTTAGTCGAATCCTCTTCCGGCATCACCAGAAAAATCGCAGACTTCTTTTTACAAAATTCTTCGGCATCAATGATGCTATCAAAACAGAGAATTTGCTCCAATTCGCTATCCAAAAAGGTATTCAGGCGGGATAATACTGTAGATAACACAGAGGCCATGGCCTGCTCCGAGGTATTTAAAGCAGCTCCAGCCAGCCACCGGGCCTTATGCTCTGCGGGCAGCTTATCAATTAACAGCTGAAACTGACTTTTTCCTTTCACATTCGAAGGACCTATCAAATCCTGCACAATTTTAAACACACTGACAATATGCCGCTTTTCCGGCGGACATAGCTCTGCAATCAATAAGATCGCCGCCGTCAATAATCCTTCCGCCGCATCATAAAAATACGCGTTTTGCCCATGGTCTGTCCCTTCCCCCATTGAGGTAATCACAGTCTTTGCGATAATCTTGGCATATTTTTCAGCTTTCGCTTTATAAGCTATATTTTCGGGGTTCTCTTTAAACAAGTCCATATATTTATTGACCAGATGCAGAAGATTGTTGCCGTGACTTCTGGTGGGATTGCGCAAGTCAATCACCCCAATATGATACCCATAGTATTTTTCCGCAATGCTTCCATACGTGCGAAATAGATCGCCCTTGGTATCGGTGCTGATAAAACTCATTCCCGCCGCGCAGGCATACTCCATGTTCGGATATAAAAAGTTGGCCGTTTTCCCCACACCGGCTGCCCCAATCATCAGCATGTGTACATCACTCTCATCAATATAGGCAGTCACTTTATTTCTATGCCAACTGCTGCCCACTAACAATCCCTGCGCCTTGGGCAGATTTTTTCCCTCTCTCCATGCTCTGCTCTCATATGGCAGGGCAAGAAAGGTATCCCGGATTTCTTTTTCTGAGGCAAAACGGGCTGTCCCATATTGCCCATCTCCAACCTGCTTTGCTTTAATCCGATTTAACGAATATTGATTTCCTACCGCCATCATAGCGATTAGAATGGCAAAAAATCCGCCTACCGGTAAGATATAAATAATCTGCTCCATATACGTTCATCCCTTTCCTACATCGAAAGTGCAACATCCTGCTCCCATTCCTGTTCCGCCACAGATAATGCTTTCAAATCGTCATTCCAGTCTTTTCGAATTGGCCGTTCAATCTCTACTGTATAAGGTTTCTCCAATGTCTCCAGTTCTGTCATAAGCCTTTTTGTGGCCATACTTCCCGCTGTGTCATGGTCCAGACAAAACACAATGGTTTCTACATCTGGCCGGTCCTTTAAAAACTGCAGCATGGGCTTTGCCGATACACCCATCAGAGCAATGTAACTATTCTGCTTCCAGCCATCCGGATGTAAGGTCAGATAAGAGAATAAATCCACCGGTGCCTCAAACAAATACACCTTCTTGCCATCTCCCCGATACTGAAAAGGATATTCAGGCCGACTGCCCCGCTGGTTTCCTTTATAATTTTTCTCACCGGAATATAATCCTTTTTTGTGAAGATGCTGAACCTTTCCATCTGGATCTTTTCCGACAAAAATCGCATTATGATATTCCTTCCCCGTTTTCTTATCCCGCTCGCAGCTTTCATACAACAAATTTTTCTGTACAAAATAATTTACAATCTCCGGAGCAATTTTTCGATGCTTTACCAAATATCCATAGAGTCTGCGCCTATTCGGACTGACTGCCGGTATTTTCAATACTTCTTTTCGTTGCTTTTCTTTCTCCCAGTCCTCTGCCTCTACATGTATGACGCCTTCTTCAGACAACAAAAAAGCCATCGCTTCTGAAAATGTTTTTCCATAATACATTTTCACAAAGTCGATGGCCAGTCCACCTGTTTCTGTGGCATGATCATACCAGTAATTTTTGCGAATGGTAATACTGTGATTACTCCCAAGGCGCTTCTCCCGTCCTGCGGGAAGTAATATTTCACCCTGTTTCAGCATAAGCTGCTCCAGATTTACACGGTTGGCTCGTTCTTTTTCTTCCTGTGTATAATGAATATATTGTCCCATCACGCACCCCTTTCTTGTTGCTTTTTATATCTGTGATTCCATGGTATCATCACTTTTTTGCCCCAATGCTTCTCGCTTTTGCCGTATTGCCCTTCTTCTTTTTCTGTCGATGCTGTTTTGCTGATGATATGGTTTCCTCAACTCTCCTTCAAACATTTTTGATATTTCTTTTAACAATCGTGCTGCGCTTGTGGCCGCAGCTGTCTGTGCAGTCCTTAGCCATACTCCATCACCCGTCCGCTCCGGTTCTCCTCCTCCCTCATGATTCATTACAAGCGCACTCTCAATCACCAGATTTTTTACCCGCTTCAGCTTTTTTTCACTAGAAAGCACCCTTATCTCATCCTGTGTTCCACCATACATTTCATCCACTGCAAACTGCCATTCTTTCCAGAGAGAATAGGCTTCTTTCACTTCATCCACTTCCGCTATCTGGTCCACAATCCTGTTCACCAACTGTTTTACATCCGCTTTCAGATAGCCATACACTTTCTTCCCACTGGTTCGGCTTAAGCGTTTGGAAAGCAGCTGCAAATCCTCCAATAGCTGTGGAGGATAATCATTGCCCTCTACATTGTTTAACCGATTCAACACCGCTTCTGTCCGCATCATCAGTTTATCCCGGCTTACCTTCTGCGCTTCATAAATATGCAGAAATTCTTGCCGAAAAATATCGTGCATAAACTCCGAGCGCATATTCTCAATAGCTTTTTTAGAAAGATAGCCCTCTTTTTCATTTTTAGAATAAACCATGATATGCACATGGGGATGATGGGATTCATTATGAAACGCTGCATACCATTTCAGATTTTTGCTGTCTATTTTCATTTCCTTGCAGAACATTGCCCGTTTGGAGCGCAGCAATGCCTGCCATGCTTTCCCATTATCGTATCCTAATCGTATCGCATCTTCTCTTCTCAAGCTGACCACATGGGTCCAAACTGCACCTTTATGGTTTGCGACCTCCTGCTGTACCTGGGATAACACAACAGGCACCCCGGCATCGGTAAAAAGGCCATGACCGGAAATATGCTCCACCCCAGGCCGACTTCCGATGTAGTTCACATAGTTTTCTCGTTTTTCAGACAGTGCTACATATGAATCCATGACCTGCTGAATAAAGGCGGATGCGTTTCGACGAGTATCATGGACAAGATAGTCTTCATATTCCAGCAATTTTTTTGATTCCGGAAAATCCTTTACCAGACGCTGTATCAGTTTTTTCTGGTTTTTTGTAGCAGAAAGAAATTCTTTCGTATCATCTAGCTGCTCCACACCTTCACGGGTAGCGATATATTTGACATAATGCTGCAGATGCGCTGGCAGTGCGCCTTTCATGTAGTGCGAAGTAAAGATTAGTTTGGCCATAACTGTCGCTCCTGTTTTTTGGTAAAAGAAAAAGGCATCGAATACACGATACCTTAAAATAAACTCTGTCAAAATTATCTACTTGTAAAACTTTTCAATCACACACTGATGTTTTTTACTTTCTTTATCATAATTCACACACACCAGCAAGATCTCCCCAGTATACTGTTCCAAGGCCTGCACATAGTTTTTATCCTTGATTTGCTTGATTGCTGTTTCAGCTGACTGATCCCATTTCAGCTCTACTACCATTGCCGGCTTGTCTGAATATTTATGCGGCAGAAATACAATATCGGCAAACCCTTTCCCAGCTGGTAATTCCCGAATCATCGTGTATTCTGACCGTGCACTATAATATGCCAGAGAAATTACACAGCCCAATGAATTTTCATTGTGATAGGAAAGAATTGATGTGGTTTCCACATGTACTGTGTCAATTCCTTTTGCCACAGCGTCGCCATCCATGGCCCAAGTCCTTTCCAGCAGTTCCTTTGAGGCACCAATGGCAGCCATCACCTCATTCCAGCCAGAACAAGAAATTGCATTGTAAAATTCTCCCCGCACTTCCTCATTTGGAATAGACACCTCTTGTGTTTCTGTATGATAGGTGAGGTAGCCTAAATGAACCAGGAGCGTCAGCACATCATCTTTACTGTGGAAGGTTGTCATATCATTTGTGAAGATTCTCGGATTAATCATTACCGTTCCTCCACTTAACATAATCACAATGGCATCTTTCAAGCCATCAAAGTTCATATCAATATAAATTTTTAATGCTTCATAGGTTTCTGTATTGCTCCAATAACTATGGAATTCTTGATTCAGCATGGCATCCACAACAGATTTTGGATTATATACATGTAATTTTTCTGACAACCGATAGCCGTCATACCAACGCTTCGTTTCATCAAAGTCCATTCTGTACGCCTCACAAAGCGTTTGTACTTCCTCTTCTGTAAAGCCAATATAAGGCGCCATCTGCTTTGGCTCTGTCATAGAGAATTCTGTAAACATATTGAGCGCCGAATGAGTCCCATATTTTTTGATCGGTAAAATTCCTGTCATGTATGCTAACTTCACATATGCCTGGTCTTTCAGCAGATTCCGCAAAAAATCCAAATATTTTTTCTGAATCTCTTTATCATCCGGCGCTTCCTGAAACAGGCAGTCCCACTCATCAATAATAAATACAAATCCTTTTCCGGTTTTGCTGTGAATCGTTTCAAACGCCCGCACCAGACTCTGTTCATTCTCCCGCATGTATGTGCCATAGGCTTCTATCAGATCATACAAAATTTCTCCTTGCAGATAGGATGTAAGCTGGCTGGCTTCCCCAGCCTGACTTAACAGCTTTTGCATGTTTATGAATATCACGTCATATTGATTTAAGTGGGCTTCATAAGAATCCAGCGCAGCAACTTTCAGTTTTTGAAATAATTCTTCCGAATTACAGGTTCGACAGTAATAGGCTGCAAGCATTTTCGCTGTTATGGATTTTCCGAACCGTCTAGGTCTACTGACACAAATAAATTTTTGTTCCGTACCTAATACACCATTTACATAAGAAATCATCTCTGTTTTATCCACATAAATCTTTGATCGCACCGATTCTAAAAATGCATCGTTTCGGGGATTTAAGTACACGCCCATACGGAATCACTTCCTTTTCGCATATTTGTTTTTATCTTACCAAAACTATCTGAAATTAGCAAGTAAAGATCTTCTCTTTGGAAGCACGCAGATTGCATTATTCACAGCTTTCCTCATGCTGATACCGATAGACATCTTCAAACCAGATCGCACCGTTAACCCGTTTTCCTTCTTCCACACACTTTTGCTGCAGTCTTTGCAGTGTTTCCCCATCAATCTCATATACTAACGCTATAATATGAACAAGCTTTGCAATTTCTACTACCAGCTTGAAATCCATCCTAGCCAGCCGGTTTTCAGTACCCCGGATCGTACCAGATACCATAAACGACACACTTTGCAGCTGGTAATCTTCCGCCTGGTTCGTTTTCAAATATCCCAAATAAAATTTCAAGGCTTTCTCTATAAATTCATTTCTGGAGCGAGCATCTGCTACCGCTAACATTCGATCACATTCTTCACGGTTAGCAATGTATTTGACATAATGCTATAGATACGCTGGTAGTACACCTTTCATGCAGTGAGAAGTAAAGATTAGTTTAACCATAGCACTCACTCCTGTTTTTTGACAAAAGAAAAAGGCATCAAATATCCGACGCCTTGGAATAATATTTTTATAAAAATAGAGCCGCACCATAACAATTTCTCATTACAATGCCGCTCCGCAAAAGTAATATCACTATTACTTTTTCTCTGTGCTATTATTATATGCTATTGGATACCAACTGTCAACAACCAATTTAAGGAAACTAAAAGTTGTTTTTATGACCGCATTCTTTTCATAATAATATATATTCTTATACATTCGTTGTGTATATTCATGCAGTTTTTTACATTCTTTTTCCCTAACACCATCACTGGTAACCATTATTTTATGCATATATAACAACGTTATAATTTGTTGTACATGTGCATTACTCATTTTTCTTGTACGTATTTCTTTCGTGATTCCCTCTATTTTCATTAAAGCCCGACTAACGTCATGATCTGTTTGATATTTTGCCGTTCCTGTTTTCAGCTCATTTAAGATACAATTGCTGTGTGCAGATGCATTACGTATCTCTTTACAGGTTACCAAACGATAATAATTATTTTTCATCCATTTATCATTAAAACGTTCCGCACAAAACCTATAAAATGATACTAATCGCCCAAAAGGAATAATCTCTACAAATGCCCAGATAGGATACCTGTCTTCATATTTGTCAATAATCGCACCGCAATATACATTATCTCTATTTTTCTTAATTTCATTAAGAAAATTTTTCTTTCTATCTTCTCCTAGTGAATCGATATATTCCTGAACAATTGTATATCCATCCTCATCACTATTTTCTACACGTTTAATCAATTGCATCTTAGTATAATGCTCTACATCTAGTGCTATATGCACCAATAGATAACGTAACTCCATATCTAAAACAGCTAGGTCAACTAAATATTGAAAATCTAAATCTATATACTGTCCAGCTTGTTTGCCATCTGCATGTTTTTGATAATTCTTTCTATACGCTCTCAATTTAAAGAAATTATTGTTTTTTTGTAGATATTGCCGTGCATGCTCTTCAGAACAATACTCAAATTTTATGCCTTTATTTTTTAAATGTTCAATTTGTTCATCCACAGATAGCTTCCGTTTTTGCTCAGTCACATTTAGCACTCCCTTTGTTGCGCACATATTGTGTATATTATATTATAGACGAACAAATTTCACAATCAAAATAAAACCATTTACAATTTTTTACTCTTTTTTCTGATACCGATAGACATCTTCAAACCAGATCGCACCGTTAATCCGTTTTACTTCTTCCACACACTTTTGCTGTAGCCTTTGCAGTGTTTCCCCATCAATCTCATATACTGACGCTATAATATGAGCGAGCTTTGCAATTTCTACTGCCAACTTGAAATCCATCCTGGCCAGCCGGTTCTCGGTATCCCGAATCGTACCAGATACCATGGATGATACGCTCTGCAGCTGGTAATCTTCCGCCTGGTTCGTTTTCAAATATCCCAGATAAAACTTCAAGGCCTTCTCTATAAATTCATTTCTAGAGCGAGCATCTGCTGCCGTTAACATCCTGTCGCATTCTTCAATGACATCTTTCTCCAAGTAGACGCCTTTTCGTACTCGTTCCATTTATGCACGTTTTCCCCCTTTTTTCGTAATCACACACTGCACGCTTCCTGCAGATTTACCCGCCGGTATTTCCATATCCTGCAGCGTATTCAACCATCTTTTGCTTTTTTCTCTCTATATCGCCATTTCCAATCTTTTCAGATATCAAGCTTTTTTGAATCCCCTGAAAAGTTATGCCCAATCTGAAGCCTCCGGAAGGCTTTGCCTGCCGGTGTCGGGCCGTTTTATGCTGCCAATAGCAGCATAAACCCTTTAACCTGCACCATTTTCGACCCTGCTTTTTGACCGGTAAACTGGGATTTTCGCCACATAAAAAAGATATGCTTTCTACAAAAACAGATTGCATATCTCTCTTATCCGTCCCTATTCGCTTTTACAACTTCATTCCCAAACACCCATCTTCTCTTTCACCGCTATATGCAAAATTCTGCTTTACGTCATGCTGCACATTGTCGCAGAACATTTTTTGCGGCCTCGATAGAATCAATTTCTCTAACATTTTAATCCGCTGACTTAAGCTGGTGCAAATTGCTTCGCAGCGCGCCTCATCAACGAACAAAGAATCTTTCATAATTTCGCGCCACTCATCGGTAATTCCATTTAAAGCGGACAAATCCAACCAGCTAAAATCTCTCACCAATTTCACCTGTTCTTCATGTGTTGTTTTAAATGGCTTACACGTTACTTTCGCATCTGCACGAATCAGTGTTGTCGGCTTATCAAACCACAACGATGTACCACTATCGAATATTGGAGCTGCACCCAAATATTCTAACGTGTCGGCTCTGCGAATCACGCCGAAGTTGTTCATATGCCGATCTTCATTGACAATCAAATAGTCCAGCACAATCATTTGATCAAGCGCTCTCTGTATATCCGGAATACCCAATCCGCTGCAGCAGTTTTTGTAATGCTGGTATACCGAAACATGATTTTCTTTTTTCATTGTTTGCATAATATGCCACGCAGAAATCAGCTCTGTATCCGGTGTAATAAAATCTTCACAGATACTGTATGGATATCCACCCTCCTGTGTCAGAGAATAGGCCACATGTGGAATTTCTAATCGATTCATGATACAGCTTGCCAGCACTTCATTATAAGGTTCTTGCCGTATGGCACCGCTGCCGCCTTTTATCAGACAGCGTTTGCCCTCGCTAATAATCCATTTCTTTTGCAACCATCCATCCGAGGTATTGTCCGGCGACATCAAACTAATTTGTCCACACTCTGCCACTGCGCCTAATAAAATATTTCCCACATCTTCAGAGAAAGGATTTTCAAAGAAATTTACCTGTTCCCATTGAAGATCTGACGCTTTTGGACAAATCCAGTACTGATCAGACAAACTCAAACCTAAACATTTTTCTGCCAAAAGCTGTACATCCGACACATTTAATTGCTGCAGTGCATCTTGCAAACCTGCACGACTTGCCGGAATTGCTCTGCCACGCCACCAACGATTTAATTCTCCACGGTCAAGCCTGTGCTTTCGCACAGACACGCCAATTGGTACATGTTCTTCTGCATACACTTTTCCAACGGAAACAATTCCACCTGTTATCGTATCCAGCTGTAATTCCGCTACCAGAATATTTTTATGCATCAAGCAATATGGCTTTAATGATGCACCCATTTTGCCACCTCCCCGTTTCCCCTGTTTTTACTCCGTACATATTCCAAGCTTTTCTTTCAATAGTATTTTACAAAAATAAATACTTTGACGGACACACACTCATTGTGACAATTCAGTTTATTTTATCACTATACCATTTTTCCTCTTCTATCGCAAGGAGCTTCCCTTACCCTTTAGGCTATAATTAATAGGAACTTGCATTACAATTCATCTGGCAATCACGAAAGCTGCTGTTCAATCGCTTTCCGTTCAAGCATTGCTTTTATCATTTCCATGTGTACTGCCTTTGTCCTCTGCATCACGTTTTTGTTCCGTAACAGCTTCTTTCCTGCCTGCTTCCAGATTTCTTTCTGCAGCCTTTTTCCGATTTTTCTGTTCTCTTTCTTTTAATGCCTGCTCTTTCGCCTCCAAACGGTGCTTTGCCTGAAACTCAATATATTCTCTGGCCTGTTCCGGCACTGTTTCCTCATAAAGTTTCGTTAAGCCTGACTCCAACTCTCTCTGTATATCTTTCCCGGCTTTCTCCAGATAAAAACTCAATGCCTCATGCTTTTCCTGCTCCAAACTGACTGTAATTGTTTTCATAATCTCTATATCCCCTTTCTCATAAATCAAATGGAAAGAATTCGCACCGTATGGTTTCTGCAATTTCTTCCTGTGTGTATTGCTCCACTTCCCAGAACTGCTCCTTATAAAACTCTATACTCTCCTGGGGAAGTGATGCAAAATTTTCCCCAGCGGTTCCGGTAATCAAAAAAGATCCTACAAGAATATCTCCGCCCAGTGCACGATTTCCTTCCAGACCCATTAGCTTTCCTTCTTCATTCAGAATGATCACATTGCTGTCATTCAGATTGACCACCTCAATATAACCGCCAACTGCTTGCTGGAACGCCCGCAGTGTATTTTCTATTGTTTCCACATAAGGATGTTTCCCTGGCTTCACCACCAGCACTTCAATCTTATCTTCCGTTTTTATCCTTCCTTTCAGCGATTCATCCGTTTACTGGAGGTTTATTTCCTCTTCCATACCCTGTTCGCGCAAAACCTCATCTATATCGTAACCATGCAATTCACAGGCAAACATCAGTGCATCCAGGGTGCCTTCGATCAGGATTTTTTCTGAGGTCACTTTCCCAGCCTGATAGTTTCTCTCTCCAAGATTGTGACTCAGATCTTCATCTGCCCACCGATGATTCAGCACAACATCCGGATATAATGCCGAAAGTTCCTGCAGCACAAGATGTGGTGCATCCCACGCTGTATAAAAACGAAGCTGGTTTTTCTCACACAGATGTCCCTCTCCCAGATCATACCCGTTCCATTTCGTTCCCCAATGCTCTATACACCACTCATACCATGTAGCCGCACCATAGCGCATCAAATTATTCACTGCAGTTTTTCCAAACTGCAAAGGCCCCTCCAAATCAAAGTCTCCTATTCGTTCTGCCAGTTTTTTGTCATACTTCTGCAATACTTCCTTCAATCTTTCTCCGCATTCTGCATAGGATTCTTCTTCGATTCCGCTGCGATTTGCTGCCTGATACAATTTTATGGCAGTTTTTGTTCTGGAGCCACTTTCTATATTGAGGCTTTCCGGCATTGGAATGATTTTCTGAAAATCCAGGCTGCCCGCTCCACCTTCTTCCTGCATCTGCTCCTTACGCAGCTGCTCAATCCTTTTTTCATCACCATACAATGTGACGATATTCAACACATGATTTGGCAATCCAGCACACCTCATCTTTCTTTTTGTGTCTTTCTATTTATTCTGTTTCTAAGGCAGATAATTTCTCGGATTCTGTGCTTCTCCATTTAACCGAACCTCAAAATGCAGATGAGGTCCGGTACTTTTTCCGGTATTGCCCGATAGCGCAAGCACGTCACCAGCCTTTACCTTCTGTCCTTCTCTCACCACTAGCTTCGAACAATGTGCATAGATTGTAATCAGACCATTCCCATGATCTATCATCACATGGTATCCATAGCCGCTTTTACTGTAACGTACAGTCTGTACACGTCCATCCCAGGCACAATACACCTTCGTTCCGGTAGGTACTGCCAAGTCAATTCCTCTATGTCCCTTTCTTTCTCCGGTTAAAGGATCTCTGCGCACTCCAAATTCAGAGGACACAACCTTTCTCCAATCCATACTGATTGGGGAAACACTTCCGTCCTTTCCCAGTAAAGCTCCGCTCGGAGAACTTTCCGGCAGCCGACTGAACCAATCCTCAACCGCACCTCCGAAATCGGACATCGAAAATCCATACTGCAGCCGATAGTAAAGCTCCGCAGCATTGGCAGTCTCCGCCTCAACTATGGGTCGCCCCAATAACTGTGCAAGATTCTCTTCCATTTCTGACACATCTTCTGCGATAAAGCAGGCATAAAAGGCTTCTAAGGAAACACGATCCGATCCATCGCCGAAAAACAGAACATAAAAATAAGCCTGCATACGTAATAAATCAGGCTTTGTTGGCATCTCTGCATCCGCTTCTCTTTTTTCTTCCGAGAGCATCTCTAACGCTTTCAGCTTTTCTCTCATCCACAAGATGTCCTCCTTTACCGATTCTGGAGCCGAATCGGGCAACTCCATATCGGAAAAAACCAATTCTGCCAAAGCATTGTTGTGTGCCGCCGCTGCTTCTCCCAATACAATCCCCAATGTCAATAACAGCACGCATAAAACTCCCAAAATAAAGCACACGCCAAACTTTACAGAATTTATTTTTCTTTCTTCCATGCTCGTTTGTCCGCCCCCTATGTGAATCACATCATTTGCTTTAATCCACCTTCTTTGGCTAAATCTTTTTTCAAATCCAACTCCAATGCATCTGGTTTCACCTCAAAATTTTCTAACAGCAATCTGCGTGTTTTCTGAAATTCTTTTCCACTTAGCCCCATCTGAGATAACCATGCGCCAAAGGCTGCTTTTTCTTGTGCCGGTTTTGTTCTTCGATACCTAATTTCTTCTCTGTTTAATGCCTGCGCTGTCATAGCCAGTGACAGCCTCACCGCTGCACCAATCCGTTCCGGTTCACAGGTACCGTTAAACATCCGGTATTCCATACTGCCATTTGCAAAAAAGCTGTGCAGATTTAAACCGTAATATCTGGTTTGTTCTGGGCGTTCCGACGCGCCCTTCAATGTGTTATACCAAATGTCCCGGAAGGATTCTAAGCTGTCAGGTTTTTGTCTATTCACCGTCTGCAAAAATTCTCTATTCATTCTTTTGCAAAAGCTCTGTTCCCGCTTTCCATCCACCTGAAGGCTTTTATACAGCAGCGCTTCTTTGTCGGCCACCAGATTGACCAGATTCCGCAGCGTTCGGGCATCAAACAGAGCGCCATCTACATGGACATGCAAACCACAGGACGGATTGACTTTCATCGTTCCTTGCTGTTTTAGCACCATAACCAAAGATTCTATTCGTGTGAGATCTTCATAACGGCAGACAGGGCTGACAAGCTCTACCCGGCAGCTATAGCGGCTTGGCTCAGCAAAGACACTGCCTTCATAAACCAGTTTCCAAATCCTGTTTTGCTCATCTTTTACGTGATACCTTTGGTTTCCTCTGGAATATTTTTGACTTCTATCCTTCTCTACCTCCGTACCAAAATAAGCGGCGCAGATTTCTGCAGCCCGTATTCTTGGCATCCCGGTAAATTCCACTTCCAGCCCAAAGGGCAGATCTTTGAAGTTCGTGGGCATATTCTTTATTCCAACTGCTGCTCACACACTGCTTCTGTTTCCTGCTCTTCTGCAGCCTTTAACACAGCCTTTTGCAAAAATTCTTCAGGAAAGCCCAGCATTTGATATCCGCTTTCTATGGTCTGATAGTAAGATAATGCAGGCAAATTTCTCTCGTATCCCGGCTGCATTCTGTAAAGCATGGCCTCATACTGCTTCCCTTCCACTTCTACCTCCATGAGTTCCTTATCATAATAAGTGGGATAGCCTTCATAGACATCTAACCGTTTTTCGTCCTCTGCACTGATTCGCCACAAAAGAATTGGAACTTCGCCTTCTTCCAGTTTTGCAATATTCGCGTGGGCATTTCCCTCCCGTCCGCGAAATTCTAATTCATATTGCTCCAAACGTCCAGTTCCTATCATTTCAGCTTCCGGGCATCTTCTTGCCATTTGCCCAATATTTAAGTTGCTGCCATATGCAATATAATATTGCCACTTTTTCATATGGACCTCCTTCTGACTATTGTTCTGCTGTTCTCTCTCATTCACATAGGCGGAGGTCGGATTCGTTTCCGATAATCCTGACTTGTTTTCACAACATCAGACATACCAAGCCGTATTTTTCACCTTCCTTTAAAAATATAAAATGGGCATAAGAAAAGCACCTCCCAGGAGATGCTTCATGTTAACGATATCTTATTTATTCTGAAATCAGCCAGTCAATTAAATTGATGGATTTTATTCCATCATAGGAAGTGTCCATCCCGGTATTCATAGAAAGAACTATCTTCTGAAACTTCTATAAAAATAAAGTTTGTGCACTGAAATGCAAAAAGTATTAAAATTCTACTGTTTTTGCACCGTACAAAAAAAACTTTCGTTTTGTGCGATTCTTTTCATAATTTTCTCTTTTCCGCCTATTCCATTCTCATTTCAACAGAGTGCAAATCTGCTTCTGTCACAGCAGCCTGGCGCAGCCGTTCCCGCTGCGCCGCCTCCTGTGCCGGGTCCCGCCATGCGGAATTTCCTTCCAGATTTTTTAATAAAAAATTTCTGGCCGTTTTAAATTCATCCCCAATTAAACCCAGCCTTAAAAGCCAGGTACGAAAGGTATACTTTTCATTATCACTCTGCGTTTTCCCCAGCTGTACATATTTTTGATTCAAGGCCTGCGCTGTAATGGCCAAGACAAACTGAATCGCTGCTTTTATTCTGCCTGCATGGCTGGTGCCGTTAAACACACGGTATTCTACTGTTCCCTTTTCGAAGAAACTGTGCAGATTCAAACACCGATAACGGCTGGAATCATAGTGCCCATGCGTCATATTCTGTCGGCTGTCCTGATACCAAATTTGCCGGAAGGTCTGTAAATCTTTCGGTTTTTTCTCATTTAATTCCCGCAGAAACTGCGGATCTGTCTTCTTACAATACCGCATCTCTCTTCCTGCTTCTACATTGAGTGCCCGATAAATCATATCCTCTTTATTGGCCACCAGATTTACTAGATTGCGCAATGTTCTGGCATCAAACTGCGCTCCGTCCACATGGATATGGAGTCCGCACGATCTATTTATCTTCATATGACCCTCATTCCGCAGCTTACGCACCAGCTCCTGAATCCGCTCAATATCCTCATACCGGCAGATGGGACTGACCAACTCCACTTGATATTCCTGTCCGCCCGGCACTGCTCTAATACTGCTGTCATACACAAATCTCCAGTTTCTTCCCCTTTCATCGGAAACACTGAATTTTTGTTGTGTTTCCTGCCGCACCTCCGTACCAAAATATGCTGCACAAATCTCTGCCGCCCGTTTTCTCGTCATGCCGGTAAATTCAATCTCTACGCCAAAGGCAAGCTCCCGTAAATCTACCGCCATAATTGATTAATACCCGGTACGAGGCAATTTTACCGGCAACGGCTGATATACCGTTGTCACCCAGCGGTCCACTGCCTGAATCCATTCGCCCTGATACAAACCGCCTGCTTCCGCCATATTCATCACACCTGCCGGATTAGAAATTGTTTGGTTTACCGTAACGGTAATTTTGGGCTGCTCCACTTGTGCAAAGCCTGGCTGCACTGTACCAAATACAAACATTACCTCCGTCACATACTCCCCTGATGCCAATCCCAGAGCCAGCGGAGAAACATTTTTCACATAATTCTTTTTCGTACTCAGATTATCTGCAATACTTCGATACATACTATTCAAATTTGTCCGGTACACAATTTTGTAATTCTGTTTCTGATTATAGGTTCCGGTCTGAATTGTCTGGATTTTCAAGTCCTTCGACAGCGTATCCTTCCAGTAGAAGCTTTCTAAAGCCACGTTCGAATCATTTGCGATATCTGAAAAGGTATATTCAATTGCGCCTCCGGCCATCACCTGATAATAGCCCCGTTTTGTAATCGCTACACCGGTTTCTAATGGTTCATCGGTTACTTCATAACGCAGAATCTGATGATGAAATTCCAGGGTACAGTCTATTTCATTGGGGTTCACTCCATAGTACTCCGGCGCCTGAATTTCCTTCACAAGATAACGGCCTAAGGGCAGCGTTTTGGAAACAGCTCTTCCGCTGGTATCCGTCTTGATGGTATCCACCACAGTTCCTGTTTTATAGGCACGGATTTCAAACACAGCGCCTGCTAACAATGTCCCTTTGGCAAGACCATTCATGCTGTTATCTGCTGCCGATTTTTTTATAATTTGAATTTGCCCCCTGTCACCGGTGTTCTCCCAGGTAATCTCTGTCGTTTTGCCTGCATTAACATAAACGGTTTTCACAGTTTCGTCCAGAACATATCCTTCCGCTGCTTCTAGCTCCCGCAGATAATACTTTCCCGCTGCCAAATTCTCACGAATATACACATACCCGTCCTGGTCCGATTCGTACTCCCCAATGGGATTGCGGTTTCCATCGCAGAGTAAAAATTTCACTCCATAGATTCCATCTTTACTTACGGCATCAATTTTGTGAATTAGGATAGACGCAGCTTTCTTGTTAGTCATTTCAAGCGTTGCCGTTTCTCCATCCTTCACTTCAATTTTCTGTGGGGTGGAATCTGCCAAATACCCTTTTGCTGCTTTCAGTTCTGTAACCTGGTACCAGCCTTTTTCCAGTTCCGACAGCTGAATGGTACCGTTTCGGTCTGTGGTGTATTGACCAAGCACCTCTCCATTCATTTTCTGAACTTCAAACTGTACCCCCTCGATGCGTTTGCCTGTTTCTGCGTCTTTTTTGATAATCGTCAATCCGCCTGCCGGCATATTGGTAAACGTAAGGGTTTGGGTATCGTTGGAATTGACGCTTACCGTCTGCGGCGTAGAATCCAAAATATAGCCGTCTATTGTTTTGGTTTCCGTTACTACATAAGTATCCGGCGATAGCTTTGGCAGTGTAATCTGCCCGTTTTCATCGGTAACATACAGACCGTTTGAGGAAATTGTACCTTCCGCATCGGGCACCAGGGTACCATCCGAGGCAGTGATTTTAAACTCTACACCTTTTAAGGCTTCGCCGGTCACAGCATCTTTTTTCACAATGACCAAAGCGCCCTTGGGCTGATTCAAAAATTCCAGGGTATTCACTTCCCCGGCTTTAATCTTGATCGTCTTAGGCGCATCATCCAGCACATACCCATCCTTCGCCCTGGTTTCCCTGGCAATGACACTCATTCCTGGCGTCAGGTCGTTAATGTGGATTGTCCCTGCCAAATCGGTCACAAATAAGCCATCGGAAGCGCCAATGACACCGTCATTGCTGTCTGTTACCCGAAACTCCACACCAGCTAACGGTGCCCCTGTAACTCTATCCTTTTTCACAATTAAGAGCTGTGTCTTGGGCTGATTGCGAAACTCTAAGGTCATGGTTTCATTGGCTTTGATTTTGACGCTCTGTGGTGTGTCATCCAGCACATACCCTTCCTTTGCGCTGCTTTCTTTTACAATCACAGTCATGCCCGGTTCCAATTCGTCAATCCGGATGGTACCGGCAGAGTCTGTTACATATTTGCCATTGGCATTGCCAATCACGCCGCCGTCACTGTTTGTTACTAAAAACTCTGCATCGGATAACGGGGCCCCCGTCACAGCGTCTTTCTTTACAATGAGCAGACTGCCCATCTTATCATTGCCGAAGGTAACTGTAATCACATCCTGATCCAGTCCGGATAGATATACGGTTTTGGCACTGTCATGGATGACATAGCCATCCGGTGCAGAAAGTTCTTCTACTACATAGGTTCCTGCCTTTAATCCGGTAATCACCACTGTCCCGTTGCTGCTGGTCATATATTCGCCGATCACCGTGCCGCCGGTGCCAGAAGTCCCGCCTAAGAAACGAACTCTGAAATATGCGCCTTCTAACGGTTTCCCTGTATCGGCGTCGACCTTTTTAATCACAATGGCGCTTTTTGGCGTATTTTCAAAGGTGATGGTCTGGTCCTCATCGGCCCGCATAAACACATCTTTTTTATTCACAGCGGATAATTGGTAGCCTGATGGTGCGCTGATTTCCTCAATGCGGTACCACCCTACATCTACCTGCCCTAAATCAATCCTTCCATCTGCTCCTGTAGTAAAGGTCCCTACTTCCTGTAGATTGCCGACGCTGCTGCCGTTTTCCCCATACCATACACGGAATTTCGCGCCGCTTAGTACATCTTTTGTCACGCTGTCTAATTTTTCAATCTGCAATATGGGTTTGATACTGTTTTCAAAGACAATGGATGTAGTCTTGCTTTTTTCCAGATAGACATCTTTTGAAGCCTTGTTTAATATCACACCATCAGGCACACTTTTTTCTGTAATGGTGTACCATCCTGTTTTTAAATTGGTAAGTGTGATTTTCCCTGCCTCATCTGTTGTAAAATCATCTGCTTTTGCGCCGCCCTTTTCTCTAATGGTAAAGGTTACGCCTGGAATTGGTTTCTTGCTGACCTTCTCCTGCTTCAAAATCTCTAACACTGCCAGCTTTTGATTATAAAAGACCAGCTGCACCGTTCTGCCTGCTTCTAATTCCACCGATTTTCTGTTTTCCGGATTGAATTCATAACCTGGCGCGGCTACCGTTTCTGTGATTTCATAGCTGCCTGGTACCAGATTTTCCAACCGAATTTTTCCGTTCTCATCTGTTACAAAATCCTGATTGTAATTGCTGTCAATACCACGGATATGGAAAGTCGTCCCTGCTACGGGTTTCTTGGTATCCTGGTCAAGCTTGGTGATTTCCAATTCTGCTTTCTTTTGATTTTCAAATACCAGCTGAGCCGATAACTGTCCCGGTGATAACTCTGCCACCTGGGGATTTTCTCCGCTTATCACATAACCTGCAGGCGCTTTGGTTTCTGTTATCTGATAGCTTCCTGCCGGTAAATCCTCTACCGTGATATTTCCCCGCGCATCGGTCTGATAGGAGCCTAGAAAATCATTGTCAATGCCTTCAATTTGAAAAGCTGCACCGGCTAAGGGAATATCATTGTTCGGGTCATATTTATAAATGGAAATCCCGGGCTTATGGGCATTTACTCCATGATAGTTTGTGGTTTCTCCGCTTGTCACTGTGATGGTTTCTTTTTTACTTTTCAAAATATAATGCTCCGGCGCTTTGATTTCTTCAATGCTGTAGCTACCCGGTTTTAATTTTGTAATACTGGCCATACCGGTTCCATCCGTGGTCACATCAGTAGTAAAGCGATAGGTATCATTGGCTCCGGGCAGATAGGTTACGCGAAACACAGCACCTTCCAGATAGCGTTTCGTATCTTTATCTGTCTTTTCAATCAGCAAATTTCCATAGGGCTCATTGACAAAGGTCACGGTAAAGCTATCTTGTTGTAAACCGCCGTCCCCGTTCGCAATGGTAGTAATAGTCTGATTTGCATCCTTACTGATAAGATAACCGTAAGGTGCTTCCACTTCAATGATACTGTAGGTTTGATATGGTGTCCCGTTCTCTAATGGCTCATAATGCTCAATATATGTGCCGTCATGGGGGTCGGGGAGTTCGGTCTTAATATAGGTGTTGGCATCAATAGGAAAAGAAAATTTTCCCTGACTGTCTGTACCGTAGCTGCCTATCTCCGCACCGTCTTTCAGCACCTTAAATACGGCTCCGGCTAAGGGTTTATTGTTCTTATCTCTTTTGTAAACTGTTACTTTTCCATCTTCCACAACAGGTTTTTCCGGCTGATCAGGAGTAGATGTTCCGCCATAAGTAAAGGTTGCATCACTGACCGAAGTGTTAATTGGATCATACGTTGCATAATAGTCCTGGCAGTCGCTTTGTGCTGTTTTTGCATAATACACCGCATTGTCTTTGGCCTGTACATAGAGCTTTACATCAAAATCTGCATTGGCTGCGTCTGCCTTTGGCACCCTCACCTTAAAGTCCTCACCCACTGCAAAGGTTCTCTTTTCCTGATTGCTCAAATCCGTTATTCTGGCCGATGACGGTGCGTTTTTGAGCGTAACGCTGACACTGTGGGTACTTTCGTAGTTGGCTGTAATGGTGTATGTTTGTTCCACATACCCGTCTTTTTCCACAGCTTCCCCGGAACCACTCAGCTTACATTCCAGTTCTACCGGAATGCTCTGCCAGTTCTGCGCCGCCTTGTAGATTGTATCCATGGCAGCCTTCACTCGATTGCCCTGCTCAGTCCCGTCACTTTTCCATAGAGCGTACTCCCAATTGCCAGCCAAAGTCCACACAACATTGCGGGTCGCATAATAGGCTTCCTTATTGGTTTCAAGTCCTAATTCTTCCGGCTGTTTATAAGGATACCCATTCATAATGGCTCCATAAATCTTCGGACTTTGCACAGTTTGGGTTAATTCCGCGTCGCGATCTCCTAAATTATTAACACCTAACTGGTCGGGAATCACACAATAACAAGGATAGTTATTCGGCACTCCATTTCGATTTTTTCCCTGAAAATAAGCAAAATACCCATTTTTCGCTTTTCCGTTATATGACATACATTTAATCGGCGTTGCCTTATCTGCGATAATATGAATATTTAACTCCCGCAATGCTTCCTCCGGACTGGACGCTGTAAAGGTCGGCGTTACGCCGCCTAAAAATGTAACACATAAAAAAATGACCAGCGTCACAAGACTGGTCGTTCGCTTCATTCTTTCATTGGTAAAATCCATATCCCTTTCCTCCTAATTATTTTCTTTTCAATAAAAAAGAAGCTGCATATTCTCCATAAACAGCTTCTGTCTACAATGATTGTTAGCTTATCATCCTACACTTATCTCAAGTTCTGCAAAAAACTGGCTGAAATCCTCCACTTTGCCCTATGCCAACTCCCGTTCGCTTTTTCTAATAGGGCCTATAACCTATACTCTCCCACTAATTTTTCATAAACATCTATACGAAGTGCCACGAAATCTCCTACTCCATTTTTGGTGAGAGATACAGGACTAGAGTATTGATAGTAAAAGGCAGGAATTGCGTTACAGCTATTTCTTAAATCAGAACTTGGCAGAATACTGGCGTACTATTGCCTCCGCTACATGCTAATTACATAAACTGTACTTCGTGAAGCACCTTCTTTTCTCAGCCATGCATTCTCAAGCATTTTGTCCAGAATTGTTCTGGCTCTGCGCTGTTTCACTCAAAGAAGCTCCATTACCTGAGCCGTTGTAATAGAACCGTTTTCCAGCACATATTGATAAATCTGCTGCTCTTGTTCACCTACTGACACTTTCCCGGCACTTTTCCAAGATCATTCGTTTCATCGGCATCATAATTAACTTCAGCGGTACCGTCAATCTGCCCCGGTAAATATTGATATGCAAATCAACTGCTGAATAATCGTAAATACAACCTTTGCAGCCGAAGGCATTGCTGCCATGGTTCAGCGCGACAGCTATCTCATTTCTACCGATGAAATCTCCGGCATATCGGAGGTGTATTCACACATCAGCAGATCAATGTCTTTCAGCCTGTTCTTTTTCTTCCGGCGTAAACTTCGTTTTTCTAGACATGAAAAACACCTCTAAACTAACAGATTTTATATTTTATCTGTCTACTTTAGAGGTATCATATCACAAGAGATGCTTTTCATTCATATTTTGTGTGGCTGAATCAGTTCTTTAAGCAACCGATGGGGACCACATATACGCCATCCTGTCGGCGGTAGGCGTAATCCCCGATTCCCGTTAAAACCATAAGAAAAGACGGAGCGTTCATCTTATTGGTATCAATTTTAGCTTCCATTGATTTCAAACTTTTGACTCCCTCCTCAATGAGTTTGTCTCCTCCAAGTTTGATTTCAATAAGACCGTATTTACCATTTCTTAAATGGATGACTGCGTCACATTCCTGCCCATCTTTGTCCCGGTAGTGATAAACCTCTCCGTTCAGAGCATCTGCAAAAACACGAAGATCTCTAATACAAAGCGTTTCAAACAGAAAACCGAAAGTTTTTAAGTCGTTTATCAAGTCATTCGGACCGATACCCAATGCCGCAGCAGCGATAGAAGGGTCAATATAATAACGGGTATCAGAGGTGCGAATCGCAGTTTTAGACCGAAGGTTTGGATTCCATGCAGGCATATCCTCTACAACAAAGATTTTTCGCAGAGCACTCACATAAGACGCAACCGTTTCTTCGCTGATAGGAGTTTCATCGTTTGCAGCAATATCCTGTGCAAGCACAGTATTGGGGACTTGACCGCCTTGATTTCTTGCATAGGAACGCATAAGCCGTTTCACTCTTTCGGGATTCTTCTGCACATTATCTGCCCGGTTAATGTCTGAGTGAACAACTGCGTCATAATAGTCCATCGCTTGATCTAAAGCAATTTCATCACGCATATCCACCGCTTGCGGCCATCCGCCCCGGCATACCAGGAACGCCAGACGGTCGATACTTAAATTGGATTCTCCATCAATCTCCAACACACCGGAAAATAGGTCTTTCAAACTGACTTCGCCTGTGGAATCTCCCGATTCATACAAGCTCATCGGCCTCATTGTCAGCCAGGTGAAGCGCCCTGTACCGGAATGGGTAATTTCCTTGGTATCGGCGGGAACAGCGGAACCGGTTAGTACAAACTGTCCAAGCTCGCCACGATGGTCAACCTCGAACCGGATTGCATCCCAAAGCTTTGGGGCAAGCTGCCATTCATCGATGAGTCTCGGTGTCGCACCTTTTAACAATCGTTTAGGATTCAGTTCTGACATTGCTATGTTCTGTTCTTTCTTTTCTGGGTCATCCATATATAAAATACTGGCGGCAAACTGTTCAGCGGTCGTCGTTTTGCCACACCATTTAGGACCTTCAATCAGAACCGCACCTTTACCTTCCAACTTCCGCTTCAGAATGTCGTCGGCAATTCTTTTTCTGTAGTTTTTCATTCGGAACACCTCATTTCCATTCACGGTGTTTATATTATACCCCATAACGATGAATTCTACAATATTTTTCCGATGATTGGCGTAATATTTTTCCGACGATTGGCGATAAATTTTTCCGCTAATTGGAGCTAAATAAATCCGATGAATGGCTTTATTCCATTTTATTCATCAAAATCGGGATAAAGCTCCAGTTTCGCATACTCTTCGTCAGACATAGCAGAGAGCTTGTTTCACGCGGAATCCGTCAGTTCACAATGTTCTGCCTCATCCGTGCTCTGTTCTTTGCTCATTTCAGAGAGGGGTTTATCCGCCTATTTCAGTTTCCTTGGGATCGTTATGGATAATGCCGTCAATCATTCCGTAATTATCTTCCATCTGCATTTCGACAACTTTCAGATAATTAGATAATTTGAGGAAAATCGGCAGTTCTTGGTAACCTATGCTATCAAAATCACTTCGTCTGCCGATGTTTCATAATCGCCGTATCAGAACTGGTGACATCTGGATTATCCGGTGTACAATTTTGGATACAGCAATATTTCGTACCTTGAAATACACCATTTATATAAATATCAACTGCGTATACCATATACTCCACATTCCTATTTCCTACTGTTTGCTCCACACACAAATCTCTGTAGGGGTAAAAGAAATTGCCCTCAAATCCTGAACTTGTTAAACCTACCCGCACCGTACAGTTTAACTTCCCATCGGTATAACATTCCGGATGCTCCAGAAAGGTATTGTAAAGTTCATCAATAATTCGTTGTGTTTCATAGGCATTAAACACATACATCTCATAGCTTTCCTCGTGATTGACTACTTCCATTCCCATAAACTCGCTTTTCTGTCCCGGCAGTGTATGGGTATAACAGGGAACGGGACTGGGCATCTGAATTTCATAGTAACTCTCATCCCATTTAGGATTGATTGCTCCTAATGGTTCTGTCGGAAACGGCGTTCCTGGCAAAGCTTCTTTAAGTTTCATATACCCTGCATATTCTTCTGCTGCATAGGGATTGACAGCTTTACTCACATTTCCGGTGCCATAAATAACCTGTCCCACCTTTGCCTTATAAGGCAAGGGTCTGCCGTTATTGTCATACTTGACAGATACATCTACCAATTGCATCGGCGCACTTTTTTCGCTTGTTTCTGTATTGCTTTCTGGTACTGAAATTGCCGGATCACTCCAGCCGTAAGCCTGGTCAGATTGTATCCGAATCTGATGATTTGGCTCATCAAAGTTTACAGCCACATTCAATTCTTTTCCCAAATCTCTTAATTTAAAGTAGTTGTTGCCATTGATATTGTATCCTTCTATGGCAGCATTTTTCCCATCCACCACCACCTTTTGCGTACTGGGCACTGCCAGCACGCCTGCTGCATAAGCGCCTGTTGCTCCAAACAAGACTGCACCGCATAGAAAGCCTGCAATGAACTGTCTTCGACTCTGTTTCATCTTTTCGTTTCCTCCTTGTAGTGTATTCAGCTTACCCCAACTATACCGAACTTTCTGACAGAAAGCAACGACAAAGAATGCTCCGCATCTGTTATTTCTGCCCAGTGGCACTAATTTAATCACTTCAAACAGGCTTTCTATCTCATGGGATGCGGAACGAAGGGCTCTAAATGGGGATTTTTTTCGTTTCCCTTCTGGATTTCTTCTGCCAATACTCCAGAATTTTTTGTGTAAAGTCCTTAATTCCTCTCAAATTTTGTATTTCTTTTTACTCGTAAATTTCTTCTTGTCATCATACTACCCGAATGGCTTTCACACAATACCGATAGGCACTCTCATTTCTCACACAGGTTAAGAGCGTCAAATAATCACTTGACGTTCCTTCCAAAACTCTGGTATCCGTTTCCCTGATTTTTTCCACACTTATAACCTCATAGACCTTCTGGCCCAACTTTGTCGTATAGGTAATCCGATCCCCGCTTTTTAATGTGTGCAGCTTATTAAAATAGGCGCTGTCTCCCCGATTGTGGCCGCATAATACTACGTTGCCGCTCCAAACACTGCTGTCTTTAATATGTGCTACCCCTTTTTTCATATTTGCTGCCGTTTCTCCTTCATAGACCTTCACTGAGAGCTCCAATTTGGGAATATCCAGATAGCCAATCTGACCGCCAGCATAGTAGAATGTGTGATCCACTTCCGTTATCCAGCCTTCTTCTCTCAGCGTTCCTGGAAAAACCTCCATTTGAATGCGATTCTGCGGAATCTGGTTTAAGGTTTCTGCAATGGCATTGCCCGTTTGTTTGATCCCGGTTTCTTCTCTCAAATCTTTCTCCTTCAGCAGATTCGGGGTCAGCCGTTCTCCTTTCTCTAACGTATAGGAGGTCATGCTGCCAAAGACCGGCGGAATATACGCCGCTGTTTTGCTGCGATTGTGATTCATCGTCTCTGCCGTTTCCACTAACTTTTCTTCTGTTGAAGTCGGCACGCCAAACTCCATTCCTGCGCCTGAAAAATGATAGGTGAACTCTGAAGCATAGGCTGGATTTGCCATACTGCATGCGCTCATAACCAGCGCTGTGATAAGCAATTGCTCTAACATACGCTTTCTCATCTTCTCACCACCTCTCCTCTAAAGTTTCTCTTGCTTCTTTATATTTGCGAAACCTTTTGGCTCCGTAAATACCTGCTCCCATACATCCCATCGCCAAAATCACACCTCCGGAAATCCTCGCTGCCGCTGATTCACTCAGTCCTTGTTTTTTCCCTGTAAAAAGCAGGCGATAAACTGTACCCTGTTCTTCTGTTTTTTCAAGCGTTCCCTGATAGCGCGCCTCTACCGTATAACCGGTTGCATACCGTTCCGTTTTACTTCCTTCATAAGTCGCAACCGCCGTATACGCATCCGGCAGCAAATACCCATCCACCTGTTCCAGGTTAGCCGCCTGCCAATGGATATCCCGAAACTGATAGGTCACGCCATTTTCTGTGATGCTTTTCGGCACATAGGAAAGGTCCCTGTTTGAGAGATTATAATATATTCTCACTTTGTTCACCTTCACAGTTTTACTGCCATACCCTTTTGCTTCGGCCTTGATACTATCTGTGTCCAGATAAACCGTTCCCTCATAGCCATCCTCCGTTTTAATTTCTTTTTTGGCATCTAACATGCCTAACAACACTTCTATCTTGTTGGAACCGCTCTCAAAATGCACTGGGTGGGTATAGGGCTTCTCCAGCTTCACAATTTGCGGCACCGCTTCCTCTTGATAAAAGCTCCAAAGAATTCCATCCTCCTTGAATTCTGCTCTGGATATGTGCTTGGAATCCGCCTCTTCCTCTAACAGATATTCTTTTGTATATAACAACCGTCCCGCTTCTTCCTTCCATGAGGAAAATACCGGCGGAATTTCATCACTGGAAAAGGACAGCTCTCTTGGCTTTTCTTTCCCCTGTGCATAAAAAAAGCTGCTCAGGATTCCCACTCCCAACACAGCTGCACATAGTATAATCACCAATATTCGCAATCTTTTTGTTGTCATCTTCTTTCCACTCCCATCTCTAAATTTTTTTCGCCCTATCTTAGCAGCAAAACCATTCGATTTTATTGCTATTTTCGTTCGATTTGAGTATAATACATTATAGAATCTCATATTCCAACTACGTTAAGGAGGTCTTTAAATGTCCATTACTGCTACTGAGCTAAAACTAAATCTTGGCAAATATCTGAAACTTGCAGAAAAAGAAGATATCTTCATTACCCGCAATGGTAAAGTCATTGCAAAGCTCTCCAATCCCAATGCAGATCGCGTAGAAATGGCAAAATCACTTCTCGGCGTGATCCCTGCCGATATCACATTGGAAGAAGCCCGTGCGGAGAAAGCAGGTAAACTATGAAGGCATTGATTGATACCTGCGTAATTGTGGATGTCCTGCAAAAACGCGAGCCGTTTTATCAGGATGCTATGGATATCGTTCTCTTCGTATCAAACAGACAGTTTTCAGGCGTTCTCACTGCAAAAGCCCTTTCAGATATTTACTATATCCTGCGTCGAAGTATTCACAATGAAGACGAAGTGCGGCAGTTGCTCCATACCCTGTTCATGCTCTTTGATGTGGAGGATACCTTCTCCACGGACTGTCAAATTGCCCTTAGCTCTCCTATAAAGGATTACGAAGATGCCATCATGGTGCAAACAGCTATCCGTACCGGAGCTGACTGCATCATAACCAGAAATCTGCGGGACTATAAACTTGCACCGCTTCCCATTTTTTCTCCAAAAGAATTTCTTAAAAAAATTACGGAAGAAAAAGCAAGTGAAGAATGAGCGCCTCTACTTTCCATTTAGAGCGCTCATTCTGTTCTATCAGCTCTCACAAAATTTTATGTTTTCCCTCTCTTCATTTTTCAGACCATTGTACAAAGTTAGTCCTTAACGGCCTCCGGCGCTGCCAAAGAGCCGCTCTCTGTATTTTGATGCAATCACCTTTAGATGATATCTCTCATTTCCACACTTATACAAACAGACACCCCGCTCCGGATAGCGAATCAGCTGATACTCACTTTCTGTCAGCTGCAGCATTTCCTTGAAAAAGGCTGAATCCAGATTTCCCGGATAGAATAAAAACTGATGGGTGGGAATGGCAAATAAAGGTCTGGTATATTCCCGAATCCCTTCCAGGTTAAAATCCTCCAGATTCTGACTGGCTAAAATCATGGCAGAATTCTTTTTCCGCACCCGTTTCATAAAGTTTCTCACATATTCTACCGTTGTGAGATTAGTCAGGAAAAGATAGAATTCATCCAAACTCGCCACCGTATTGCCCTTTATGAGCAGCGCATTGCTCATATAACTTAAAATATTAAAGAGCATGGCATCCTTCAATTTGCCGTTGGTCTGCAGCAGTCCTTTTACTCCAAATGTTAAAAAGGCATCATCGGTGATATTGGTATGCCCATTAAAGAATTTTGCTTCCGCGCCTCGTGACATGGAATAAAGGCCCAATAACAGATGCTGCAGCTGCTCTTTCGTATAAAGCGGCTTTGCTTCTTCGTCATATTCATCATAAGCAGTTTCCAAATAGCGGTACAGGTCTGCCAGGATAGGATAAGCACCTCTTGGAACTTTATGAAACTCTGTTTCATTATCCAATCCCCAACTTTTATACAGCCCTATGAGCATGATCTCCAGTACCTCAATTTCCGCATCAGAAAAATCCCGGGCTGTACGAAAGAAGTCTTTTAAAAACGCAATATGCTGACTTAACGCGGACTTCTGCCGGAATGCTTCCGGCGCTTCCTCCTCCGGTATATCACCGGTATCATCCCACACCTTTACTTCCAGTGGATTAATGTAAAATCTCCCTTCCATTAAGTCTACAAAGCAGCCGCCTAACTGTTCCGTCAGCTCCTGATACTCTTCTTCTGCATCTAAACAGATGACTTGCTTGCCGCTTTCCCGTAATATGGACAGCAATATTTTTAACAGATAGGATTTTCCCTGCCCCGAATTACCCAGAATCAAGATATTGGCATTGGTTTTATCCTCCTCCCGTTTTTCAAAATCTACAAATACACTGCTGCCATGCTTATCCCGCCCCAGATAAAATCCCTGGCTGTCCAATTTTCCCGAATAGTGAAAGGGATAAAAATTCGCCACGGAAGAAGCTGGCAGCACTCGTTCAAACCGCTCCTCCAGAATATGCGCACCCACCGGCATTGCGCTTAAAAACCCTTCTTTTTGCTGTAATAAGAGCTTATCCAAATTCATTCTGCCGCGAATTAACTCTGTCTGCACATCCAGCTGTAATTCTTCTAAGGCTTCCAGGCTATCTGCTACCATCTCCAGATATACCGCTGTATGCAGGAGCGGTTCCCGGTTACGATGCGTTTCACTGATCAATTTTGCCACATCGGCCAAATTATGCTCAGCCACCACCGTTTCTTTTAAATCACTGGTATTGGCACGCAGCATTCTATTTTTATTGGTTGCATTGGCAATCATCTTTTTTTCTTCTGCCGCACTGACAGGTCTGGTATAGATATGCAAGGTCACGCCCTGTTTTTCCCCCAGATGTTTTAACAGCGCCTGTTCTTCCGTGGCGGCCGGATAATCCCGGATTGCCCAGACAGCACGGTAGGTATTTCCGCAAATCAAATATCCGGGATAAAAACGCAGCACAGACGGCGTAATCAAGTCCAAAAAACCTTTCACCGCCCCTTCTGAATCCTGTATCTGCGTTTCCAGCTTTTTTTCCTCTTTTTGCCTAGCTCTCTTTTGTTTCTTCACAGAATGTCACCCACCGTTCTCCATCATAATCTTCCAACCCTTCCGCCGCTACAATTTGACTGAAGTATACTGACAAAATCCGTTTTAAATCCTCTGTTTCTGCCCGTCTTACCCGAATGGCCTGTTCCCTGAATGCTTTTTCTACCCTGCTTAAGATGGGACCCAATTCTCTGACTTCATTCTCATGGAAGCGAATGATCACTAGAAACTCTCTGGCACCGCATTCCTCCCGTTCCATGGCCTCTAACATCTCCAAGTCTGCACGCAGTAAGTTCTGCACTTTACTGTTTTTCTCTTCCGCCATCCGTTTTTTCAGATATCGCTTGTTCTCACTGAAATTTTCTTTGGAATTGACACAGCATAATTCCAACTCCGTCAGACCTTTTAATACCATCATCAGCCCATAAATCTTCTGTGCAACCCCCGCTTCGGATAACACCGACAGATTATCCGGTTCTAACAAAAAGATGATCAGACCATCCCCGTTTGTTCTCCAAATACCATGCTCTGTAATGCGTGCAATCCCCAACAGCTCCTGCACACTTTTCTTCTGCCGGTTTTTCTGATACTGCACGCTCTTTTCCTTTCGCTTTTTCATCTAGCCCTCCAAACAAAAAACTGCTGTGTGAAAAAATACAGGCAAGCAGCCTTTATAAAATCCAGAATGCTTTCTTCCTTCACCCGAATGGTCAAAATAGCGAACAACACGCTTCCCATCACAAAAAAGGGCTGATGAAAGGCAGAAAAAAACAACAGAGAGAACGCCAGAAAAATACCCAGCAGCACTAAATCCGGCAGACTCCAAAACCACAGCGTGGCTTTCGCCTTCAAATTTTCAGGATATAGATACATCGTTCACATCCTTTCATGAAAACAGCATCGTTGGATCCATCTCCAACGTTTTCTCCAACTCTTCCTCCGTATATAAGGTATCCTCCAATTCTGGATGCCAGAAATAAAGATAAAGCTCCGCGTCGCCAATGTCTATCTCCCGCTGCGCTACGCCTTCTCCCCAGCCGTCTGAAAACTGCCCGCTCAAATACGCTTTTAAGGCTTCCGTCTGTGTTTCGCTTAAGGCCCCATAGCTTTCTATCTTTGTTTTCGACCATAGTTCTCCTGCGATTACTACCACGCCCACTTCAATATCACAAACCTTTTCCCGAAGCAATACATTATGCAGATACTGCGCCAGGCCGCCGTTTTCTCTCCCATAGGCCTGCTCCTGCTCTATACGTGCCTGTATTTCATCTTCATAACAGGTTAACCCCTTTCCATCTAAAGACTCTACATAAGATTCTTCCATTTCATAAGACGCTTCCAGCAGTTCCCCGTACAATCTGCCATAAATCCAACTCGTCACGAGTTCTTCCGACAGCGGATGAAGCGGCACAGCGCCGTTTAAATCTAAATATCCAAAAGGCGTTTGATACTGCGCAGGCTTTGTCTGCTCCGGCAGGAGCTGATAGGACGCGCTCTTTTCCAATACTTCACAGACCTCCCTGAAATTCTCCGGCTGCTCAAGTAAAAGCGAAGCATATACCCTGTCCCAGTCTGCTCTTTGATAGTTTTCCCTTTCTTCCAGTGCCTGCGCAAACTGTTTCAGTTCCTTTACTGTACCGCTCCCTGGCAGGTACTCTGCCAGAGTTTCTTCCTTTAGTCGGAAGATCTCCGCCCTTCTCTCCTCCAGGCATTCCACGCCCAGTCGTTTTTCCATACTCTGCTTTTTTTCTTCCGTAAGCGGCAGGAAAAGCCAAGCACCGCCACGTTCTGTTTCCAGTCTGGCCATCACCTGATACCCTCCGGTCATCCCCACCGGCGGCAGCGCGTCGCCTTCCTGATATAAATACCCATGTGCTTTTATTTGCTGTACCTCCCCTGTTCCAATCCTTTGATAACAATCCAAATTGACAGAAAGCTCCAGGGCTTCCTGAATGGTCTGCGCTTTTTCCACGATCTTTCCATAAAGCCTTGCTTCCGATTCACACAGGGAAGTCAGATGACGGTCTAAAAACCGCAGCATATTTAACCGCTTATCCTCTTTAAGCGCAATCCTTTGCGTTTCTGCTATCTCGTTCAGAGGCGGATATTCTCCATCTAAGCGTTTCAGGATTGCCCTGGGATACTGGCTTTGGTACTGCCGCAATTTTTGATAGTCCTCCAACGGAATCCGAAAACGGATCGTTACCTCGTCTGATTCATAGTAAAATTCTGCTTTGATACCCATGCACACCTTTCTCTCTGTAGTTTGTTTTCTCTGTTTCTACCTAGCGAATCATCTGTCCAATGCTGCGGCTTAAGGTCAGAGCATGCTGCACTGCATAGATGCTGCCCATCAGATTCGCCCGCGTACCGCTTTCCATCCCAAAATGCCCGGCAAGCCGCGGTATTTCTCCAGCCGATAACATCAGTCCCAGCCCCAATAACAGCTGTTCCCGAAACACCATTAACCCTGCGATTAAGATGGTGGACTGCAAAAAGGTGGTCAGGCACAATCCCACCACCTGCTTGCACCAGCCGTGAAAGCCGTCCAGATAACCGCGGGGAATCCCGAACATATAAAGACTCCCTACTGCGATTAAAATCAGAAGAATTCCGCCCCGTTTCAAATTGGAGAAGAACACTTTAAACACCGCATACCCTATCATTACCAGACAAAAGACGCCCACGACAGCGGTGAACGCCAAAGACTGCATATTTTCCAACGTCCCCTGCACCGCATCGGTCAGATTCTCATATCCATCCCGATAGCCCATCCCTGCTATGGCGCCGGATAAACTTCCTTCCAAACTTACGACCTCCCGGTAAAGTCCGACGGGCACACTGGTAAACAGACTGACCGCAAAAAAACCCTTCAACACATTTAAACCTACATCTTTGATATTTCCTCGCCCTGACTGATATTCAATGGCACATTCAAATACAGCTACTATGAAACCCACGGCATATAACATCCAGCCTAGGCGGGAGAAAAATAAAATCAGCGCTGCCACCCAGGGTAATTCAAATAAATCAGCGCCCATCCCATTCATCATGGTAAAAAATTCTGACAGAAAGCCGATTAACAGGCTGTATATCCAATCCATAATCTGATCTAACACAGAACCGGCTGCAAAATCCCAGATAAACATCTCTCGCACCCGCTTTCTCTTAAACTCCGACAATCTGCCAGATATATAACGGCGCTGTCAGGGAAAAAACCAGACAGGCAAATAAGATCGCAGGTCCCGTCCACTCAAACTGCCCATGTTTGCGATAGTCAAAATACACCATGGCAAGCTTCGCAAAGAAGAACACCGCTAAGATTAAATCAATGGCCGGAAAAATAACATTATTCACCACGGTCTTGATCTGCCCGGCAGCACTTTTCCATGTACTCTCAATCACACCGGCCACATCACTGCCTTCAGCAAAAGCGCTTACATCCCCTAAAACCAGGCACAGAAAAAGCAATCCCAGTACAAGCGCCGGTTTTTTCCAACTTTTCTTCATCCCCTGCTTCCCCCTATTCACTTATCAGCTCTTCTGCCAGCGCTCTAAGTCCTTCCAGATACCCTCGGCTTTGCTTTTCCTCTAACTCCCCAAAGAGATCTCCTCTCTCCCACTGCTTCACAAGCTCTTCTGTATGCTGCAATTGAAAGGCTGTTTTCTGATACATCGCTTTTGCCAGCATCTGATCCTTGACATCAGAAATTACCCGATAAAAATACCTGTCCTCAATTGTTTCCTCATGAAGATATGCCAACTGACTTTTATAGAAGCTTAAGGATTTTAATTCGCAGCCTAACAGCCGCACCACCTCGTCAGCCTTTCTAAGCCCTGTCTCAGTCAGTACCTGTCCATGCACTTCACTTGTTAAATCCAGTACTGCTACATCATACTGTTCCTTTAAAACCTCCAGGAATTCCTCTGCCTGCCGCTTTGAGACCGGTGGATACAACGTTTCATATTCCCCTTTTAATAACCCATACAGCCCAAGCTGCTCCGCGCCTTTTACCTGACAGGCATTGGCTTCCACCAAAGCCGGTACAATCCGTCTGGCCGCAAAGATACTGCCCAACGAATGCTGCTCTGAAAGTTCCCCTTCTTCCCGCATACAAGGCAGCATGGGAGTACTCCAGTCACAAAAAACCAAGGCGGTCCTGAATCCTTCTTTCTCATAGTGCCAGGCAAGCTTTGCTGCCAAAGTCGTTTTTCCAGATCCTGGGCTGCCCCAAACCGCCAGCAGCTTCTGGCTTCTCGACCGTTTCATCATCCCTTCACCCCTTCCAGTTTTTGAAATCCCAACTCATCTACATAAAAAAACGAACTGCCGTTTTTTTCATCGTACAGTTCGATCAAATCTGATATGGTGAGCGGATGACCTGGAAAACCTTCCGGCGCTCGGGTATTCAATTTTTGAAAAATGACCTCCAGTTCTTCTGTTTCACTGTACCCGTCATAAACCACCTGATAGTCCTCTAAACAGATGGAGCCATATTTTGCCGTGTAAACTCTAAACGGCAGGAATTTCTTTTCAGGCAGAACCTCCTCCCGCCATTGCCAAATCCGGCAAAACTCCAGGCGGCACTTTCCGTCATCTGAGCGTACCTGACAGTTCAATAACCGTTCGTAAAGCCCTTCCTGCTCTTTGGGATATCGTCCGGTTTTTTCTAATTGTTCCTTCAAAAAACTGGTGTAAAAAATAGGATCTACATACACCAGCTCGCCTTTTTGATATCCGGCCCTGTTTCCATAATAATATAAAAAACCATGTTCCAGATAAATTGCTTCCACTTTTGTCCCTCCCCTTACTGTTTTTCTGCCTGCTCTAATAAGGCGCAGGCAAGTTTTAGCTGCCGCTCTTTTTCCAACTGCCTTCCGGCAGCCATGAGATAGCTTTCTACTGCCTCCGGCGAATGATCTCCAATCTCTATCATGCTGACTGCTGTAAAAATTACACGACCAGCTTCTGCTTCTAAGCGGACAATTTGTCCGGGATAGAGATTTGCCGCTTCCTGTATTTCTTTGGGCAAATAGATTCTCCCTTTACTGCCAACCACTTTATAAGCTTTGCTCAAGCACATTCTGACCTCCCATCTCTCTCTGATGTATTTCATCCGGTAAAAACACTCTATAGATCTCTTCTGCTGAAATTTTGCGAACCAAAATTCCTGCTTTTAACGCCTCCTGCCGCTCCATCTCCATTCCCAATGATACTTCATTGCCGCATAGCCACAGTTCATCGCAGCGTTTTAATAAACTTACTCCCAGTTCCATTCCCATTGCCCGTTCCTTTGCCTTATGTTCTTTTAAAACCTGCGGATAAAGTAAATGGGGCGCCACCGGCACCACACCGGATTGGATGGCATAGGCCAAAGCCAATCTGGCAAAAGCTTCATTTTGTGCCTTCGCACCTCGATACGGGCTTGCCAGATATACCACTGGTTTCTCTTTCATGCTTTTCTTCCCTCTTCCTCCAGATAATACTGATTTGCTACCGTTAAAACCGAAAGAATTCTTTCCCGTTCCTCTTGTTTTAACATCCATAACAGATCCACAATGGATAATACAATTCTTTCCGGCTTCCCGTCTGTGAGCACAATTGCCCCACTGCCGAATATCACCTGATATTCCTCTGACTCAGCCAAACCTGCTGCCTTTAACATCTCCTCATCCAGATAAAATCCACACGGTTTTCCCTTCACCCGCTTCTTCACCCCCATTCTTGCCAGCTGCGTTTACATCGTAATCTTACAAGATTCTTGGTCATATTCCACCTATTCTTCCATACAAAAGTAAACGCCAAATCAGAATAAATCAATCTGCTCTGCTGTTTTTCCCCTGCCTTCTGTTGCCGGATCATAATTTGTAATCACCACCTCTGGATACACAGCGCCGGTTTCATACCGCTGGGCTAAATTGTTCATGCGCCGCACCGCTTTGATCCAACACCCTTCATAGAGCTTGCGGATATATGCGCAGTCATTATAGCTTACCATCCACTTTCCTTCGCTTTTCTCTAAGGCATTTCGCAGCCGCTCATGATCTGTCTGGCCAAAGGCCACTTCATAATGGTCCTCTGTTTCAAAATAAGGCGGATCACAGTAAAAAAAGGTTTCTTTTCTGTCATATTGTTGGATTAATGCTTCAAAATCCTTATTCTCTACCACAGTGTTTGCCAATCTCCTGGATGCCTCCCAAATCGTATCAAAAGTTCTCCGGATATCTATCCCCTGGCACCCAAAAGACGTACAGCCGCTGCCATAGCTATAGCGGATCAGCCGATAAAAAGCTGCAGCTCTTCTCACATCCCATTCTTCAGCCCGTTCTAATAATAATGCTTTCAGTTCTTCTGCTTCAGGCGCTGGCAATTCCCGCTCTAAGAGTGCTTCTTCCTCCCGAACCATTTGCTCGTCAAACTCTTTTCGCGCTAAAAACTGCCGTAATACCAAAAATTCACTGCGGGAATTTAACGGTAAAAATCCCAGCTCCTTCAAAAGCGAAATAGGCTTATCTCTGGTACAGAGAAATAAATTGCTCAGATCCTGATTGTAATCATTATATACCTCCAGCTCTGCATGATCCCGGGGTTTGCCGAATAACACCCAGCCCCCGCCGCCAAATACTTCTACATACCGTTTATAGTCTTTGGGAAACATCTGATATAATTCCTGCCGGAGCAGTTTCTTCCCACCAACCCAAGATATAAAGCTGTTTAAAATATTCTCTATCCCCTTTCTAATACATTCTGTATCTTTTCTAGGTTACTCTCCTTTAGGCAGCAAATATCCATAGGAGGTTTCTACTGCGCCACAGCGCGCTGCCATCCGCTTCCCATAACGACTAAAGTCAATGGTTTCCTTCTCTTCTTCTGTCAATTCCACATTGCCTTGAACCTGAAACAGCATCCAGCCCAGGGAATGTGCGCTGCGGCAAGCTCCATAATATTGATATTCCTCCAGCCGGAAGCTCCCCTGTATGGCGCTTTCCAGATCTGTTACATCCCATAATTCCAACAGTGCCTGAAATTTTACCAGTTGTCCCCCATTTTCCAATTCTTTTAACCGTTTACTGAGTGTCTGGATTCGCTCCAATTGCTCCAACGCTTCATAGATAGAGGGAATCAGGGCCGGTACAAGACAGTCAATTTCTACCAATTCCGCTTCTGACAGCATCCTTTGCCACCACGCTTCTGTAATCCCATCCTGCTTTTCAGGAAAATAGACTTGTATCTCCTCACCATGAGATTTTTTCAGACAAATACGGATGGAGGCATCTTCTTTTAGGGAAGGCCAGTTTGGAAATACGGCTGCTTCCATTTTCATACCTTCGATCAGATAGCCGCTTTTCGTATAGATTCCACCGTCTGACTCCCGCCACTCCATTCCAATTTTTTCGTAGTCCAAATATCCTTGATACTGCTCAAGTAACCACGCCTGATCCTTAAAATATCCATTTTCCAGACAATACTGCCCCAACGCCGTATCATCTGTAATACCCTCTAACAGTATACCGTCTTTTGCCCATAAGATAAGCTCATGAAGTGTTTCAAAAGACTTTGCCTGGATTTCTCCTAAAGCTTCTGCCAACTCTTCTAATCGTTTTTGTGCAAAGGGATCTAACTCCTTTAGCAATAAGGACAACGTGTTCCACTGGGATAGCGTCCCGGAAAATCCGCCTTCTTCGCTTTGACTCCACAACCAATCTGTAAATACCGGAAGATTCGGACAATCTACAAAGCAAATGAAAAGCCCGTCTTCTTCCTTTACACCCATCTTCTCCATCAAATCTCGAATCCCCCAAGAACTTGCCGGAAGCATAAACAACACATCCCTGTCCTCTCCATCCTTTTTCGGGGCTACATCAACCAGGAGCACACCTTCCGTTTGAGTATATGCTGGTTTCCCGGATTTTTCTGAAGGCTTCTGACAAATAAACTGGCTTCCTGCAGCAGAAACTGCTAAATTGATTCGCTGCCTCGGTTCCATATGCGCTGCAGAAAAAGAGGGCAGCATTCTGCTCTTTTTACATAAACGCAAGCAATCCGCACGCAGTGCTTCCGCTTCCATATCCGTAAGGGCATGCTTCAGATGGCAGGAAAATTTTAAATATAAGGTCCCCTGCCGCATCGTTAGTTCGGCATCCATTGAAAATACCTGTTTCTTGATGTCCTGGTCGTTCAGGTAATAGGCCAGCCCTCTCAGACCTTCCTCATCCAATCTTTGCAAACGAATCTGTTCATTCCAGCTTTCCAGATACTCTGCCGCTTCCTGTACCGAAAGAACCCGTTTCTGCCAGGATTTCTCTTCTCCCATTAGTTCACATCTTACCATTTGCATAGACACCGGAAAGTAGAGTGCGGCTTCTTCTAACCGCTCCGGTTTTTCCCAACTATCCAACAGACAAAATAATTCCGCACAACTCTTCCCTTGGACAGTTTCTAAGAACGCTTTGACCTCATAAAGCATTACAGCCGGTAATCTCTTTAACCGTAAGGCCAATTGATTCAGCATTTGGAGGCTGGTATGTTTTTTTATGAAACGCTCCAAATTACCCGGATAACACCGAACCACGGTAATCTCATACTTGTTTTCCTCCACACCGATTTTTTTCAGCTTTTCCCGAAGATACGCCTGTTCCTCCGGTAAGCATAGCTTTACAGCCTTTACTGGATTTTGACCATTGGTAACTTTTAATTCTATCATGCTTCTCCCTCCGCTATGTTTCTTGCTTCCTGATAAACGTTTAACTCTCCCTCTTCCCGGCACCACTCCTTTCTCTGAAATCAAAAAAGCGATATGCTCTTTTTCGGAACATATCGCTTCAAAATCTTTTATATTCTATTTTTCGAACAAATTAATATAGATAATATTAAAATATTTTATTAAAATTTCTCTCAAAAATCTAAATTTTTTCTTTTCTTTTTCTCATTTTTTTACTTTTTAGAGGTTCAATCCCTGTTACTGTTTCCCTGTTTGTAGTCATATCATGAAATATTTTCCAATGTCATCTATATAAAAAAGAGCATTC
>DLAA01000147.1:4663-5290 GCA_002493835.1 Lachnospiraceae bacterium UBA7060 | reverse complement strand
GTCAACACATTTTTTAAATTTTTTTATAAAATTTCTAATATTCATTATTTCGTATACTGTTTTCTCATTTTATATATACTCTCCCTTGAATTGACAGTTAATTCAGCCTTGTGGATATAGGATATCAATCGAAAATTTGCTTTCTCTGCAAAAGTGTAAATTTTTCTTATATATTCTGCTGTTACAATAACTGAGATTATGGTACAATGATCCAAAAAGAAAACAGACTGTCAAATATTATATACAAAAATGGAGGTAATGCAGATGACACACAAGAAAGCCGCTCTGTCTAAACAGGCAGAGAGCATTATCAAAAATCTGAAACAAAGAAATATGGAAGGGTACTATTTCGAAACATCATCAGCCTGTACCGAGGCCATACTTGCCACAATGCCTTCCGGCTCCTTAATCGGCTGGGGCGGCAGCGAAACCTTAAAAGAATGTGGCTTGATGGACGCCATCCATGGCGGCTCCTATGAACTCTTAGACCGCAGCGCGGCAAAGACGCCGGACGAGTCCAGACAGATCTATGCCAGAACCGTACTGGCTGACTACTTCCTTATGAGTACTAACGCCATTACCTTGGACGGAGAGCTTGTCAACATCGACGGCAACGGCAACCGCGTC
>DLAA01000147.1:0-4515 GCA_002493835.1 Lachnospiraceae bacterium UBA7060 | reverse complement strand
GGCGGCTCCTACGAGCTTTTAGACCGAAGCGCCGCAAAGACACCCGAGGAAGCCAGGCAGATTTACGCGAGAACCGTTCTCTCCGACTACTTCCTCATGAGCGCTAACGCGATCACACTGGACGGCGAGCTCATCAATATCGACGGCAACGGCAACCGCGTCGCCTGTCTGATCCAGGGGCCTTCTCACGTTATTGTGGTGGCCGGCATGAATAAGGTTGTATCCGATGTAAAAAGCGCCGTCAGCAGAATCAGAAATACAGCCTCCCCTGCCAACGCAATCCGGCTGGGACGTCAGCTGCCCTGCGCAGCGACAGGTGTCTGCCACGACTGCCTCTCACCTGAATGTTTCTGCTGTCAGATCGTTGTGACTAGACGGAGCATGCATCCGGGCCGGATTAAAGTGTATCTTGTGGGCGAGGAGCTCGGCTATTAATCATTTTTATTAGATGTATATAGCAGAGGCTGGGATATGGAATTCCCAGCCTCTTTGTATGTGTATTTAACTATTCAGCTCTGCAAGCTTCTCCCTCAGATCCGCGGATACCGTGCTTACCATATCAGCTGACGCCGCAATCTCCTCCGTGGAGGCTGCCAAATTCGTCACTCGCAAATTGACCCCGTCAATGATACTGATCAGCTTTTCGGCATCCTTTAAAAGCTCATCAATTGCAGTTCGTATCTGCTCCTTGTTTGCATCACTGTCGCTGGCTGTATCTTTGGATGAATCCGCTAATTTCTTGATATTCTCAGCGATAATGGCAAATCCTCTCCCGGATTCTCCTGCTCTTGCCGCCTCAATGCTGGCATTCAGCGCAAGAAGGTTTGTCTCCTCCGCCACATTCGTGATCTCCTCGTTGTTGTCCTCCAGCTTTATAAGCAGGCTCTGAATCTTTTCAAGTGCCTCATTCAGCTGATCACAGAACTGCACCACATCAGCCATAGAAGCTGAAATGCCCGTGCTCTCCTCCGCATTGTTATTATTGCCCTCTGACATCTCAGAAATAGAAGTATCAAGACTGTTGAAATCCACCTGCACCTCAGCGATAAGCTCTGCAATCTTATCATTCTTCTCCTGAAGCTCTCTGTTCTTCTCCTCCACCTCAGAAGCCATTACCTTCGCAAGCTCACTCTCCTTCTCCACTTCACCCTTCACAAACTGGATACAGTTATATATATTGTTACAATCATTGTAGACCGCCACAGCCATCTTTTTACAACTCTCATAGCCGCAGGCAGAACAATTGATTTTGCGTTCTGCCTCTGTGCGCTTGTCCATGGATATAAATATTTTATCCAATTCTGCAGCACTTGGTTTCTTTGCGGTAACAATCGCAGATCTATCAGTATAGTGTCTAATAAAGTCATTGATATCGAGGTTGGCAAACTGCCTGTTGAACTTTGCCAGCCTCTGTTTAGGTGTAAGCTTCCTGCTGAATGCATGTTTTTTATCGTTTTTCTTACTGGCCTCTCTGATTTTCTGCAGCTCGTAGAGCGTGTCATCAGACTTCGTTTCCTCAACTTCCACACCCGGGCCGTAAATGCATCCTTTATCACAATTTAAAGCGTCCACCATAAACGGCAGCTCCTTATTTCCCAAAACCCTCTTCTTATAATCCGACAGGAATTTGTAAACATGCCCTTCCCCCTCTATCTGCCGAATAAAAATATCCTCTCCGCAGAACCAATAAACATTTTCCTTGAGGCCGCCCGGCATGGGATAAATAGAACCCAGGCCGTATTCGATCTCGTCCGTCACAGCCGGACCGGAAATACCTTGTTCCCGCACATATTTCATCAAATGGTTAAAAGTTACATTATAAGAGACATAGCCGCCGCAGTTAGGATCGTCGATCTCTTTCTTCTTCGCAATGCATGGACTGATAAACGCAAGCTTGTCCGACACCTTCATATATTTTTTCACATAGATGGCACCGCACATCATAGGAGAATGAACCGGCATCAGACTTGGAATCAACTCCGGAAGATACTTTTCTATGTAGCCCACCACCGCAGGACATGGCTGAGAAACTCCACCGATAAAATTATGCTCCGTAATATATTTTACATACCCCCAGGTTGTGATATCCGCACCGAAACTAATACTGATAATGCGGTTTACACCCATTTTTTTTAAGCCGCCCAAAACTGTGGCATACTCCCTTGGATAATTTGCCAAAAATGCGGGGGCCAGAAGCAGAGAAATCTTTTCTCCTTTCTTCAGATCTTCAAAAAAACGCTCCGTATCGTCATGATAGCTCCTGGCATCATGCGCGCAGGCATCAAAACAGGCACCGCAGCTAATGCACTGGCTGCCATCCACGATAATTTTGTTCTTTCCATTCTCCTCCACCGCGCGGTTCGCCGTCAACACGGGACAGGCAGAAATACACTTATTACATCCTACACAATTATCATTGGTATACACCAATGCTTCCAACGGTTGATTAGCCATAAATCCCCTCCAAAATCGATGAATTATTTTCGTTTTTGTTTGCACTTTTTGCACAATTATATTCTTATTTTAGCACAAAAAAACAGAAAAACAAACAATTATTTATCTGTTTTTCTGCTTTTTGCTTCTCTACATATAGTCTTTATATACAAAAAATCCAATTTAAATCTGAGAAAGTACAAAAATGTCATAAATTGCCTTGATGGCCGTCTCAAAATCTGCATTAGCCACACCGATAATAATGTTTAACTCACTGGAACCCTGATCAATCATCTTAACATTGATATTTGCATGAGCGAGCGCAGAAAATATCCTGCCGGCTGTACCCCGGGTAGATTTCATGCCCCGCCCCACAACTGCAATCAAAGCTAAATCTGCTTCAATATCAATAGCGTCAGGATCTGCCAGACGGTGAATACCCGAAACCACCTTCTGTTCCTTGTGCATAAACTCATCCTGATGCACAAACACAGTCATCGTATCAATACCGGAGGGCACATGTTCAAAGGAAATTCCATTCTCCTCAAAGGCCTGCAATACTTTTCGTCCAAAGCCGATCTCTGAGTTCATCATCTCTTTTTCTATATTGACCGCACAAAAGCCTTTCTTTCCAGCAATACCAGTAATAACATACTTCGGCTTCTGACAGGTGCTCTCCACAATCCAGGTACCATTGTCATCTGGTGCATTTGTGTTTCTGATATTAATGGGAATTCCCTGGCTCCTGACCGGGAAAATAGCGTCCTCGTGCAGCACAGAGGCTCCCATGTAAGCCAGCTCCCGAAGCTCCTTATAGGTGATTGTCTCAATCCCTTCCGGTTTATAGATAATCCTCGGATCCGCAATCAAAAATCCTGAGACATCCGTCCAATTCTCATATACGTTCGCCTTGATGGCTCTTGCGACAATAGAACCTGTAATATCAGAGCCGCCGCGGGAGAAGGTCTTTACCCGTCCGTCCTCATATGCACCGTAAAAACCGGGAACTACCGCAGCCTCCACACCCGAAAGTCTTTCCCTCATCAAGCGGTTTGTCGTCTCTGCATCATGTTCACCGCTCTCATAAAAACGAATCACTGTCGCGGCATCCACAAACTCATAGCCCAGATACTGCGCCATAATAATGCCATTCAGATACTCGCCCCTGGAAGCAGCATAGTCGGAACCGGCCTTCTCTCTAAAATTCTTGTCAATGATCTCAAATTCCTTGTCAAGTGATATCTCCAATTCCAGCCCATCAATGATCTCCTGATATCTGTCCCTGATCGCCTGAAGCTGTCCTGTAAAATCCTTCTCCTGCTCCGCCAGTTCATAGCAGGCATACAACATATCCGTAACCTTCGTATCATCCGAGGATCTCTTGCCGGGCGCTGAAGGCACCACAAATTTTCGTTCCTTGTCCGCCCGGATAATCGCTCCCACCTTTTTAAACTGCTCTGCGCTCGCAAGAGAGCTTCCTCCGAATTTAACTACCTTATTCATTTCCTTTACCCTCTATTCTCCCGTTATGCCATAATACGGATTCTGTTCAAACACCCGCCGATTTTACTGATTTTTTCTTCAAACTCTCTCTCTGTCATCTCCTGGGTCATAAAGGCGAACTCCCCCGAGATGCCTACATTTATCTCTGCGAGCGCGCCAAAAGAAGCCACAGCAGCCTCCTGTCTATCCTCTGACACTCTGACAAAGAATTTTCTTCTGGCAAGCCCAACGTCCGCAACGTCTACTTTCTCCTCGTCCCAAAAACACATGATAGTCTTTCCCTGGTGTCTTGCACAGTCCACCACATCAGAAACCACCGCACTTGCAGTGGGGAGTTTACCTGCGCCGCGCCCGTAATACATGGAATCGCCAAGCATATTCCCGTGCACATAAACCGCATTAAAGACATCATTCACACTGTAAAGAGGATGCTCTTTAGAAATTAGGAAAGGAGCCACCATGGCAAAAAAACCTTCCTTCGTATCCCTGCTGTAAGCCAAAAGCTTTATGGACTTATTCATCTGCTTCGCGTATCTGAAATCAGCCGAAGAGATCTTTGTAATTCCTTCTGTATAAATA
>DLAA01000006.1:60095-68338 GCA_002493835.1 Lachnospiraceae bacterium UBA7060 | reverse complement strand
CTTTTAACATCAATCCTGTCCTCCGAACATGGCGTACAGATTGCGGTTATACACTGCGTACTCCGGATACCGTATCTGTACCGCCTGCCAAAAATAAGGTGCGTAGGCACAGCAGAATAATTCTTCCACTGTATAAAGCCTGCACTCGTCTACCTGTTCCTCCGCATCATCGTAATCAGGGACACTCGGCGTACCGTTGCAGTAAAGGTTAAACGCCATCCTGACTACTTTTGCGCCCCCGCTGGTCTGCCAGCCTTCATGCAGGCATTCTGTTTTTACACAGCCTGTCTTAAAATCATAAATACATTTAACATTCCTTCTTGTGTCATCACTGATACCAAGACAATAGACAAGCGCCTTATGGTACACGTCCTGATACCTGACCTCATTCAATTTCTCAAAGTAGAATTTTTCATGTGCTTTGCTGATAAAAATAATCTTTGCCGCTTTCTCTGCTCCTGACGCTGTACTGCTCATGTTCATTTCCTCCATTTCTTATTTTGTTTTGCTGACCATAACAAAAAAGGACACTTCCCTAAATTTTCCTTTAGAAAAATGTCCTTATCGTACAAAATATTGAATTGGATTTATGAGTACAACTATTCATTAACGCTCATTATTCTTCATTATGCGTTGTAAAATTGTTGTAAATTTGTTGTAGTTCGCAACTCCAAATACCGCAAACCCTTGATTTTACTGGACTTTTTAATCAACTGTTCGCATTGTCGGGAAAAGCAATACATCACGAATTGCCGGCGAATTGGTAAGAAGCATAACCAACCGGTCGATTCCATAGCCAATTCCTCCCGTGGGAGGCATACCGATCTCCAACGCATTCATAAAATCCTCGTCCGTGGTATTTGCCTCCTCGTCGCCTGCTGCCAGCGCCTCCTCCTGCGCCTTAAACCGCTCCCTTTGATCGATGGGGTCATTCAGCTCAGAATAAGCGTTGCACATCTCTCTGGCCGTAATAAACAGCTCAAACCGTTCTACATAATCCGGCTTGTCCGGCTTTCTCTTTGTGAGCGGCGAAATCTCTACAGGATGATCCATGACAAAGGTGGGCTGCACCAAATGTTCCTCTACAAACTCCTCAAAAAAGAGGTTGATAATATCTCCCTTGGTATGCCTGTCCTCGTAATGAACACCCTTTTCATCCGCTAATTTTTTAGCCGCCGCTGTGTCAGGCACCTCATCAAAATCGATATCCGTATACTTCTTCACGGCATCCACCATAGTGATCCGCTCAAAAGGCTTCCCTAGATCAATCTCCACATCCCCGTAGGGAACCGTGGTCGTTCCACAGACTTCCTGTGCCACATGGCGGAACATATTCTCAGTCAAATCCATCATGCCATTGTAGTCCGTGTACGCCTGGTATAATTCCATCAGGGTAAACTCAGGGTTATGTCTGGCATCCAATCCCTCATTGCGAAATACTCTGCCTATCTCGTAGACACGCTCCATACCGCCCACAATCAGTCTCTTTAAGTATAATTCCAGAGAAATGCGAAGTTTCACATCCTCATCCAATGCATTATAGTGAGTTTCAAAGGGTCTTGCCGCCGCGCCGCCGGCATTGGATACAAGCATCGGTGTCTCCACCTCAAGAAATCCTTGTCCATCCAGATACCGTCTGATAGCGCTTATAATTTTAGAACGCGCAACAAATGTCTTCTTGACGTCCTCGTTCATAATTAAATCCGTGTATCTCTGACGATACCGAATATCGGTATTCACCAATCCATGATACTTCTCAGGAAGAATCTGAAGGCTTTTTGACAGAAGTGTCACTTTTGCTGCATGTACGGATGTCTCACCAGTTTTCGTCTTAAAGACTTCTCCTTCGATGCCTACAATGTCACCCACGTCATATTTTTTAAAATCAGCATAGGATTCTTCTCCCACACTGTCTCTCGCCACATAGGACTGTATATTACCCTGTAGATCCTGTATATTACAAAAAGAAGCTTTCCCCATGATACGCTTACTCATTATACGGCCCGCGATAGATACCGTCCTTCCCTCGAGGGCTTCAAAGCCGTCCTTAATCTCCTGGCTGTGATGAGTCATATCATATTTCGTAATCTGAAAAGGATCTCTGCCTGCCTCCTGCAGCGCTGCAAGCTTTTCTCTTCTCACCTTCAAAAGCTGGTTAATATCCTGCTGCTGTTCTTTTCCCTGATTCTGTACTTCCGCCATTGTGTTATCCTTTCTCCCAATTCACATCTTAATTAGACCGCTGAATCTCCAACACTTTATATTTAATGATTCCCGCCTGTGTCTCCACTTCAACCGTGTCGCCCACCTTACTGCCGATCAGCGCTTTACCGACAGGAGACTCATTAGAAATCTTTCCCTTTAAGCTGTTCGCTTCGGTGGAACCTACAATTTTATATTCTAATTCCTCATTTAACTCCACATCCAGTATCTTCACCTGACACCCTATATTGATCTTGTCAAGATCCACCTCATCTTCTACGACTACTTCGGCATTTTTGAGGATTTTCTCCAATTCCTCAATTCTGGCCTCGATATCTCTCTGCTCATCCTTTGCCGCATCATACTCGGCATTCTCAGAGAGGTCTCCCTGCTCCCTGGCTTCCTTGATCTTTTGAGCTACTTCCTGCCGTTTCACAACTTTCAGATGATGTAGTTCATCCTCATATTTCCGCAATCCTTCATAAGTTAAAATATTTTTTTTCTCATGCATGACAATTCTTCCTTTCCCTCTATCATTTCAAAATGCTAATTTTCCTCATGTTTTTCTATCATAACTATTTTTTACTATAGTGTCAAGATATCTGAGCGGTGATACATAGAGAATCCACCCGTTTTTTCCGGCGCAGGCCCTCTCCTTTTCCGAATCAGAATTCATATCTAAATAAACAATCTGCTCGTCCCGCTTCATCCTCGGCATTTCCTTCTCCTTTGTATAATCCAGGATGACACCACCGCACCGTTCCCTGCCAAACCGTCTTTCTGACTCTTTCATTTCATAAGGAGTCATCCGCGGCACCAGCCCATACTCATAGCTGTAATCTTCCAGAAAAAAGGCTTCCTCCTCCCAAATATCTGTCCCTTCCACCTCCTCATAAAAGAAACGCAATCTATTAATTCTTGGAAGATACGGCGTAAGAAGACTTCTCGTCATCTCCATTTGTTGCTCTGTCTCTTCCGGTTTCCCGAGCAGCACCGTCACCTCACCTTTCTTATACAGCCATTCTCCGGCGTAGGCTGAAAGCAGACCCGCGAAAACTTTTTCTTTCGTCTCCGAGCGCGTTTCCCAGCGGAGCGTATATATTTCCGACACATATGTCATAATTGTTGGATGCAGCCAGGCGTCCGCCATCCCCTGTACATTGTGCAGTACTGTCTCCATAGCCTCCGACAAAATCTTTGGCGGCCAGGCCTTCTTTTTATAATAGAAAGAAGGGATCGGACAATCCACCAACGCGAAAGGACCGCCCGTCACTTCCACAGAAAATATTTCACCTCGCAGTCTCACTTCCTGCCACCAGTGTCTCTTGGCAGCTGCATTTTTATACGCCTCCTCCCATATCGGGTGAAAATAAATGATTGTCTCCGCCTCCATCATGCATCCGTCCTTATCCCCCATTTGGAAACGCAACGGCTCAATCTTCAGATTACCCATCACGTTAAATGGTTATTTCAAGACAATATATGCTTCTCCGCTCACATGGATTCCACCAACTGCTCGATCTCCTCAAAGGATTCTGCCTGGTTCACACATCCTCTGAGCCTTGCGGAACCCGGCATACCTGCTGTATACCATGACAGATGCTTACGCATCTCACGAACGCCAGTGTATTCTCCTTTGACAGCAAGCTGAAGTCTGGCATGTCGGAGGATCATCTCCTTCTTTTCTTCTATAGATGGCAGCGGTATCATCCTTCCTTCTTGCAAATAAGCGCCGATTTGTCCAAACAGCCAGGGATTCCCTCTGGCAGCACGACCGATCATCACACCGTCACACCCGGTCTGCTCAAGTAATTCTTCTGCACTCTTTCCGTCCGTGACATCTCCATTTCCGATCACAGGAATGGACACCGCTTCTTTTACTCTGGCAATGATTTCCCAATCCGCCTCGCCGCTGTAAAACTGCTCTCTTGTCCTACCGTGAACCGCCACCGCAGCGGCTCCCGCATCCTCCGCAATCTTAGCCATCTCCACCGCATTGGCATGTTCTGAATCAAACCCTTTGCGTATTTTTACTGTGACGGGCTTTTCTATAGCCTTCACTGTGGCCGCGATTATTTCTCCTGCCAGCTTTGGCTCCCGCATCAGAGCCGATCCTTCTCCATTATTCACAATCTTCGGCACCGGACAACCCATATTAATGTCCAAAAATGTAAAAGGTCTGTCCTCAATCCGCTTTGCCATCTCACTGACAATCTTTGGATCTGAGCCGAACAGCTGCAGAGATACCGGTCCCTCCGTAGGATCAATCGTAAGCAGTCCCTCCGTATTTTTATTACCGTACATAATGGCCTTTGCGCTGACCATCTCCATGCCCGTAAGACCAGCTCCCTGTTCACTGCAAAGCAAACGAAAAGGCAGGTCTGTCACGCCTGCCATAGGTGCCAATATCAGATTGTTTTTCAGAGTGATGTCGCCGATAACAAGCGGCCTGAGCAAATGGTTCATGGAATCTTACTCATCCTCCTGTATTTCTTCATGTAAGATAAACACACGATAATAAAGCTGCAAGGCCTCCAACATCTCCTGCCGGTTCCTGCGGATCTCCCCCACCAGAAGGCCGCTGCTGATTTCATCATAGAGCAAATCGTCCTCCTCGGCATCCGTCTCGAAAGAAATGCTGCCGTCCTCCTCAAACACAATAGTAAAGACGCCGCCTGCCTCCTCCGTAAAAAGGACACATATGATATGCAGTTCATCTTTGATGGACTGAGGTATTTTATCAAACTTTTCATTAAAATAATATTTCTGCTCATAAGCATTGGCGCCGCAGAGCACAATTCTCTTATCTTCACACATAACCATACAATCCTCTGACTGACACTTCCCCCGCGTAAACTAAGATCCGCTCTCCGTTTTCCCTCTCCACGATAAGTTCTCCCGTGTCGCTGATTCCCCTGGATGTCCCGTTATACTCCCCCGCAGGATCCAAAACCCGCACACCAGCATTTATGCCGACAAGATGCGACTCATAACGCGCCTTAAGCGTCAGCAAATCAAGTGTCCTCTCAAATATCTCGTAATCCTCCTCAAACCGCGCTAAAATCCGCTCCAGCAGAATGGCACGTGAAATATTCTTTCCTGATTCCATTCTCAAAGAAGTGGCCGTTTCCCGAATCTCCTCCGGAAAATCCGCCGCGCTTTCCTGATTGACATTCACGCCAACGCCTGCCACCAAAAACTGTATCTCATTCAACTCTGGCGTCATACTCAGCTCCGTCAGAATCCCAACCACCTTTTTCCCATTCACCACAATATCATTGGGCCATTTGATTCCTGTGGAAAGTCCTGTCACTTCGCAGATAGCCTCTGCCACGGAAAGAGCCATCACCAGTGTAACCATGGAAGCTTTCTCGGGATTAAATTTGGGTCTCAGCACAATCGTAAAATAAATCGAAGTACCTGCAGGCGATTCCCAAACCCGCCCCCTGCGTCCCTTGCCAGCGGTCTGGCTATCCGCCACCACCGTAGTACCGTGAGGCTCTCCCTCCTCTGCAAACCGCTTGGCGTCGGGATTTGTGGACCCTGTTGACTCAAAAAAATGAAGCTTTCTCCCAGCCCATTTCGTGTGAAGCCTGCTGACGATCTCGCTTTCGGAATAAACATCTTCGGGACTTTCTATCAGTCGATATCCTTTGCGAGGCACTGACTCGATCTGGTAACCTTCCTCTTTTAACTGGTTAATTACTTTCCACACTGCCGTGCGAGAGACGCTGAGACGATCACATAACTGCTGCCCTGACACGTAATCTCCACTCTCCCTCAGGCATGTCAAAATATCCGATCTATCCGTTTTCATAAGTTCTTTCCTTTATTCCGTATAACCGAGAGTCACCGCCATGACTGCCTTGATGGTATGCATACGGTTTTCTGCCTCGTCAAACACAATAGACTGCGGCGACTCAAAGACTTCGTTCGTCACCTCCAGCTGTGCCATCCCATATTTCTCCCCAATCGCTTTACCGATTCCTGTCTCATGATCATGGAATGCCGGTAGACAGTGCATAAAAACTGCCTTTTCTCCTGCTAAGGCCATCACCTTTGCATTGACCTGATAAGGAGTGAGTTCACGCAGTCTCTCTTCCCATACTTGTTCCGGTTCGCCCATGGATACCCACACATCCGTATAGATCACATCGGCGCCTGCAGCGCCCTTTTCCACATCCTCCGTCAAACAAATAGAGGCACCTGTTTTCGCCGCAATCTCCTCACAAGTTTTCACAAGACTTTCCTCCGGGAAATATTTCCTGCTGGTACAGGCGGTAAAGTCCATTCCCATCTTAGCACAGGCCACCATCAACGAATTACCCATATTGTAACGGGCATCCCCCATATATGTAAGCCTGATACCTTTCAGTTTCCCAAAGTGTTCCCGTATCGTCAGAAGATCTGCCAACATCTGTGTGGGATGAAATTCATTGGTGAGACCATTCCAGACAGGTACACCCGCATATTTAGCCAATTGCTCCACAATTTCCTGCCCAAAACCGCGGTACTCAATCCCTTCATACATACGTCCCAGAACTCTCGCTGTATCCGCAATACTCTCTTTCTTGCCAATCTGGGATGCCACAGGATCCAAATAAGTAGTCCCCATACCCAGGTCATGAGCCGCCACCTCAAAGGCACAGCGCGTCCTTGTACTGGTCTTTTCAAAAATAAGCGCCACATTTTTTCCACGGAACCCGTCCACAGGGATTCCTCTCTTCTTTTTATCCTTCAAATCAGCCGCCACATCCAGCATATAAAGAATTTCCTCCGGTGTAAAATCCAGAAGCTTTAAAAAATTACGTCCTTTCAGGTTCATCATTTTTTCTCCATTTCTGCGCTGCTTTTTGTCTCAACAAAGTTGAGACGGTGCAAAAGATTGAAAATTTTATTTTCAATCTTTTGCCTCCTCATGTACTGTTTGTCCCATATAAGCAGACTCGAAATTCAGCGCTTTTCGTGGCAGTCTCTGTGCCGCTTTCTAGTTCTGCTTATATATGTCCATCAAGCTCACCAAATCATCAACAGGACGGGTCCACAGAACCGTCCTGCTGCTTAATCTTTGCATCGTTTATATAACCTTGCTATTTAAATATCTCTTTCGCAGACGCCGCCAATCCCGCCAATCCCTGTATCTCCGAAGGAATTATGATCTTCGTCGCCTGTCCGTCCGCCGCCTTCTCAAATGCCTCCAGACTCTTAATCTTCAAAACCGCGTCGTCAGCGCCAGCCTCTCGGATCATGCGAATACCATCAGCGGTAGCCTTCTGCACCTTGAGAATCGCCTCCGCCTCACCTTCCGCCTCGCGGATCATCTTTTCTTTCTCTGCCTCCGCACGCAGGATCGCCGATTGTTTCTCTGCCTCCGCCTCAAGAATCGCTGACTCCTTCTGACCTTCCGCCACCAAAATGGTAGATTTTTTCTCACCTTCCGCACGCAAAATCGCTTCACGGCGTTCACGCTCCGCCTTCATCTGTTTCTCCATGGCGTCCTGAATCGCCGCCGGAGGAATGATGTTCTTCAACTCCACACGATTTACCTTGATGCCCCAAGGGTCAGTCGCGATATCCAAGGAAGCACGCATCTTAGTGTTGATCACTTCTCTGGAAGTCAGCGTTTGATCCAGCTCCATCTCACCGATAATATTTCTCAGGGTCGTGGCCGTCAGATTCTCAATCGCCATGATCGGATTCTCCACACCATAGGCAAAAAGTTTCGGATCTGTAATCTGGAAAAATACCACCGTATCAATCCGCATAGTGACATTATCCTTTGTAATCACAGGCTGAGGCGCAAAATCCACCACCTGTTCCTTCAAAACGACCCGTTTGGCCACCGTATCAATGAAAGGAATCTTGACATGCAGACCCACCGACCAAGTCTGCTGGTAAGCCCCCAGCCGCTCCACCACATACGCATGAGCCTGCGGTACAATCTTGATAGAAGACATCAGTATGATCACTGCCAAAATTAGTACAATAACTAAAAATATAAGTCCAACCATTTTATTTTAATCCTCCATGTCAGAGCAGTT
>DLAA01000006.1:9401-59804 GCA_002493835.1 Lachnospiraceae bacterium UBA7060 | reverse complement strand
TTTACTGCGATGACACGCGTCGGAAATTTCAAATTTTCGACTGCGTTCAAGGCACATTTGAGGCTCTGACTCAAATTGCCGATTGAAAAATAAGTTATCAGACTTATTTTTCAATCTATCTCCCTCGTCAACTTTATTGCATTCCTGCCTTTTCTTCCACAATCAGTTTCACGCCGTCAATGGCAAGCACAATCACTACAGCCCCCACAGGCAGTGCCGTATCATCTGTCTTCGTCCTGGCCGACCACTCCATACCGCCCACATTTACCTGACCAATGCCTTGAAGATTGTCAATTTCACTGATCACAATTGCCTGCCGTCCCACAAGGCTCTCCGCGTTCGTTCGCACACGGTCTTTGTTAAAATATTTAACTGCAAGAGGCCTTGTAAAATATAGGAGCAATCCCGATACCACCAGAAACAGTATAACCTGCAGCATAAACGGCAAATGTAACAAAGATGCCAATGCCGCCGCCAGCGCACCACCCGCAAACCAGACAGTTGTAAGGCCCATCGTCAAAAGCTCTATCACCACCAGCGCCACAAGGATGACCAGCCAGACCACTGTCATGTTTAACGCCTGTATCTCCATCACATATTTTCCCTCCCTGTCAGTTTTGTGAAAAACTCACACTTCTTGCGGATATTATAATATATTATCCCCAAAGTGACAAGGACTAACACGAGTACTTCTCCGCGAAACAGCCTTTGCTGTGAGCGGCTAGAACTTCTTTTCACCCTATTACCAAAATACCTGTCTGTCTATCAGCAGACCTTCATGGTTGCCAGCGCGCCTGAAATGTGTCGCACCACCCACATTCGTCTCACCGTTAATCGCAGCTCTTGCGGCCTCCCAGCAGCTCTCGGGAATATCCCCTCCGTACACCCTTGCAACCTTGCCGTTGAGTGCAGGTGTAAACTGTCCAGATGCAAATATAACACCCGATATGGTATTGGGATAAGCCGCGCTTCTGACACGGTTCATAACTACCGCACCAACAGCCAGCTTTCCATTATAAGTCTCTATGCCTGCCTCGCAGTAAATCAGAGCCGCAAGCAGTCTGGTATCATCGCCGCCTACCACCACTGCCCCTCTGTTGGCCGTCAGTTTTGCCTGCCGCTCTTCCTCTTCTCTCTTCTGAATCGCAACCATCGTCTCGCCTTCATCGATATGGAAATCAATATCTACATATTCCGCCGAGACATAACCGGTTTCGCCCTCATAATCTACGCTGATCCAGTTGTCGTCGCGCACTTCCACAATCTCCAGCTCTTCATCCCTGGGAATAAAGCCCACCGGCTCCGCCTCCTCATTCGGATCCTCTCTCACGCAAAGTGTGTCCGTCTCAATCTGTACAATGAGATTCCCCACTTCATTCGCAAGTGTCTTCGCATCCTCACCGAAAAGCAGATAATCATCGCTGGCCCATCCTACCAGATCGCCGCTTCTGAGTCTTGTCCAGCCGTCCTTTCTCTCCAAAATTCTGCCGCCGCAGTCCTTATAGAGCAGTCCAACCTTGTCAGAACTCTCATCGGCCTCCGCCCGCACATTCATAGCAATCTGCACATTGGCCATAACTAGATCTGTCTCTTCCTGCCCGCCATTTGCTTCCGACACTTCCGTCAGTTCCCGGATTGCATCTTTGTCTGCCGTTTTTCCGGTCGGATCTACAATCTGTGACACACCCACGTTCAATGAATCCAGATATTCCTTCCTATTGGTGGCCTGCGCCTCCAGAGACAAACTGCATAAACACATCCCAAGAATCAAACCGGCAAGCAGAAGTCTACACCCTCTTCGCATAAACATCCCTCCACCTTCATCCATACAAGAAATCATTTCCCCGTATGTAACAAAAAATGATAAAGATTGTTACAAAATTGTTACAGTTTGATTAAGTATGGATTATTTTAGCAAAACGCCTATTCTTTGTCAAGTTTATACAATTTTGCTCTGTTTTATCTCAACATTTTGTTACTAATTTTTTACAAAACACAAGATATTCCGTTATAATTCGCGGGACCGCTTCACCACCGCAAGGAGAGCACCCATCACTGCGCCGCGGAATCCTTTCTCTTCCAGAACCCGTACCCCTTCTATCGTGGTGCCGCCCGGTGAACAGACCATATCCTTGAGCTCACCAGGATGCTTTCCCGTCTCCAGCATCAGCTTCGCACTGCCGTATACCGCTTGAGTTGCAAACTCATAGGCCTGTGCTCTGGGCATCCCCGCTGCCACTGCCGCATCAGCCATAGCTTCAATAAACAGAAACACATATGCCGGTGAAGAACCGCTCACTGCACCCACAGCATCCATCAGCCTCTCCTCCACCAAACTCGCCTTCCCGAAGCTCTGCATCAAACGAAGACTATAGTTGATCTCTTCTTCAGACACTGCGCCATTCGCACAGACGCCAGTGCATCCCTCACCCACAAGGGCCGGTGTATTAGGCATACAGCGAACCAACTTCACCTTTCTGCCGAAAGCTTCCTCCAGCCAGCAAAGTGTCTTGCCCGCCGCTATGCTGATCACTAATGTATCCGGCTGCACCGCATCCCGAATCTCCACAATTACGCTCTGCAAAAACTGAGGCTTCACTGCCAAAATTAAAATCTGGGCTTCTGCCGCCACCGCCACATTGGAAGTCTTAACTTCAATCCCATATGTCTTCTGCACAGTCTCCAAGGTCTTCTGTGTCTTCGCGCTGCCACTGATATTCTTCGCTGTTACGATCCCCTTCTCCAACATCCCTCCAATGATCGCTTGGGCCATATTGCCAAGTCCGATAAAACCAATTTCCATATTAACTTACCTTCCTTTCCTGTCTCTATCCTGATCTACACATTTGTTTTTCGGTGTTCGAATAAATACCATTCGTTATTTACTCGGAATAGAAGTAAATGATGAAGCGCTTTTTCATGTTTGAGTATCTTTAGCCGCAAAACAAATATCTAGCTCATATAATTTATATATAACTTTCAAGCCCCACAGACAGCAACAGAAAAATCTGTTCTCCGGGCAAATCTTTCCCCAGCAGATCAATTAAATATCACTCGTTTTGATTCCCGGTTTTCCGCATAAACACAGGGATTATTAAAAAATAGCATGTGCTTTTTACGAAAAATCAGGCTCAATTATCTATTAGGAAATAGTTCCCTTTTACAATCAAAAATTCTCAGATACCAATATATTAAATTATGATTAAATAATTATTTCTCTTTCGTGTCTGTTTTTCCCCGTCATGTTCGATTTCTCCTCTGTCTGTAGGCCTCATATAATAAAATGGAAGAAGCCACTGCTGCATTTAAAGATTCTGCCCTTCCTTCCATTGGAATAGATATCCATTGATCCGCACAAGACGCCGTCTCCCTGCTGAGTCCATTCGCCTCATTGCCAATGAGAAAAGCCGTTCCCTTTTTGTAGTCGCAAACATCATAGGCAGTTTCTGCTTTCAAATGCGCTGCATAAACAGAAATATTCCTCTCCTGCAATTTATTGAAAATAGAAGGAAAATTCTCAGCATAGAAAAAAGGAACCCGATAGACAGCTCCCATGGTGGAACGTATCGTCTTCGGATTATAAATATCTGTCGTCCGTTCACTCATAATTACGCCATCCGCTCCTGCCGCTTCCGCAGTACGAAAGATAGTTCCCAGATTTCCCGGATCTTGAATGTCTTCCAGCAAAATAAATAGCATGCGTTTTTTATTTGCATTTTCAAGCATTTCTTCTATATTATAGTGTTGCTGCCGTACCAGACACAAAATGCCTTGGGGCGTCACTGTATCCGACATTTTAGCAAATACCTCATCCGACACGGTCTCATAGGAAAGCCCCGACAATTTTGCCCTATACTGTTCAAGAATCTCTGCCTCTGCACTCTCCGCAATATATACGCGGCTAATCCATTCCGCCGGTGCTTCGCCGAACATTTTTTTGCCTTCCACAACAAAAAGTCCCTGTCTGTCCCGCTCCTTTTTCTTTGCCGAAAGTGCCGCAGCCTCTTTCACATTTCTATTTTGCAAACTTGTGATCATCTACTGTATCTCACCTCACTCCAGCTCTGCGAAAAATGCCCCGCAAATGCAAGCATCTGCGGGGATGTTCTTAACTTATAAAACTATTGGGAAAGAATCTTGGATACCTCAAATGCATATTCTGGAATACCTTTCTCCATATTTAATGCTTCTTCGATATCAAAATCCAGGAATTCACCATGCTGATATCCAACCACCCGGTTCGTCTTACCCTCACACAAGATATCTGCCGCATAGCAGCCCATGATCGAAGCATAATATCTATCCTTACAAGTAGGCGAACCGCCGCGCTGCATGTAGCCCAAAATTGTGGCCCTTGTCTCAATGCCTGTAGCTGCCTCGATTCTTCTCGCCATAGAAGTAGAATGGCCAATACCCTCGGCATTAATGATCAAATGGTGAGTCTTACCGCGCTTTCTGTTGGCAATAATATTATTGATAATCTGCTGTTCATTAAAATCATATTTTTCCGGGAGCAAAATATCTTCTGCACCATTGGAAATACCGCACCACAGTGCAATATATCCCGCATTTCTACCCATAACTTCGATGATACTGCAGCGCTCATGTGATGAGGATGTATCTCTCACTTTATCAATGGCCTCCATGGCTGTATTGATTGCCGTATCAAAACCGATCGTATATTCCGTACAGGCAATATCCAGATCGATTGTTCCAGGAATGCCTATCGTATTGATTCCATGCCTCGACAACGCCTGAGCACCACGGTAAGAACCGTCGCCGCCGATTACTACCAGCCCATCAATCCCATGCTTACGACAGATATCCGCACCCTTTTGCTGCCCCTCTTCCGTACGAAACTCGTGACATCGGGCCGTTCCTAAAATCGTTCCGCCGCGCTGAATCGTATCCGAGACCGTCCATTTTTCCATGTCTATGATCTCTTCGTTTAGAAGCCCTTGATACCCCTTCTTAATCCCCTTGACCTTGACACCGTTAGCGATCCCTTTTCTGACCACTGCACGGATCGCCGCATTCATGCCCGGCGCATCTCCTCCGCTGGTCAGCACGCCGATAGTTTTAATCTGCTTCGCCATACCGATACCCATGCCTTTCTGTTTTCTTATTTTGCCCAAGTCGAACAATGCACCTTACTGCTTATTACAAAAATACTAATTGTATTTTACATTATCACAAGAGGATTTTCAATAATTTTATTCTCTTATTCGATTCCCTTTCCGCATGTCCGCCGGTTACGCCTGGGCAAATAAATTGACATGGAAATGCATTCTACTGCCTACAGCTGGAACTTACTTGCCTGCTCATTCAGCAAATGACTCAATTCTACCAAGTGTAAAGTATCTTCCGTACATTCTCTGATCGTATCTGACAGAAGCGTCATACCTGCACTTGTCTCCTCGGTAGACGCCGCATTTTCTTCTACCACACTGGCAAGACTATTAACGGAATCAGTCACAGTTCCTTTCAGGTTGTCCAAAATATGTGTCTGCTCGTTAATCTCACTCGTAACCTCTCCTACAAGAGCAACTTCCTCCGTCAAACGTCCAAAAGCTGTCCTTGTCTCCTGCAGGCATTCCTGCTGTTTCTGCACATTGTTCATGACTTCATTCATTTTGCTGACGGAGCTGATAATATTATCAACTAAATCTTTTACAATGCGCTCGATCTCCAAAGCATTATTTGAAGATTCCTCAGAAAGATTTCTGATCTCTTCTGCCACCACGGCAAATCCTCTCCCGGACTCGCCTGCTCTGGCAGCCTCTATGCTGGCATTTAGTGAAAGCAGATTCGTCTGATTTGCAAGCCCTTTGATGATTTCTATCGCCTTATTGATATGTACCGCAGAATCGTTATTTCGGTTAGTCTGTTCGGATACAATGTTAATGGTATCAATAGTCGTCCTTGTTATCTGCTCCAATTGCGTAATACTCTCTGACGCACCTTTTGAATGCTTTGTCATGGAAGACACCGTATCTTCCAGTTTATAAATATCTGTCTTTTCTGTCTCAATGACATTGTCAAGCTCTACAATTTTTCCATTCACCGTCTCCGTATCATTCGCCTGATTGGTTGCACCCTGTGCCAAATCGTCAATTGCCTGGTTGGTATCCCGAATACTGTCTGAAATATTCTCAAATTTTTCATTGAACTTTTCGCTGCTCTGATTCAAGCTCTGCCCCGTGTGAATCACATTTCCAAGCATCTCCGTCAGAGAACGGTGGACGTTTTCAAGTGACCGTGCCATCGCCCCAATCTCGTCCGCCCGCTGCAAGAGTGTGGGACTGATGTTCAGTCTCAGATCCCCCTCCGCGATCTGTCCAAGATTAGCATTTACTACTTTGATATCCCGGGTAATCCGAATCCCCGTCAAAAAAGATATGATTAAAGCCGCAATCAGCATGATAACAGCCGCAACCGCGTACATCGCAAGCATTTTTGAAAATTTATCATGGATGCCCACTTTCACGCTGTCAATCTGTGCATTCATGTCATCCACATAATTTCCTGTGGCAACTGCCCATCCCCAGGGCTTGAACATTTGAGAATACGCAAGCTTCGGAGCTACCGTCACGCCATCCGCCTTTGTAAAGTAGAATTCATTGTATCCACCACCATTCTGTGCGGCCGCCACAATATTTTGTGTCACCTTGACGCCATTTTGGTCCGTCATATCATACCTGTTATTCCCTTCCTGCTCTGTTAGAATGGGGTGAACAATCAATGTGTAATCCTCCCCATCTATCCATAAATAACCGGATGAATCATCCCGGTATCTCATGGCGCGAACCGCGTTTCGAGCCTGTGTCTGTGCTTCCTCCTCCGTCAGTTCGCCGCTCTGACTCAGATCGTAATAACTCTGTATGACAGCAATAGCTCCCTGTACCTGGGATTTGATTTCCGTTTGATAGCCCTCCGTCATAGAAGTTTCATATAACTCAATTGATTCCTCCGATGACTGACTAATCTCATACATTCCCAGACCAACCAGCGCTATTACCGGAACAAAAACCATAAAACAAATGGTTAAAATCAACATCACCGTCAGGCTTCGAAACCCTCTTAACTTTTGTCCCCCATTACTTCCCTTCTCTTTTTCCTTCATAAAGCTGCTCCTTTCAAATGCATTTATCTTACACATAAATTATACGCTATTATTTGTCAAAATGCAAAGTAATCCAAGAAAAAGCCGCTTTATTTTTGTTAAAATTATACTACTTTTATATTGTCTTCCCCAAAAACTTTTTCTAGTCTTTCCACCAGCGCTGTCTCTGCTGCCACATTCCAATTTTCAGACAAGGGATTCATTGCTTTGGGATTTTCCACATAGATCACCACGTGATCTTTCCCCTCACTCTCTCTCAGGATATCAAAAAGTTTTTTCCTGCACGCCTCGTACTCCTCCTTAGTGGAGAATTTAATCCAGAGCTTTTTCGGTATCTGTTCGAAAGTGGTAATCTGCTCACAGATCAGCTTGGCATCCTTCTCTTCCTCCACAGACACCCGCCCCTTGATGAAGACCTTGCTGTCCTCCATAATCACGCTTCCGTACCGTTCATAATCCCGCGGAAAAACAATCACTTCCACGGAACCCACCAGATCCTCCACTTGCAGGAAAGCCATCACCTGCTCTTTTTTTGTGTATTTTATTTTCTTCTCCGTAATCATACCGCCGATGGTAGCCTTGGCATCATCCTCCACCTTAGTGTCGCCGCTCTCCTCATTCCATGCAAAATCTGCCGTGGTGTTAGTGATATGCTTTTTCCAAAGCTCCTGATACTCCTCCAGCGGATGCCCGCTGATATATATTCCAAGTACTTCCTTCTCGAAGGCAAGCTTCATCTCTTTCGAATATTCTCCTACATCCGGCAGACTTACCCGGTAATCCATCTTCTCCTCCTCGGATACCAGATCAAACAGGGACATCTGTCCAGCCATATTGTTTTTTCGATCCTGCTGAACGCCGTCCATCACCTGTATATAAACGCTGAGAAGCTGTTTCCTCGTGCCCCCCAGACTATCCATCGCCCCCGCTTTGATAAAGTGTTCCACCACCCGCTTGTTCATATCGCGGTCTGTCACCCTTGTCACAAAATCCCCCAGACTCTGATAAAAGCCTCTGGCTTCCCGCTCCGCTACCACCGCGTCAATCACGGGCCTCCCCACACTCTTTATGGCGGAGAGGGCATAACGGATCTGTCCATCCGACACCGAAAAACCGTTTTCTCCCACATTGATATCCGGCGGCAGAATCTGAATTCCCATGCTCCTGCTGGTCATAATATATTCTGCAACCTTGCTGGGATTGTCAATCACGGAAGTCATCAAAGCCGCCATAAACTCTACAGGATAGTAATATTTCAAAAAAGCCGTCTGATATGCCACCACAGCATAACAGGCTGCGTGGGATTTGTTAAAAGCATATTTAGCAAAATCCATCATCGTATCGTAGATGTGATTTGCCACATTCTCGTCGATGCCGACCGCCACACAGCCTGGGACTCCTTCCTCCGGATTACCGTAAATAAAATTCTTCCGTTCTTGTTCCATGACATACTGCTTTTTCTTGCTCATGGCACGGCGCACGAGATCGCTTCTGCCCATCGTATAACCACCCAGATCCCGCACAATCTGCATCACCTGTTCCTGGTACACAATACATCCATAAGTAGGTGCAAGGATCGGTTCCAGCTGAGGGCAGTCATAAGTCACTGTCTCAGGATGATTTTTTCCTTTGATATATTTGGGGATAAAGTCCATAGGTCCCGGACGGTAAAGCGAAATGCCTGCAATCACATCTTCCAGGCTTTGGGGCTTCAATTCTTTCATAAAGCTCTTCATGCCACCGCTCTCAAGCTGAAACACACCGTCAGTGCGCCCCGTGCCAAGAGATGCCAATACCTCTTTATCATCGTAATCGATATTGTCAATATCTATGCTGATCCCCTTACTCTGCTCCACAAGCCGCACCGCGTTCTGAATCACAGTCAGCGTCCGCAGCCCTAGAAAGTCCATTTTGAGAAGTCCCAGCTCCTCGATAGTAGTCATAGGAAACTGCGTAGTGATGGAGCCATCGGATCCTCTGGAAAGCGGCACAAACTCATCGGCCGCCTCCGGACAGATCACCACACCCGCCGCGTGCATGGAAGTGTGACGGGGCAGTCCCTCCAAGCGTCTGCACATATCGATCAAATTGTGCACTTGTTCGTCCTCCTGATAGAGGCTCTTAAATTCCGGATTCATCTCAAGCGCCCGGTCTATGGGAACGCCCTGATTCTGCTCATTTGGAATCATCTTAGCAATGCGGTCCACATAAGCATAGGGCAGATCCATCACCCTCCCCACATCACGGATCACTCCCTTTGCCGCCATGGTTCCAAAAGTGACAATCTGTACGACTCTGTCACTGCCATATTTTTGACCTACATAGTCAATCACTTCCTGCCTTCTCTCATAGCAGAAATCCACGTCAATATCCGGCATGGAGACACGCTCCGGGTTTAAAAACCGCTCGAAGAGAAGATTATATTTAATAGGATCAATATTTGTTATTTTCAGACAATAGGACACGATGCTTCCCGCCGCAGAGCCTCTTCCTGGTCCCACAGCAATCCCGTTTTTCCTGCAGAAATTGATATAATCCCACACAATCAGAAAATAATCCACAAACCCCATGCTCTTTATGGTGTTAAGCTCATAATGCAATCGTTCCTGCAGCGTGCCGTCATCTTCCGGGTAGCGCTCCTTCATACCGTCTTGGCACAATTGATTTAAATAGCTCCAGGAATCATATCCTACCGGTGCTTCATAGCGGGGCACCTTGTAATTGCCAAATTCAATTTCCACATGACAGCGGTCAGCAATCCGCTGGGTATTCTCCACCGCCTCCCAGGCGTACGGGAACAGCCCCTTCATTTCCTCCTCACTTTTCACATAATACTGACCACCCTCATAGCGCATGCGGTCCTCATCAGCAAGCTTCTTTCCTGTCTGCAGGCAGAGCAGAATGTCGTGTGGCTGGGCATCTTCCGCGTAAGTATAATGCACGTCATTGGTGGCCACAAGCGGGATGTCCAGCTCCTTACTCATGCGAAGAAGCGTAGAATTGACCAATTTCTGTGCCGGAATCCCATGATCCTGCAGCTCCAGAAAATAATTGTCCTTACCAAAAATCCCCTGATACCTCAGAGCCGCCTTCTTCGCCTCGTCCACCAGCCCCTTTTGAATATAGCGGGGCACCTCCCCCGCCAGACAGGCAGAGAGCGCAATCAAACCCTCGTGATATTCCTCCAGCAGCTCCATATCCACACGAGGCCTGTAATAATATCCTTCCGTAAAACCCTTGCTGACAATTTTCACCAGGTTTGCATAACCTGTATTATTCTCCGCAAGCAGCACCAGATGGTAATACCGGTCATCGCCCCCTGTCAATTCCCTGTCAAAACGGGAGTGAGGCGCCACGTAGACCTCACAGCCGATAACCGGATTGATTCCCGCCTCCCTGGCCGCCTTATAAAAATCGACAACACCGTACATGACACCGTGATCTGTGATCGCCGCACTGTCCATGCCCAGCTCCTTCACGTACTTCACATACTCTTTAATCTTGTTGGATCCGTCCAGGAGACTGAACTCCGTGTGGACGTGCAGATGCGCAAATGCCATATGGCGGAACCCTCCCTTTTCTCTAGTAATATAATTAATTCTAGCACAAAGCCCAGGCCCGCGCAAAACAGTTTTCGGACCAGGAAATGTCTCGAAACAATTTTTCTAAATAAGCACAAAGGGAATTGACCAGAAATGAAAAGAGGCACCGGTCTCCCGATACCCCTTTTCACTGTGATAAGATTACAAATATTTCTTCAACGCATCCACCTTGTCAAGCTTCTCCCAGGGCAGATCCAGATCACCTCTGCCAAAGTGTCCATAAGCTGCAGTCTGCTTGTAAATCGGACGGCGCAGATCAAGCATTTTGATGATACCCGCAGGCCTCAAATCAAAATTCTCGCGTACGATATCTACAAGTTTTTCATCCGCAAGCTTACCTGTACCAAACGTATCTACCATAATGGAAGTAGGCTGTGCTACACCGATGGCGTAAGAAAGCTGGATCTCGCACTTGTCGGCAAGTCCTGCTGCCACGATATTCTTTGCCACATAACGAGCTGCATAAGCTGCGGAACGGTCTACCTTCGTGCAGTCCTTTCCAGAGAAAGCGCCGCCGCCATGACGTGCATAACCACCGTACGTATCCACGATAATCTTTCGGCCTGTCAGACCCGCATCCCCATGAGGGCCGCCAATCACGAAACGTCCTGTGGGATTGATAAAGAACTTCGTCTTGTCGTCGATCATCTCCTTCGGCAGAATCGGATCAAACACATACTTTTTGATATCCTCGTGAATTTGCTCCTGCGTCACATCGTCGTCATGCTGGGTGGAGAGAACCACCGCTTCCAGACGTACCGGCTTCCCAGCCTCATCGTACTCCACAGAAACCTGGCTCTTTCCATCTGGTCTTAAGTATGTGAGGGTACCATCCTTACGTACCTTTGTAAGCTGTCTTGCCAGCTTGTGTGCCAGATCAATCGGATAAGGCATATACTCTTCTGTCTCATTGGTTGCATAGCCGAACATCATACCCTGATCGCCCGCACCTGTGTCCAGATCGTCGTTTTGTTCTCCCTTTTTCGCCTCAAGTGCCTTGTCCACACCCATAGCGATATCTGCAGACTGCTCGTCGATAGCTACAAACACGGCACACGTATTGCCGTCAAATCCGTACTCAGACTTAGTATAGCCAATCTCCTTTACGGTATCACGCACAATTTTCTGCATATCCACGTATGCATTTGTAGTGATTTCGCCGGTTACCAGCACGAAGCCGGTACATACTGCTGTTTCACAGGCCACACGGCTCATAGGATCCGCTTCCATACAGGCATCAAGAATAGCATCGGAAATGGCATCACAGACTTTGTCAGGATGTCCCTCTGTCACAGATTCGGATGTAAATAATCTCTTCTCCATTTTTCTTTTCCTTTCTATGTGTTTATTGGCTGCGTGAATAAGCAGATTTGAGATGCTGCCTATACGCGCAAAATAAAGTCCCCTCATCTCTCTCGAAATAAGCGGACCCGACATGCAACCATCAAATCCTCTTATTGTTCGATCTATACTGCAGTGCAGTCTCGCTCAGGTTGGCACCTTCCTTGTCAGGGGTTGCCGTGGCTTCATCGATCCTATGTATCTCCACCACTCTGAATAAGAGAAAGATATCACAATATGAAATTTTTCTGTTTGCATTTCCTACTTATATAAAATACACCCATGCAGCATATCTGTCAACCCACTTTTAACTTAAATTTCTGTAGATCCCGCTCAGTGGTCACCAGCTCAATCTGCGCCCCCAGACCCTGAAGCTTGATATGGAAATCCTCATACCCGCGCTCGATATACTTAATATCATCCACCGTACTGATCCCGTCTGCCGCGAGAGCGGCGATGACAAGCGCAGCACCGGCTCTCAAATCGGGTGCCGTAATATTTGCTCCTGTGTACCTGGGCACGCCGTCTATAATAGCAGTGTTGCCTTCCACCTTAATATTTGCTCCCATACAGGTGAGCTCATCCACATATTTAAATCGATTTTCAAAAATACTCTCCGTCACAATGCTCGTACCAGTAGAAAGTCCCAGCGCCACCGTAATCTGTGGCTGCATATCCGTGGGAAAACCAGGATAAGGCAGCGTCTTGACATGAGTATGTCCCAAAGGTTTTGCTGCCACAACACGCACAGCATCGTCGGATTCCTCAATCTCGCAGCCGATTTCCAGAAGCTTCGCGCTGATAGATTCCAAGTGCTTCGGAATGACGTTCTTTACCGTTACATCACCCTTTGTCACCGCCGCCGCAAACATAAAAGTACCTGCTTCAATCTGATCCGGAATAATACCATACTCCGTCCCGTGAAGCTTTGATACCCCTTTAATGCGGATCACATCAGTACCTGCACCCTTGATATTGGCTCCCATACTGTTTAAAAAGTTCGCCAGATCTACGACATGGGGCTCCTTTGCCGCATTCTCAATCACGGTCTTTCCCTCTGCCATGACCGCCGCCATCATCACATTCATGGTGGCGCCCACAGTCACCACATCCATATAAATATGGCTTCCCTTAAGCCTTACCGCCTCCGTAATAATCAAACCATGTTCGATCCGAACATTCGCTCCCAGTGCACGAAAACCTTTGATATGCTGATCAATGGGTCTGAGCCCTATATTACAGCCGCCCGGAAGCGCGACCTCAGCCTTGCTGTATTTGCCCAGAAGCGCTCCCAGCAAATAGTAGGAAGCCCTGATTTTTTTAATATAATCATCCTCAATCACGAGATCGTGAATCTGCGCGGCATTGATCTTTACCGTATGTCTGTCCAAACGGTTAATCACTACTCCAATACTTTCCATAGCCTGCATCATAACATTTGTGTCTCTGACATCAGGCAGATTCTCTATCAATACGGTTTCATCCGTCATAATGGCGGCCGCAAGAATCGCCAGCGCCGCATTTTTCGCACCGCCGATTTCCACCTCACCGACTAACGGATTTCCACCCCTAATCGCATATTGTTCCATTTATGTTTACTTGCCTTTCTTTTCAAAAAATCAAATCAGACATTCGAATACAGTATAACAGATTCTAGACGATTGTAAAGACAGACCGTCCGTTCGTAATACACAGCTGAACTGTCAATTCAAATAATCAAGCGGATTCACCTGCGCTCCGTTTATCAAAATTTCAAAATGAATATGGGGTCCAGTACTTACTCCGGTATTGCCGCTCAGCGCAATCTTCTGGCCCTGGCTTACCGTCTGGCCCTGTTTTACCAATACCTTGCTCAGATGGCCGTAGCGGGTTTGTCTGCCGTCCGCGTGGTTGATATATACCACATAACCATAACCGCTTCCCCAGCCTGCTCTCGAAACGGTTCCGGCACAGGAAGCCATAACCGCCGTACCCACCGGCGTCGCCCAATCCACACCCCTGTGATAAGTGCTGGCTCTTCTGGTAGGTGCCTTCCGTCTGCCAAAACCTGACGAAAGCCTGCCGCCTGAGATCGGTTTCAAGTAGGTAGGCGGAATCTTTGTACCGCGCTCTACAATCTTTGGCACAGCCGCATAGGTAATCTCTTCTTTCAGTATTTCCCGGCTAACCTCCTCATTATTGCGATAGGACACATCCGCCACTACCTTGCGATGACCCGCAGAGGGCTCCTGCAATGTCTGCGTCTGGTTTGTATACCAGTCGTCATTGTCTACATAAATGACCTCAGCCTCATAATCCTCCTCATAATACATCTGTTCCGTGCGCTCCACAGAAAGCTCAGGCTCCGGCACGGTCACAATTAACTCATCGCCCACACGAATAGTAGAATTCTCGTCTTCTATCGTCTCATTCATAGCAATGAGCTCATTCAACGGTATTTCATTTTTCTCTGCAATCTGTGAAAGCGTATCTCCCGCGACCACCTCATAAATCTGCTCCTTCTCCTGATCTTTCGTTACCTCCTCGATAGCCTGCTCCAGCGGTGTCAGCTCATAACCCTGCAGATAGGATTCCACTACCTCCACTGTATCGCCAAAATTCAGTGAACGAAGGCCCAGCTCGTAGTCGGAGAACTCCTTCTCCGAAGCCGGCTCAATATTTTCAAACATCTCATCCAGCGCAGCATTGATCCCAACGCTGGACATGACCTCCTCCGCCTCCTCTTCCTGCTCTTTCGTGGAATAAATCTGTGTCGTCAAAACATTAAGCTCCCGCTTGGAATCCTGCACCAGATCTGCATAGTAATGATTGCCGTCATCATACTTCTTGATCGAAGCCTGCAAAAGAGCAAGTACTTCCTGAGTGCTGGCAAGGTTCACCGTATACTCATTGATCTTCACTGTGTAGGACCGATTTAACGTTTCCTTGACACTGCCCTGCAGGGCTCCAAGCATATTGGCAATAATGACACTCTTGTCATCTATTTTGCCCCAAAGCACCTCTTCTCCCTGCCAGCTTAAATCGCTTTCCGCAAGCACCAGATCATCACTGCTGTTCGCAAGCTCCTTTCTAGCCGCAATCAGACACTCGTCCGCTTCTGTGATATCTCCCATCACACCTACCTGTACCCCATTGAGGTACACCGTAAAGTAATTGTTCCCATCACTTTCCATGGCCTGGCGCTGCGGCAGGAAAAAGGCAGCAATGACGCTTGCGAACACTGCAACCTTAATATATGCAATTCTCATTTTTTTATAATGTCTGCTTATCATTTTCATAATAAATTTATCTCATAGTTAACGACATTAAAAATTTCGTTTCCCGCCCTGGCTCAGAAAAGCTTTCCGTTCGTAAGCTGCATAAACAGCGAAACCAGGTTTATCACAATATCCGCCGCCACCGCAGCCAAAATTGCAATAGACAATCCGACCGGCAGTCTGCTGCTCTTTGTTGTCTGCTTCTGTTTCTCCAGTTCCTCCGTAAAGGCCGCCTGTACATTGCGGTAAACTTTCACATTTTCCTTATGCATAAACTCCTCAGACTGCGCAAGCCGCTCCTCCAAGAGTGTTTTTATTCCAGCAAGCTGCTTTTCCAACTCCTCAGTCTGACCGTCGTCGCCTTCCCTCTCTATGCTTTCCAGTTTCTCCATGCACTGGGCAAGCACGCTGCGTACATTGTCCACATTTTCTGCAGTCTTGAGATTGACCCGGCGGATCTCCCGCATCACTTCATCGTAAGCCGCAAGCTGCTTCTGCATCTGCTCCATCTTCGCCGCCTCGGCTGCGGAATTTGCACGAATCATCTCCTGTGCGTTCTTTTTTTGTGCCAGCTTATCTATAAATGTATCCATATTTACTGCCCCTTATCCCATTTTCTTCCTGCTAAACCCGTTAAAATTGCGAAACCATGTCTGCATTTTAACATCTTTCCGCTTTTGATGCAAGAAAATAAGGCCAATCTACCGTTCATTCCTCTATAAAAGCAAATATCATTGAAAGAGCTGTTTTTTATTGTACATTATACACAAAAACTTATCCCCTATTTTTACATATCTATAATTTTTAACCAACACTTTACATCTTGTTCATATTTTGTTCATATTTAAGTTGTATAGTTAATTCATACAAAACAGAACAGGATGTCGTTTAATTATTGCACACATAGATAAATTTTTTCATAATAGCCCGGGTGCCGAAAGGTACCTGGGCACTCCTCATGTTACGGACTTTTTTCTCTATTTTATACACATTTATACAAAACAAAAAGAAGAGGACTGTTCTAGTCCTCTTCCGTCCGCCCGATATGTAGGATCTCCTCGTTCAGTGACATCATCCTTGCATCTAAAGCCGAAACCATCTGTGCACATTCCACAAGCTGTTCTTTGATATGCTCCGGTGCATTTCCCTCGAATTTATAATGAATCTTATGCTCCAGACTGGCCCAAAAATCCATCGCTACCGTACGGATCTGGATCTCCACTTTCGTGTCGGCAATTCTATCCGAAAGATAAACCGGAACCGTTACCAACATATGATAACTCTTATAACCGCTGGCTTTCGGATTTACAATATAATCCTTCACAGAAATGACACGTATGTCACTTTGATTGCTGATCATCTCCGCAATCTGATAAATATCAGACGCGAAGGAACAAATTACGCGAATTCCCGCTATATCGTTGACATAGCGTACCATATTGTCAATGGTAGACTCATAACCGTGCTTTTTCAGCTTCTTGACAATGCTCTCCGGCGTCTTAATCCTCCATTTGATATGTTCTATCGGATTGTATCTGTGCACGTGCTGAAATTCATCGTTTAAAATCTCTAATTTCGTGGAAATCTGTTTCAGAGCGGAATTATAAATCAGCTGGACTTCCTTCCAACTATCAATATCTCCATCTTTTTCTCTGTCTACAATTACTTCCATTGCAAGAATCCCCCAGTCCATTACATCTATTGAGATTATACCACATTTTCCTTTCTAAATATCTATTTTAGACAAAATTTTCTTTTCTTTTAATAATTTGTTGTATATTTTCACTTTTCTCAGAATTCTCTCCGAATGCAAAGCAGGCTAATATGGCGGGGACTGTCACCATCAATGGATAGCTATATCGAACCAGCACCGTCGGAGAAAACAGGAGTGTCAGATAATAGGCCGCAAGAAACACGGCGGGGAACAGTTCCCGATATCTTTTCTCGTATAATGCCGCCACAATATAAAAATATAACATCCAGCAATACAGGGCGGGCGAAAAAAGAATCCTGACCACAGGTATTTTATTGTATTCATTATCGGATACAATCTTTTCCATAAAGCTGCGCAGACCAGGAAGGAAACTGTGTTCCACGATTTCACAGCCTGCCGGCATGGTCCGATTATCTGTAGAGAGATAGCCGAAGCCGCTCTCCGTTCCGATCCCATAAACTTGTGCATGGGAAGTATCCTGCAAAAACCATAACCCAAGAGAATTATCCAGGAAAGCATCCACATAAATAGCAGGATGCCCAAGCCCCAGCCGGATCCATGTTCTGATCAGCCCCGCAGGATCGTCGTGTATCACAGCGCGATTTTTTACCGGGTCCGCCAGATGTGGATCATATGCTGCAAAAACCCATTCCGAAGAAAGATACTTCTCCAGCTCCTGCCGCAGGGATGGTTCAATCTCCTCTTCCGCTGCAACCCTTGTGCGCGCCATCTGCTGCAGAGGAACACTCAGCATCTCCCTAGGACTGCCGCTCTGCGCATGCGTGACAGCCTTTAATACGAAGGAGCAGACACCAAACAACACCAATATAAGCAGTGTCATGCGTAGATATCCTTTTCGGAGCGCTCTGCCGCCGCCGTTTTGGGCCTCTGTATCCTGCCGTCTTTTCCCCAGGCACATATATGAGACTGGCACGCCAGCTGCAAAAGCGTACACCGCATTATTTCGGAATAGCAGCATGAGCACTGCAAAAAAAATGCAGGCTCCCCTTTTTCTTCTGTCTATCCACAAATTCCCATCACATGCCATCTGGTAAAAGCATACGGTAGAAAGCAGAACCAGCGCCGAAAACAGCACATCTTTCGTAGTGCTCAAAGCAAGCACAGAGTTAGCCGGAAAAACTGCGTAAAAAATCAACAAGAGAATTCGCAGCCAGCGGGGCGTTCTCCTTTGATACAGATAGGACAAGACCCACCCAAAAGAGACTGCCATCAACAACATCTGTGCAATAGAGTGTATGGCCATCCCCAGAGAGTATGAGCCGAGCGCGCCGCCCAGCCGGAAAAAGGCTCCCAAAAATAGAGTATGCAAAAGAGGATGATGTGTGCTGTAATCCCCGGCAATTACCTGATAAAGCTGCCCTTCCGCATCATAGGCAAACACAGACGGATAGTACGCCAGAAAAACAGGTATCCAGCAAAGGAATATCACAGCCCCATGAAACAGCCATATCTGCCATGCCGGACGCTTATTATCTGCTCTCCCCAGCCGTCTGCTGTCTCTGCCTCCGGATTTTCCCTCATCCTTTCGCTGTCTTCCACGCAAAACAAGCGCAGCGAACACCGTTGCAGGTATAGCCAGACAAACAGTTTCCAATAGGAACAACAGAAAATTCCCTGCGAGTGCGAATATCGTATTTCCACTCCCAAACACAGTCCCACGAAGAACAAGCCGCCATCCCAGCACAAAAGAAACCGCAAGCGGCTCTCCAAAGAGAAAGGCAAAGGCGAGAAGCCTCTTATTTTCCGCCAAAAATATATATATGCTCAATTTCCGAATATATTCCCTTTTTTCCTTTTTTTCCATGAGTCAAGTATAACATTACCGTGTAAAATATAGAAGAATGAATTGCCTGATTAGAGCAAAAACCACCGCAAGCCTGAATTACAACTTTACTTTTAACACCAGACTTTGTATAGTGGAGTAAGAAAAGGAGGAGAAAAACTATGTTTCGTCTTTGGGCAAAGGAATGGAAAAACAATCGCATGATAAAAGACACCGTCATCGAGGATACGAGGGAGGAAACCCGTACACATAAAGTCTTTGACGCAATAGATGAGGTCTGCCTGCAATTCGATCTGGGAAAGCCCATCTGGCTGGAATCCACCGTATCGGAATTTAAGCGCCACAGTAAAGCCCGTTTTACCCAGGACAGCTTTATAGAGGAAATTCCTTTTGATTATCTGGAAATCCACGTCATCGAGGAAGATTAAAGGCATCAGCCTTTGCGCAGGATTCCCCTCACAATCCCCGATTTTTCATCTGCCCGTCTTTCATCATCTATCTGTAATAAAATCTTAAAACATTTATAAATCCAATACATAAACTTCTTGACTTTGCACATTCTAAGTAGTAGTATCGTATTATGTTATATGTAGTTTTTAAAACTACATATAACAGTTATTCATTCTATATCTTATTATTAATATCTCCTATCAAAAGCGATAGGCAGAAATTTTAAAGAGGAGTTGATATGATGCAGATTACTATTCGTGAACCAGGAAGCGCCATCACCCACTTTATTGGCATGATGATGGCTATCATCGCGGCAACACCCCTGATGGTGAAGACCGCCACCGACGCGGACCATGTCGCATTTATCGCCATGGCTGTTTTTATCGGCAGTATGGCAGCGCTCTACGGTGCAAGCGCGATCTACCACAGCATCACCGTAAAAGACAATATCTTAAAAATTTTCCGTAAACTGGATCACATGATGATCTTTGTGCTGATCGCAGGCTCCTACACGCCCGTCTGCCTTATTGTCCTCGGCAGCAGGCTTGGTTACACATTACTCACAGTCGTGTGGGGAATCGCCATCATCGGAATGGTCATTAATATTTGCTGGATCACCTGTCCGAAATGGTTTTCCTCCTTGCTCTACATTGCTATGGGCTGGGCCTGCCTTGCTGTGTTTGGCACGCTGTGGCATACCCTGTCTCGCAGCGCTTTCCTGTGGCTTCTCGCAGGAGGCATCATCTACACGATAGGCGGCGTCATCTACGCACTGAAACTGCCAGTCTTCAATGCAAAACACAAAAATTTTGGCTCTCATGAAATCTTCCATCTGTTTGTGATGGGCGGAAGCGTGTGTCATTTTATCTTCATGTACTTATATGTCATCTAAGCATTCTCCCTAATAGTTTACACTGTCGCAACTTCCTATAGAAAAAAAATAGGCGCAGAATAATTACCCGTCTGCGCCTATTTTATGCTTTCTCAATCGATCAATTTTAATCCTCATACCCGTTCGGGTTGTTGCTCTGCCATCTCCAGGAATCCGCGCACATCTCTTTGATGCCGTATTGTGCCTCCCAGCCAAGCTCTTTTTTTGCCTTATCTGCGTTGGCGTAACAAGTGGCAATGTCGCCCGCACGTCTTTCCTTAATTACGTAAGGAATCTTCACACCGGTAGCCTCCTCAAAATTCTTTACGATATCGAGTACGCTATAACCCACGCCGGTTCCCAGATTGTAAACACAAAGTCCCGCTTTCTCCTCAATCTTCTTAAGCGCTTTTACATGGCCCGCCGCCAGATCTACCACATGGATATAATCACGCACGCCCGTGCCGTCCGGCGTGTCATAATCGTTACCGAATACGCCAAGCTCTTTCAGTTTGCCAACTGCCACCTGAGTGATATACGGCATAAGGTTGTTAGGTATCCCGTTCGGATTTTCGCCGATCGTACCGCTCTTGTGCGCGCCGATGGGATTAAAGTAGCGCAGCAGAATCACATTCCATTCAGGATCTGCCTTCTGGATATCTGTCAGAATCTGCTCGAGCATGGACTTCGTCCATCCGTAAGGGTTCGTACACTGTCCTTTCGGGCACTCCTCCGTAATGGGAATAAAAGCAGGGTCTCCATACACCGTCGCCGATGAAGAAAAGATAATATTCTTCACATGATTCTTACGCATTACGTCCACCAGCGTGAGAGTCCCCGCGATATTATTTTCATAATACTCCCAGGGCTTTTGCACAGATTCACCCACTGCCTTAAGACCCGCAAAGTGGATACAAGAATCAATCTGTTCTTTTGCAAAAATCTTTTCAAGCGCTTCCCTGTCCAAAATATCCGCTTTGTAAAATTTCACTGCTTTTCCTGTAATTTTCTCCACCCTCTCAAGGGATTTCTCACTGGAATTTGATAAATTATCAACCACCACCACGTCATAACCAGCATTTTGCAGCTCCACCACTGTGTGAGAGCCAATATACCCCGCTCCGCCTGTCACTAAAATTGCCATACCCTGCACCCGCCTTTCGTTTTAGAAATATAATTTTTGTTCTGCCTATAATTTCAGTCTACATTGCATTTCCCATATATTCAATACATGAATGTTAAGTAAAGCTGTCGATATGTTATATGCTTTGAGCCGTGCTAAAATGTAAGATGGCAAATGTTAAATGGCACTGCCCTATCTATTGCACTACAATTCGATCCCATTTTTCTGACACAAAACCCGCGCGCTCTCCACAGAGTCAATACCTGTCTTATTCTTGACCGGCGCAAACTCCCTCTCTCTGACTACCTCATAGGGAAGACATGAATCCAATTCGTGTATCATATCAAGCACCAGCTGTTCAAACTTGTAACCATTGGGCTCCTTAGGTTTGACAAGCTCTCCCTGCTCATTCAAATAAGGAATTTTCTTCTCCACAATATGGAGAGGCAGTTCTCTCGCCACAATATCTACCAGATCCCTCACGCGGAAAAGATAATTTAAAATCACGCCAAAATGATAGGCTGGATCTCCCTTATCATTTTTCGCCTCCATCAGCTCCGGCGTCATATCATAATACTCCACAATAGATGGTCTGCCGTCTTCCAGACACATCGCCCCCACCTTTTCATCCGGCGCATTTTTCGCTACCACTTTTGCCCCCGCTGCACTGTTCGAATCGATCGTCGCACCCACAAAACAGGGGTCTGCAATGCGCTGCAGCACGTTATCCACCGCGAACACATTTAACCACTCCACGCCCGCTTGACGGATTTTCTCCGCCACACCACATTTCATCATGGACAAAAACCAGCCGCCGCTTCCGTTGGGGGAAGTGGAAATCTTATCTTTTGCCTCCATGTATACTTTTCCTTCATAGTCGGAAGCTGGCGCCATATCCTGCATGAAAAAAGTCACATAATCTGCATTATAGCCGAAATATTTCTTCTCCTCAAAAAAACTGACAGTTGCGTCATGATTCTTGTCACTAGTCATCACATAGAGTGGAATCCAAGTTTCCGCCTCACGCACCACATCCATCAGATTTTCAATCAAACGCTGGAAAATGAACACATCCTTTGTCAGCCCGATATTATAAACTCCCTTTGGCGCGTCTGAGCCCAGTCTCGTACCCATGCCGCCCGCCAAAAGCACCGCTCCCACCTTGCCTGCCCTGATGGCGTTCAACCCAATCCTGGTATACTCCTCCCGCTTTTCATCAATTTCAGCAAGCTGCATCACACCAATCGGTTCAATCTTCCCACGGGGATTCAGCGTCTCCTTCTCCCTGCAAAGGGCGAGTACAGAGAAGTCTGTCTGTTCTATCTGGGTTAGCAGCGCCTCCCGCCCCTCATTATCCAACTCATCGTAGTATTTCAGCACATGAAGCTGTCCGTATTTTTCCAGCTTTTTGTACGCCTCCTGATAATTCATGTTTCCTCCATTTCTGAACGTATTACTTTCATATCATATATAATGCACCTCTGTGTATTGTTTTTATTCTAACACGGGGCAGTTTTTGACTCAATAGATAAAGTGGTAGATTTTATAGAACCAGTGCATAAATTTTTCCCCTGTTCTCTTTGTTTTGTGGTATACTATCCGCATCACAAAGCAACAATAATTACAAGGAGAAAAATTATGAAGAAAAAACAGCTTTCTATACTGCTTACTGCCTCTCTGCTGGCGCTCTCAACAGGCGCCTGCGGCGCAGACAACACAGCCCCTTCCGGGCAGGAAACACCTGACAGCTCCCAGTCTGACAGCGAGACCGGAACCGAAACAGCGGAAACGAATGAGAATGCAGAAAACATCGTGAATCCGGACGATATCAGCGGATCCGCAGAATCTGACACAGGTGTCACAATTGATGGCACAGGGGAATCAGGCGAAAACACTTCTGCCTCTCCCGTATCTGTCACTTTTCGGGAAACCAGCGACGAGATCAAAGCCGATGACGGCGCCCTGGTTCTCACCAGAGATGTGAGTATGCCTGTCGTCGCCATCGAGGGTGCTGAGGACATTGCCGCAAAAATCAATGCTGATATTGAGGCATATTATAACCCATCCCCTTCCGATAGCGAAGAGAACGCAGAGTGGGCGAAATCTGACTACGAAGACAGCAAAGCCGACGAAAACGGCGGCTGGTTTCCTGACTCTGGCTATTCAGAAAGCCTTACTGCGGCTGTGACTCGTATGGACGATGCCATGCTCTCCCTGGAAATGACCTACTACAGTTATATGGGCGGCGCCCACGGAAACTACGGCTCTGTCGGAAAAAACTATGATATAAGGACAGGAGAGTTGATCAGCCTTGACGATCTATCGGAAGACTATGCTGCCTTTCACGCCACGGCTCTCGATTATATTGTAAACCAGGCAGAAAGTCCAGCCTACAAGGACCGCCTTTTCGAACCCTCCAAGGATGATCTGGACAGTGCTCTCTTTGAAGGAGGAGCATGGATTTTCACCCAGAGCGGCCTCTCTTTTATGAGTGATCCTTACGTACTCGGCCCCTACGCCTCCGGCGAAATTTATTTCCGGATCCCCTACGAAAAGGCCTATGATATAGGAATGAAAGAAGAGTACCGTTACAATGGCAATTTTGTGACAGAGCGCTACTATATCACCAAGTATGACCCGGAAACTCGAGAGCCTGTTGTGGACAGCACACCCGACTACAGCTTTGATCTAAACGGGGATGGCGTCGATGAACAGCTCGCCTTCTATGGTTTGATTTTCAACACAGACGATGGCTCTTCCAAGTACACTTACTATATTGACGGCACGGACTGGGGCGAAGTAATCGGAGAACAATTCGGAGACAACAAAGACAACATTTACCTCGACACCTCTTACGCCCTCTACGACAGCGATCCCTCGGACGGCCTGACAGAGATCGCCGTCCTGTACACGGAGTTTTATGACGACGGGTCGGGCGACGGACTCACTGGAAGAAAGGAATACAGCTGCCTTTTCCGGTATACCACAGACAAAGAACTGCAATTTCTGGAAAAGCGGGATGGCTTTGTCACAAAGCCCGACATACCGCAATAGGCGTATCAGCCCCACAGGCATCTCACCGCTGTCCAGCGTCGGCCGTTGCTCTTTTATCCTCCGCCGTCAGGTACACCTCTTCGCCGCCTTTCACTGGACGCCGGCTGTCATCGCCTCCGTCAGCTGACGTGCCTCCTCCGGCGGACAGAACAATCTAGCGGAAGCTTCTATGGCAATATGGGTGATTCCTTCACTCTTGAAATAAGAAGCCATTTCAAGGGGAGACATTTTTGTCTCCCCTTCTTTATAGGAAAGAATCAAATCATTGAGTTTTTGAAAATGGGCTGTCAATGCCCCAAAATCCTGCATACGGTCAATAATACTGCTGCCGTAAATCTGGTCTTCCAATTCGCACACCGCGATCACCTGCATAGACAGTTTCAATTCCCCTGTAATGTCAGAGGCTTCCATCAGAATATCCGGCCGCCGCTCAAGGCAGGACAGAATATAAGCCTTTGCTCCGGCAATATCCTTCTTTGCAAAATAAGCCGCCAGCCGTTCCTTCGTCTCTGTCGTCTCCCGCTTCTCGTCAGTCATGCCCACTTTGCATTCATATACTTTAAGTCCCCGCACGCTGACCCAGACATACAGCAGAAACTCCGAAATAAATCCGTAGACCCGCTTGTGGTAATCGTCGTACCCGGAGGCGTCGATCTGCCCCTTTGCCTTCTCAAAAATCCCGAAAAGCCACTCGCAGTACTTATCATATAATTCTTTCGAGCACACCATCATATTGCCAAAATAGGTCCCCTTTCCCTGCACAAGCTCCGAGAAAGTCTCATAATAATCGGGATAAAACTGCCTGATCGCTTCCCCCACCGCGTCCAGATCGTGGATATTATAATCACTGGCATACCCATCATAATAAGAAAAATTCAGCTTCAGCTTCTTGGAGGTGATAATGTCATACTCCGACAAGATCGTCTCGTACTCTCCCGCTGTCAAAATGCGCCCTTCCTCCGTGCAAAAATACCGACGATAATGGCAGATTCCCACATAATCGGGAGTTTTGATATTTTTCCAGACCCAGTAAACGCCTGTCAGTTCTCCGTAATAACAATTCTTTTCCGAAATATTGACACCCGTGTCATCTCCCATATATCCTAGGTCTGCTTTTCCTGCCCGTCCCACTTGCAAAGGCACATAGACCGGATCCTTCGGTGTCGGAAATTTTTTGTGTGTCATGGTAAAAACAGTTACGCCCATCGTTTCCTCATTTCTGCACTACCTTTTTTATACTTGTTAAATAGCTGATTAAGCTTCGCATAATCGGATATTAAACCCTCGCAGCCTTCGCCGGGATCATGTCCTCTCGCTGTTCAACATATTGGCCAGTTTCTTCCGCACATAGAAAAACGCCGGAATCAAAAAAATATCTGCAAAAATCCACGCCAGCGGATTGGCAAAACGCACTGCGCTGAAACCGAAATGAGGTACCAGCAAAAAGCCTGCAAGAGCTCTTGCCAGCATCTCAAAAGCGCCCGCAAAAACCGCCAGCTTGCTAAATCCCATGCCCTGAATCAAAAAGCGGACAATATTGACCAACGCCAGCGGGAAGTAAAACAGAGCATTTATCTGAATAAAGGAAGCCGCATTTCCGATAATCTCCGTCTCCCCGGCATCCAAAAACAGCAATAAAAGCTGTTCTCCAAATAAATACACAGCCCCCAGTGCGATCAGGGAATAAATCAATCCCAGCAGACAACAGCTCTTAAGTCCTTTGTCCACACGCCCCAAATCTCCTGCCCCCACATTCTGTCCGCCGTAAGTCGCCATGGTAGAACCCATGGCATCAAAGGGACAGACAAGAAGCATGCTCACCTTACCGCCCGCAGTGACCGCCGCCACCGCATTGGAGTCAATCCCGTTCACCGCACTCTGCAAGATCACGCTCCCAACAGCGGTAATGGAATACTGCAGTCCCATAGGGATGCCCATATTACACAGCTTGCCGGCATAATCCCGATCCCACCTGCGCTCTTCCTTTGAAAGCTTTAAAATCGAAAACTTTTTCCACATATAGATCAGACAGGCCAGCCCTGCAATCGCCTGGGATACCACAGTAGCAACCGCCGCTCCGGCAACACCCATGTGCAATACCACAATACAGAATACATCGAGAAAAATATTTAAAACCGCCGCCGTCACAAGAAAAATTACAGGCGTCCTGCTGTCCCCCAGAGACCGCAGAATAGCCGCTGTCATATTGTAGAGAAACACCACGGGTATTCCCAGGAAAATAATAATTATATAATTGTACGAACCGTCAACAATATTGTCCGGTGTCCGCATAATCTGCAAAATCTGACGGCATAGAAGCGATACCACGACCGTGATCACAGCGGAAAAAATCACCGACAGCCACACACTGTTCGCCACAAACCGGCGCAGTGCCTCCTCATGCTTTGCACCGAACTCCTGTGCAATCGGAATGCCGAAACCGCTGCAGACACCCATACAGAATCCTATGATCAAAAAATTCACGGATCCTGTGGCACCCACCGCTGCCAGGGCGTCCACGCCCAGATAATGTCCCACTATAATCGCGTCCACCATGCTGTAGAACTGCTGAAAAACAAGCCCGAACAAAAGGGGCACAGCAAACCCCAGGATCAGCCTCATAGGGCTGCCCTTCGTCATATCTTTTTCCATAATAAAACTCCTCCCCGTCTTTTGCGGCTGCCCCGGATACAACCGCTCTACTAAATCATTGGAGACGATTTTATCACAACGCTATAAAAACACAAGTACCTTTCTGCAAATTTATTATTTTTCTGTTGTAGGGAATAAAATCAAAATATTCGTTTACAGAATGACAGATAACTATAATTCATTACAGAACGGCCAAATCTGCAGCCCGGCATTGACACGCCGAAAAGAATGTATTAATATGTTATCACTTTACGCAAAAAACGGAGGACTTTTCCATGAGATACGTGTCTGCTAAAGATAACTTTTACAATAAAATCATCAAGCTGGTGATTCCTATCGTCATTCAGAATCTCCTAAGCGCCGCCGTGAGCTCCGCGGATGTGGTCATGTTGAATTATGTGGGTCAGTCCTCCATCTCGGCGGTGTCTCTGGCTGCAAATTACGCAAACGTCCTCTTTATGGTCTATTATGGCCTGGGAACGGGAGCCTCCATGCTCAGTGCCCAATACTGGGGAAAGGGAGATCTGCAGCCGATCCGTGTCATCGAAGGCATCGCCCTGCGTTTTTCCCTGGTCATTACTCTTTGTTTCTCCGGCTTTGCTCTCTTTGCGCCAAGGATGATGATGAAACTCTTTACCAACGATGCGGAACTGATCGCCATCGGCGCAGGATATCTGCGCATCATGTCCCTCACCTATCTGTGCTGGGGCATCATAGAGGTCTATCTGGCGATTCTTAGGAGCATCGGACGAGTGACCGTTTCCATGGTGTTAAATGTGATGGCATTCTCCTTAAATATAATTTTAAACGCTGTATTTATCTTCGGGCTTTTCGGCATGCCGAAGCTGGGGGCTGTCGGCGTTGCCATCGCCACCGCCCTGTCCCGGGTAATTGAGCTTGGCGGCTGTATCGCGGTGTCAATATGCAGCAAAGATATCAAATTAAACCCTGGCTATATGTTCCTGAAAAGCAGACTCCTGTTCCAGGACTTCCTCCGGCTTTCCCTGCCGGCCCTGTGTAACGACATCGCCTGGAGCGTGGCTTTTTCCATGTACTCCGTAATCTTAGGGCATATGGGTTCCGACGCGGTAGCCGCCAACTCCCTCGTCGTTGTAGTCAGAAACTTCGGCACCGTGCTCTGCTTCGGCACAGCCAGTGCAGGCGGCATTCTGCTTGGCAACGTTATGGGAGAGGGAGACATGGAGCGTGCCAGAGAGTACGCCTCCAAACTGATGAAACTCACCGTGATCACCGGCGCCATCGGCGGCATGCTGGTTCTTGCCGCCACGCCCTTTGTGCTGCACTTTGCAAAGCTCTCTGAAATAGCTATGCATTATTTAAAATATATGCTGTTGATCAATACCTACTATATCATGGGAGCCGCCGTCAACACGACACTGATTGCCGGCGTATTCCGTGCAGGCGGCGACAGTCGTTTCGGCCTGATCTGCGACGTCATAGACATGTGGGGCTACGCAGTCCCGCTTGGCTTTCTCGCCGCCTTTGTTTTCAAACTTCCCGTTCTCTGGGTATATTTTCTGCTGTGCACCGACGAATTTGTGAAATGGCCATGGGTTATCAGGCACTATCGCAGCGGAAAATGGTTAAAAAATATCACACGGGAAGATCTGTTTGAGAAAGAGGAGCAACAGACACAGCCGTAGTCTGCACATATGCCCGGAATTCTTTCCGGCTCTGCACATCTGTTTTTTGATAAATATGGGACACATGTTTCTTTACCGTCGTCTCAGCGATATAGAGCGCCTCTCCGATCTGTCTGTTAGTGTAGCCTCTGTAAAGAAGCCAGGCAACTTCCAGCTCCCGCTCAGAGAGATCGCAAACTTCCATAACTGTCAAAAAATGCGCATAGATTTCCTCGTAACTTCCGCCCAAAACAGACGTACTCTGCGGGGCGGAAGTTTTTTGCGCTTCCCCCGGCTCCTGTACAGCTGCCGTCCCACTGCCGTTTAGACTTTCTTTCTGTCTCCTGATCTGATCATTCACACGAATATAAAGTGTCAGAACCACAGCCAATGCGATGCCGAGAAACAGCGTTCCCAACACCGCAACTGTCCACTCCCGTCTTTTGCCAAGTGCACCCATCTGATACAAAAGCAGTGTAGTTAAAAGGATCACGTAGCCGACTCCCAACAACAGCCGGAGTACATATTTTCTCATACTTGATCATCCCCTGCGTCTGCTTTCGCCCCGCCATCGTTCTCCATCGCCTCATTGGCCGCCGTCCTGCTCTGGTTCTCCACCGCTGCACCGGCCACTGTCCCACCCCAGTTCTTTGCCGCTTCACTCTCCACCTCTGTATCCGTCTCCATGTAGTCGATAATACGGCGCTTCACCTCAAGCTGCAGGGGCAAAAGCAGCATCTCAAAAATAACCGCGTACAACATAGTCAGAATTGCCACCGCCATCATGGGCCCCAGACTGGCCAAATCACTCAGAAGTCCCAATATAGTGACGAAAGACAGCAGCATACAGATGACTCCCGCATAAATCACCTGCTTCTGCATCATCTCCACCACATCCAGCGTGCGCCGCAATTCACTCAAATGACATGTATAGTCCTTTCTCAAGAGCCGCCAGGCTCTTTTAAAATCTCTCCACACACCGCTCTTTAGCAGCACCGGCACTGTAAACACCAACATAATAACGAGAGACGGTATATCCAGCAGGTGCCTGAGACGAGACAGATCGAGTCCGAACCCGTTTCCAGAATACCCGTACCCTGTCGTCATAAGCAGAATAATCCCCAGCAGAATACTAATAATCTCCATAATCATACATGCAATTCCTCCCTGTTTTTCTTTCTCCACGTTTCCACCACATACCAAATCACTCTGCTGCAATTTTTCCATCGCACACCCTTATCATCCGATTACAGCTTTTCGTCAGCTCTTCATTATGGGTGACAAAGAGAATTGTCTTTCCCATATGCTCAGAAAAATAGCGCAGAAGCCCTACCACCAACTGGGTATTTTTGCTGTCCAGGTTTCCTGTTGGTTCATCTGCCAAAATGATATCCGGCTCCGAGAGAAGCGCCCGCAGAATAGCCGCTCTCTGCTGTTCCCCGCCGGAAAGCTGCATGGGAAACGCATTTTTCTTCTCCTGCAGTTTCATCTTACCAAGAAACTGGTCTATCAGGCACTCCTTGACTTCTTTCTTTTTCAACTGGAACGGCATAATGATATTTTCATACACCGTCAGTTCATTCATCAAATTGTAATCCTGGAAAATAAACCCCACCTGTCTGCGGCGGTACAAGGTCCGCTGTCTGTCACTATAATCGGATATCACCTCCCCAGCAACAGTGATCATCCCGCCGCTTACACTGTCCATGCCTCCGATCAAGTTTAAAAGTGTGGTCTTACCACTTCCGGAATCTCCCACAATCCCCACAAACTCCCCCTTATGAATACAAAGATTCACTTTTTCGAGAACAGGTATCCTGCCAGACTGGCTTTCATAAACCTTGCTTACATCTTTGATATCTACTATGATTTCCTTTTCCATGGCCATTCCTCCTTTTTTACATAACTCCATTCACGCATGAATCCGCTGCAGGAACCCTTCCTTCCGGTTCATCTGTCGGTATGCGATAAGCGGTATCAGAACCGCCGCCGCACAGCCCGCCACACCAAACAGCAAATATATGTGCAGATAAAAATGATAACCAATATAAGACTCCTGCAAATACCTGTCAATCATCCAGTAGACCCCGAAAAATGACAAAAGACACCCCGGCAGAAATCCGCCTGCCATATACAGAATTCCCTCAATGGTCAAATTCTTTTCGATCTCCCACTGTTTAATTCCCATACTTTCCAGGACAGCAAATTCTCTGCTCCTGCTATAGACGCTCTCCACCATACAATTGATAAAATTCAGAATGCCCATAGATAACAGAATAGCGCTCAGGACAAATCCCGCCAGTTTCAATCCCTTTATATACTTTTCCGCCTGCACCGCCAGTGATTTCGCCGACCGGTAAGCAAGGCCGGTGCGCAGTCCTCTCATATTCTCTTCAAGTACCGTATCCCATTCCCTGCGGAATGTTTCCTCCACGTCAAAAGCATACAGGTAATAGTCGTTCCGTATTTCCTTTTTCTGCCACTCTTCCATGGGCAGATAGACATTGCTGCCCCAAAATCTTCCTGGAAATGCCAGGGAATCCGGCAGTCCTTCCACAATCGCCATCACCGTGTAAGTTTCCACTTCCCCGCTCCGGAAAGGAACCTTCACTGTATCTCCCGGCTCATAGCACGCCATCCTCTGTGTATTGTCGTCGCCCATGATTGGATCCATCAATATATATTTCCCCGTGCGGAATTCTTCCAGATCAATGGTTCCCCTTATGGGTGCAAGCCTCTGCACCATCATATCATCCAACCCAATCGCGTACGTCCACATTTTACCAGGATTTTCATAAGCGTTCTCTCCCCAGATCTTTGAAAAAGACTGCCACTCCGCCTCCGTGGGCAAAAGACAAATCTGTGTCATACTCGCACCGCCGCACGCTTTGATTCCGGGAAGTTCCCGATACGCTGCAATTTCCGCAGCCTGCGTCCGTTCGTAGGAGACGGAATTTAAAGCCGGACTCGTAAACACAGACTCCTTCGCCACAATATAGTCCGCATCCAGCTTCTCATCCACGTACGCCTCTGTGTCAAATCCCTCCGTCACCGCATAAAAGGCATTGACAAGCAGAACACTCACAGTGATGGAGACACACACCTTCCACACCTTTGCCTTATCACTCTTAAAATGCCGTACTGTAAATTTTTTCAGACAATCGCCGTCATCCGCGGTTTTCACCCTCTTTAATCTGCCCATATACTTTTTCATCTCTATGGGAGAAGCACTTTTCGCAAGCTTTACAGGTTTCCGCTCACTGACCCGCACTGTCAGATAAGAAAACACAAAGGCCAGTACGAAAATTAGTGCATTGCTGCTTTTTCTGACTTGTATCGTCATAAATGTGCTTAATATACCAGGCAGAACGGCTGCCGAAAAAAACCATCCCGCCACAAGCGCTGGAACGGCTGCTGTCAGAAACAAGCAATTATTCTGTCTGCGGATCAATTTCTGAATCTCTCTCTTTGTTATTCCATTGGTAGAAAGCTTTCCAAAGAATCTGGCATCACCGATCACGGAAAGATGAAAAATATTGGAGATAAACAGATACCCCAGCCACATGACCAGAAAAATCATCAAAAGCAGCGCTGCCCAGGTATCTATGCCGAAACTGTCAAGCAGAGAAACATCATTTAAAACCATTTCACCTTCCTCCAGATCAACCTCCGCTTCCGTGATCAGCAAGGCTGCCTGCTTTCTGAGATTGCTGCGGGAAGGAAAAAAAACGCCTGCCTGCAGGTTCGCCTCGTCCTCCGGGTCCAAGCCGTGCCGCACCCAGTAAGCACAGGCTTTCTCATAGAAATCGTGCGACACCAGTATCGCATTGTACGGCTGCAGAGCTTTCTTGTATACACCAACTACCGTAAACGCTTCCGTGATTTCATCCTCGTTCAGATACGTGAACGTCAGATCAATCGTCATACCTTCTCTGTAGGTAAGCCCTCTTTGCCGCAAATACTGATCAGACATCACGATCTCGTTGCCCTTCTTAGGCATCCGTCCTTCTTCCGGATAATAACGCATCCACCGCGCCATCTGCTTCCCGGAGTATATAAGCGGCTCATCTCCCATACCAGTACTGGGAGAGAAAGGAGTTCTGGCAATGATAACATCTGTATCCGCCTCCGCCACCCGCTGGTTTGCGCAGATCCTCTCATACTCTTCCGTTGAAACGTGGATGATCGCATCCATCAACATAGGCGACGACATCCGCAGCATCTCCTCCGCCGCATCCTTGACAAAAAACAGCGTGGAGAACACGATCACGAACAGCACTGTCGTAAAAAACACCGCCGCCATCACGCAAAAACTCTTCCCCTTCTCCCGCAAAATTTTTCGTACGGGAATCTTTTTCAGCACACTTGTCACTCCAAATCCCTCCCTTCTGCAGATCCTACTCAGACCATACCACGCATTTATGACAGATACTATGGTACTTTTCATAAAAAAGGTAGTATTTCCGCGATAAGCAGAGTCAGAAAGCGGCAGAGCCAGGATGCATGCTTGCATGCAAGACGGGCTATGACGCTTTATGACGAGGCGCAAGACATCCGGGGGATGTCTGCTTTGCGCGGACCGGAGTGGAACGGAGACCGCGAGCTTGGAATGCGCAGAAAGCGATGTTGACATTTAACGCACTTATGTCTATAATATAGGCGCAAAAAAGAAGCACTGCGACAAGCGGTTGGCTTCCATTTGGGTATATTTAAGAATTACTTAAACAACCGCCTGCCGCTATGCAGTGCTCCTTTGTCCTGTAAGGACTTTTCCTATTATATCATTGTATTCCCTTTATATTAATATTTCGTCAAAAACTGTCTTGTCCTCTCCTCCTTCGGATGGTCCATCACCTCTCTAGGATCGCCCTGCTCCACGATTACACCGTCGTCCATAAAAATAATCTGATCCGCCACATCTCTTGCAAAGCTCATCTCGTGCGTCACGATGATCATGGTCATGCGCCGGTTTGCCAGCTCCCTGATCACCTTGAGCACCTCCCCGGTAAGTTCCGGATCCAGAGCAGAAGTTGGCTCATCAAAACAGAGAATATCCGGCTGTAATGCCAGCGCTCTTGCAATCGCCACACGCTGCTGCTGCCCGCCGGAAAGCTGGTGTGGATAATGCGCCATGCGCTCGCCGAGACCCATCTGCTCCAATAATGCCTTCCCATGGCTCTCAATCTTTGCAACAATATCTTTTTTATTCTGCTTAAAATCCGGCCGCTCTTTCGCCAGAAGCTTCTCAGCCAGTATCACATTCTCCAATGCCGTATACTGTGGAAAAAGATGGAAAGCTTGAAATACCATGCCGAAATGCAGCCTCTTGGTACGCAGATCTTTCTCCTGCCCTTTTACGGGATGATCAGCGTCAAACAGCGTCTCCCCCCGCACCGTGATGGAACCGTGGTCTGGCGTCTCCAAAAAGTTCAGACAGCGAAGCAGCGTCGTCTTTCCAGAGCCGGAGGAACCAATAATCGCCAGCGCATTCCCCTCTTCCAGATCAAAGCTCACATCGTCAAGCACTCTGGTAAGGCCGAAATGTTTACCGATATTTTTTACCTCTAAAACAGCCATCTTTGCCCCCCTATCTGAAATAATCCAGTCTGCGCTCAATATAGTTAAACAGCAATGTCAAAATACCTCCAAACACCAGATAAAACACACCCGTGTAAAAGAGCGGCCAGGTAATTCCATCACTTTTCATAAAAGAATATCCCGCAAAAGTAAGCTCATAGGCCGCTATGATCCTTGCCAGGGACGTGTCTTTCACCAATGTAATAATCTCGTTAGACATGGGCGGCACCACGCGCTTCACCATCTGTAAAAGCGTGACCTTGAAAAAAATCTGACTCTTTGTCATGCCCAGCACCTCGCCCGCCTCTCTCTGTCCCACGGGAACTCCTTCGATTCCACCCCGAAAAATAACCGAAAAATAGCAGGCATAATTGATGCTGAAGGCCACTACCGTGGCCGTGATCCGTCCGGCCTCGCTGCCGCTCCAGATATTATGTCCCAGCCACAGCCCCGGTCCGTAAAAAATAATAATAAGCTGCAGCATCAGCGGCGTGCCGCGTATGATCCACACCAGCACCTGTATCAATCCGCGCAGAGGCTTCCACCGGCTCATCTCGCCGAATGCCAGAATCAGTCCGAAAGGCAGTGAAAAGACCAGCGTCAATATAAAGATCTGAAAACTGGTCCAAAGACCGTCTAACAGCGATTGTGTAACACTAAAGAACATATCTTACTCTCCCTCATACTCCGATGCAAAACTCCGCAATTGGTGAAACGCTTCTTGGCGTCCTGTCCTATGGCGGGACGTCTTTAGAAGCACTTTTCGCGCTGCTATTTTCCGGATACTACAACCACCTGTGCGTTATTGCAGTAAGCGTTGGTACACTCCATGGATTCTTTGACTTCATTGGTCAGCGTCATGCCGTTCCAGACCACGTCAATATTCTTGGAATCCAGCTCCATGATCTTGTTGTCCCAGTCAATCACCACGAACTGAGCCTCCACACCAAGTTTATCTGCCACAATGCGCGCCATGTCCGCATCAAAACCAATCCACTCACCAGAATCATCCTTATAATCCATGGGCTCAAACTCCGTGATACCCACGATCAATGAGCCCTTACCCTGAATATAGGCCACATCACTGTCAGCAGCGGATGCCGTAAACTCAGATGCCTTCTGCTCCACAACCGCCTCCTGCACACCGTAAGTTTCCGCCGTCTTCTGCATGGAACCGTCTGCATAACTCTCCCCAAATACGGCATTGATATAGGACGCAAGATCAGATCCCTTGCGACAGCCCACACCGTACTCCTCGGTGGTCAGTTCATCCGTATGTACCAGATTCGGGTAACTGGTTCCCTCCCCAATCATGGCCCCCGCCATCAGCAGATCGATGATTGCCGCATCCGACGTGCCGGAGGCAACCTCCATCAGCGCATCCGCCTGGGAAGCCACTGCATTCGTTTTAAAACCTTTCTCCTGTGCAGCTTCCTCTCCGGCGGAACCAGCCTCCACCGCGTACACCATGTCTGCATTTGCTGATCCACTTGCGGTTTCATCTGCAGCTGCATTTGCCGCCCCATCCGCCGCCGTCTCCTTGGCACCGCCGCAGCCTGTGAATGCCGCACCCATTGTCATTGCTGCCAGTAACACCATTGCCAGTTTCTTTTTCATAATTTTCCTCCTCATAATATTATTTAAAATTTTATTTCTTTCCCTTCCAGTCTCCACTGCCTGAACTCAGCAGAAGCGGACAGAAGCAGATCAGAAGACGAGTTGAGCGCCGTCTCCACGGAATCCTGAATCACACCGATGATAAAGCCCACTGCGACAACCTGCATGGACACAGAATCCGGGATACCAAAGAGCGAACATGCCAGTGGAATTAACAGCAAGGAACCGCCGGCTACGCCGGACGCTCCACAGGCGGAAAGAGCCGCCAGCAGACTTAAAACAATCGCCGTGGGGATATCCACACTGATTCCCATAGTGAAAGCCGTCGCCATAGTCATGACCGTGATAGTGATCGCCGCGCCGTCCATATTGATGGTTGCACCCAGCGGAATAGTCACAGAGTAGGTGTCCTTATCCAACCCCATCTCCTCACAAATCTTCATATTGACAGGTATATTGGCTGCCGAACTCCTGGTAAAGAAGGCTGTGATCGCACTTTGTTTTAAACACTTAAAGATCAGCGGATAAGGATTCTTTCTGATACACCAGTACACTAAAATCGGATTGGTTACAAAATAGATGAACAGCATACAGCCCACCAGCAGAATAAGCAGTCTGCCGTACACCGTGAATGCTTCCAGCCCACTGGTCGTCACACTGGTGTATACAAGTCCCAGCACACCAAAGGGAGCAAAGTTAATAATCACCACTACCACTCTGGAAATCGCATCCGAGATATCTCCCAGCGATTTTTTTGTCACCTCTCCCGCGCCGCGGAATGCCACGCCCAAGAGTACCGCCCACGCCAAAATACCTACATAATTCGCATTTACCAGAGAATCTACAGGATTCTTCACCACATTCATCAACAGGGTACTCAAGACCTCAACAATGCCACTGGGCGCAGCAGCCGCATCCGAAGCCGCATCTACAAGCACCATTTCCACCGGGAAGACCATACTGGCAATGACTGCGATCACCGCCGCCAGTATCGTGCTGAACATATACAAAATAATGACTGTACGAATAACACCGCCGTGTGACTTACCCGCATTACAAAGCGAGCTCATCACCAAAAAAAATACAAGAAGCGGTGCAATTCCCTTCAGTGCTCCCACAAACACATCACCCAGCACACCAATGCCGGATGCTCCCGGCACCACCAGAGCCAGAACCACACCAATCGCCAGCCCCGCTGCAATTCTTTTGACAAGGCTTATGCCCGTCCATTTCTCCCACACGTTTTTCATTTAAGCCTCATTTCTGTAAAATTTAACAGTTACTTTACTATACTACTACGAGAAAGTGCGCCGCGTCAAGCATATCATTAAGCAGGGGGCTTCTGACTCTGCTTATACGCACAAGCGGCCGTAAGATGTTCTTCATCTCACGGCCGCCCTGCCTCTTTATTTATATGCCTTCCCATACACTATCGTGTTTCTATTCCGCAGTCGCTTCCTCCGTATACTTTACAGCCAGCTCATTGACCGTACCGTCGGAAATCATTTTCTCAATAGACTTATTGATCTTATCAAGCAGCTCTGTGTTGCCCTTCTGCACTGCGATCGCGTATTCCTCAGACTCAAATGCGGAAGGATCTTCCACGATCTTCAAACCCTCGTTATCATTTACATACTTCTGTGCGGTAGCAGAATCGATCACGACTACGTCACACTTGCCATTAGTCAACTCCATAATCGCCTCTGTCCCCTTCTTGAAGGCCTCATAGCTATATCCCATATCCTGCACACATACCTCGCCGGTGTAACCCTGTACCACACAGATTTTCTTGTCAGCCATATCCGACGCTGCAGTGATATCGGAATCTTCCTTCACAATCATAACCTGCGTCGCCGTATAGTAGGGTGTGGAAAAATCCACCGTCTCCCTTCTCTCATCCGTCGCCGTCATACCTGCGATGACTGCGTCAATCTGACCATTCTGAAGAGCCACTAAAAGTGAATCAAACTCCATATTTTCTATTGCCGCCGTCATACCGTTTCCCTCAGCAATCTGATTCGCAATCGCCATGTCGATGCCGTCATACTCTCCGATCACACCGCTTGAGGTAACATACTCGAAGGGCGGAAACTCCGCGTTTGTGCCAAAGGTGAGTGTATCTCCCTTCGAAGAACCGCCGCCGCAGGCCGTCAGAGCACATGCCGTCAGAACCATGGCAAGCGTCATTGTCAGTAACTTTGTCGCTTTTTTCATAACATTTCTCCTCCTCGTGCTTTTATCGCTTAAATAGTTATGTAAACTCACCGTGCACTCTCGGAAACTTTTCTTTTTCTATTTCCTTGCACGCGAGCTTCACACTAATACTTTGCTCAGGAAGTTTTTCATCCGCTCATTCTTTGGATTATTGAAGATTTCCTCCGGCGTGCCGCTCTCCATGACTACGCCTTGATCTATGAAAAGCACACGTGATGCCACCTCTCTGGCAAATCCCATCTCGTGCGTGACTATCACCATTGTCATGCCTGACCTCGCCAAATCCTTCATGACGTCCAGCACTTCCCCTACCATCTCCGGGTCAAGCGCCGACGTGGGCTCATCGAAAAGCATGATTTCCGGATCCATAGCGAGCGCTCTTGCAATCGCTACGCGCTGCTTCTGTCCTCCCGAAAGCTGTGCCGGATAAGCATTCGCCTTCTCCCCCAGATTAACACGCTCCAAAAGCTCCTGCCCGCGCTTTCTGGCCTCCTCCTTCGTCATCTTCTTAAGAAGCACCGGCGCCAGCGTAATATTATCCATAATGGACAAATGGGGAAACAGATTGAACTGCTGAAACACCATACCCATTTTCTGCCGCACCTGGTTCACATTCACCTTCGGCGCTGTGATCAGCTCGTCATCCACATAGATTTCACCCTCGGTAACTGTTTCCAAAAGATTCAGACATCTCAGAAAAGTACTTTTACCGGATCCCGAAGGTCCGATCACCACAACCACTTCCCCCTGGGTGATATGCTCGTCAATCCCATTCAACACCATCAGATCTTCGAATTTTTTATGTAGATTTTTCACTCTAATCATAGTTCTCTCCCTAAACAGAGAATGCCTCTTTTCCCGGCATTCTCCTGTGTGAGATTAGCGCTTCTAAGTCAGCTATGCTGACTTTGCGAAGCAGCCAATGCTGCTGAGCTTTAGAAGCTCTTCTTGCACACATCATCTGGCATCCGCCCTCCGCAGCCTCAGCTCCACTCTGCGCAGAGCCAAAGTCAATATCTTGATCAGCACATAATAAATAACCGCCGTCCCGATGAGCGGCATAAAAGCAATATAAGTAGCGCTCTTGATAAAATCTCCTGCCTTCTGGATATCCATCAAGCCCACATAACCGACAATAGCGGTCTCCTTAATCAGCACAATAAATTCATTACATAATGCGGGAAAAATATTCTTTACAGCCTGCGGCACAACAATCCTGCTCATCGTTTGAAATGCAGAAAGCCCCAGCGACCTTCCCGCCTCCGTTTGGCCTTTATCTATAGAAAGAATACCCGCACGGATAATTTCAGACACATACGCACCGGAATTGACACCGAAAGCAATGGCTGCTATAATCCATTTGTCAATCTGCACAGACGCAAAAATAACAAAATAAATAATCATAAGCTGTGTAACCGACGGTGTCCCCCGAATCACATCCGTATAGACACCACCGATAAACCGGGGCACTTTTTTATTTGACAAATTACACATGGCAATCAGCATACCAATCAAAATACCGAAAATGACCGCCAGAAGAGATACTTTAATCGTCACGCCAACGCCGCTCAAAAGAAGCTTGTAGCGGTCTTCCCTGATAAAACATTTATAGAAATCCGCTGCCCACTCTGCCATCTCTCTATCTTCCTTTCCTTCTCCACGTCTGTACTCGCTCCATTTTATCACGGCCCCTCACAGAAGTAAAGAATAATTATTCATTTTTTCACGTTATTAAAGAATAAAATATGAATAATATACATTTATACTATTTTACCAATGCACTTTTCCACTCTGCAACGATCTCCTCACATTTTTCTGTGTCGATATCCTCCACAGCATTTTTCAACTTCTCAAAAATGCTGCGCTGCGTATCGTTGTAAGAGTACTGTCCCATATCTTTCACAACCTTCTCCATGGCATCCATATCCAGATTCTCTAAAGCTTCCGTCATCTGCGCAAATAGCTCCTCCAGCTCGCTGTCCTTTGCCTCCCGGCCGCTCTGCGCTTCCTCCTCCTTGACAAAATAAGGCGCCAGAATTCCTTTATAAAACATATATTCCTCCAGCATACCTGGCGTAATTTTGTGTATCAGAGCCCCGTTTCCGGCATTGCCGGCGGCTTCCATCTGCTCAGCCGTCTGTGCCAGATCCGTCGCACCAATCTGCCTTGAGGCACTCTTAAGAGCATGTACCTCCACCGTGTATTCTTTCCACATCTCTTTCTCTTCGTACTCTTGAATGAGTGCACATTTTTTATCAATTACACGATAATATTCTTTGACCACAGACCAGAAAAGATCTTCATTCCCCAGAAAAGCCATGGCTGTCTGTACATCCAGGCCTTCAATAACAATATCTGTCGTTGTCTGCGATACGCTTTCGTCTCTTTGCGAGCTTCGAATCGCCATATTGTTCTTTTTCTTGTGCTTCCTCTTCTCGATCTTATCCGATGGCAGCCACTTGCGGAGTTTTGAGACAATAACGCGCATCTCAATGGGTTTCGTCACAAAATCATTCATACCCTCGCTGATAAACATTTCCGCCGTTCCTTCCACCGCATTGGCCGTGAGTGCAATGATCGGTACCTGACCATTTTCCCCCAGCATACGGCGTATCACCCTGGTTGTCTCCACACCGTCCATTTCAGGCATCATGTGATCCATGAAAATGATGTCATAATGTTTATCCGTGACCTTCAAAACCGCATCTTTCCCGCTTAACGCCGTATCTATCCTCATCTGAAGAGGTCCAAGAAGACCTTTTACCACCGTCAGGTTAATTGCGTTGTCATCCACCACCAAAATCTCAGCTGTGGGCGCTTCAAAATCAAAATCTTCCGCCTCCATCATAGAGAAAGCCGCAGTGTCCTCCCGGCCTTGAAAGATATTGGCAAGCCCCAAAATGTAGAGCGGTTTCTTAACCACGCTAAGATTCGGCAAATCGTAAGTGCGCACGGAACGATAGTTTGTCAAAAGCACTCCGTTAATTTCCGGATTGAGCTTCAAAAAATACTGCAAGGCCTCCGTAAACAGCGGCTGCTCCACAAAAAGGTAATTGATATTGTGATCCTTTACCCAGTTTAAGTCCTCCTCAGATTCCAGCTGCACATAAGAGACTTCCAGCTTTTTCATATCTCCTGCCAGCTCCTGTGCAATATATTCACTCTGAATCAACCCTGCTGCAGACACCTTATCCGCCAACTTTTCAACGGAATGCTGGTTATCCGTCACCTTCTGCGGAACAACAAAGGAGAAAGTAGATCCCTTGCCGTATTCACTGTCCACATGCATCTTCCCGTTCATCAGCGTCACAAGCTGCTTACATATAGCCAGTCCGAGGCCTGTACCTTCAATATTCCGATTTCTCTTACTGTCAAGCTGCTGAAAAGATCGGAAAAGTTTACCCATGTCACTCTCTTTGATACCGCTCCCAGTATCGGTAATCGCAACAAGCAGCTCTATCATATCATCCGAAGTCTGCCAGAAATCAATCTTTATATTGACATTTCCCATCTTCGTGAACTTGACCGCATTGTTCGCCAGATTTACCATAATCTGTTTAATCCGGATATTATCACCATAAAGTCCTATAGGTAAATCCGGATTGACATCCACTGTAAGTTCCAAATCTTTACTGCCGATACGCGTCATAATAATATTAGATACATCGTTGATCATGGACATAGGCTCATACTCCACATCGCTGATATCCATCATGCCTGATTCAATTTTCGAGAAATCCAAAATATCGTTGATAATTGTCAATAGTGTTTGTCCCGATGATTTGATCTGCCCGACATATTCTCTGGCCGTAGGAGAAAGATCCTCTCGAAGTACCATCTCTGCCATACCGATTACCGCGTTCATAGGTGTGCGGATCTCATGGCTCATATTCGCCAGAAAATCGGATTTCATATTGGAACTCTTCCGCAGCTCCATATTTTTTAAATTTACTTCATACTTGCTGTATGCGATTTCAGAGAGGATATTGGCAATGGTATAGAGAGCGTTTGAAACTTTTTCGATGGATTTTTTGTCCACAATCCTGATGCCCTTTGCGGCGCAAAGCATTCCCTCCTGATCAGAGCCGATCTCCTCCGCCACCTTCCGCAATTTTTCTTCATCCAGTGGTATGGTAGACACCTGGCCTCCTACAAAACAGCCTACCATTTGCCCATGGGCCATGATGGGCGAAGCGAAGGCCACCAGCCCCGCATGACAATAATAGGCGCAGGAAACGCCGGCTTTTCTGGCCTTCTCCGCACCCAGTCTGTCACAATCCTCGCAGCGTTTTCTTCCTATCTCCGTATTTCTGACATAGTTCTCACAAAAATTCGAAAATCCGGAAGGTTTTGTCAAAATATTACCTCTCGCATCCGTAACCAGCGAAGCAATCCCAGAAATATCTGAGAAAGCATCCTGTATCTTTTGGAGAATTTCCATATCTATCAAATCAGTCAGTTTCAGTTCGTCATCAATGATCCCCATAGCCGTTCTCCCTCAACAATACGCCGCCTCAACGCAAAACACCCTTGATGGTAGAGGATAACTTTTCCATGTCAATTGGTTTTGTGAGATACCCCTGGGGCTTCATCGCTACAACTTCCATAATTTTTCGTCTGTCTGTCACCCCCGTGAGAAATACTACCGGCAGATTTTTCGTCCTAGGATTTTCCCGGATTCTAGCCAGGACAGCCGCTCCATTATCCACCGGCATCTCATAATCTAAAAGTACCATATCCGTCTTCTTTGTCTCTAAAAACTTAAGAGCAATCTTACCGCTGATCGCTGTAGCCACATCATATCGCTCCGCCAGATACCCTTTGAGGAGCTTAAGAACACTGCTATCGTCGTCCACAATCAAAATATGCTTTCTCTTCGCAGCTTCTGCCCGCGCCCTCTTTTCCTTCTCCTCCTCTTTTGCAAGCTGCGCGAGAAGTTCCTCCGCCACGCGCATGACGTCCTCTGTCTTTAAAGTGCTCTCTGTCACTGTAACAGAGCGTTTCTCCTGGCCTGCTTCTGGACGTTTTTCTTTCAGGAACTTGATGATTCCCTCCTCTAACATCTGGTTGGACAGAGGCCTGTGAAACATTCTCGCCTCCACCGAATTTGCAATATTTTCAAACTGACGGCAGTCTTCATCGTCCCCCACGACCACAATCGGGATCCTCTCCTCCTCAATGCTCCGCTCCACATTGACAAACCGTTTCAAATCATCCGGATTTTCTCCGTGCAGACAATAGACAAGCACATCCGGATGTATGTATTTCACATGATTGATAATATCATCATAGCGGTCAGAAGTGCTGACACACTCGAAATTGTTATCCATATAAGTAAAAAATTCATTGATTATCATTTTGTTATTGCCCATAAGTAAAACTTTGTATTTCATACTCGGTACCCCCATTTCCTTCGTCGCCGTGCCTGCGCATCCAGTATAGCAGATTTTGCCGCTCTATGCACTGTTAATTTTGTAATTGGGAAAACACGCCGATCGCACTGTCTTTTACATTCTTTTCTCTATCATCTCTATCAATGACAGGTCAGCCGGCAGCCACGCCACCTCATACAACTCATTCTTCGCAAGCCATCTGGATTCTTTCGCTTCCCGGAGCACCAGGCTGCCTTTCTTTACCTGCGCCAAAAAGCAGTCCATGGAGAGGTGAAAAGCGGGATAATCATACTCAATCGTGGTGATAAAATCGCCCACCAAAATTTCTGTATCCAGCTCTTCCCTGACCTCCCTGCGCAGTGCATCCTCCGGCTGCTCCCCGACCTCAATCTTGCCGCCCGGGAACTCCCATTTCCCCTGAAACTCTCCGTAGCCTTTTGCCGTAGCAAAAATCTTAGACGGCGCCTTCATATCATCACAGATGATGGCCGCCGCCACACGCACCACACCGCGCAGCAGTGCTGCTGCCTCTTTCATGGAAACACACTTTGCATATCTCTTTGGCCAGATAAACTCATTGTAATAGTGATAGGAAACCTCTTTTTTTATATACGCATTGTCAAAAGTAGAATTGGCATATGCCGGCACAATCATCTGATAACCGAGATCAAAACCGCTCTTGATCGTCGCATCAATGCAAAAATCCGTCTGCAGTCCCACCACCATAATCTGCTTTTCTTCTTTCTCTGACAAATATGTGGCAAGTCCTGTGGATTCATGGAGCGCACTGTTTACTGTTTTGTCAAAAATACGCTCGCCCTTCCTTGGCGCAAATTCTTCAAAGATTGCAAACTCGTCATCCCCCACGGAAAACCCCGTGCCCGGTCCGTCGTCATGCCTGACATACACAACCTCCACCCCGTTTTCTCTTGCCTCAAAGATCAGTGTCTTGATATTGTCCCGAAACTGCTCAAAGTGATGCAGTCTTTCATCTGTAATACCCTTTTGTGTATCGACTACCAGTAAAATCATTCTGCTATCCTCCTGCACTGTCTTATATTGTGAAAGGGCGGAGCAAACGTCCGCCCCTTTGTACTTTTTTTATCATCTGCTCTCCGCATAACTGTATCTGCGCAGAATTCTCCCAAATCCCAGACAGATCACAACGCCGAGCACACCGAGAATAAACATCATCATAGCCGCGCCCGACCCTTTCCCGCTGCCAAACAACCGGATCAGCATTTTGCCGTCAGTTGACGCCATCATCGGTTCACAGACTTGATCCACCATAAAGCCGCCCGCGAACATACCGATCGGAATGGTAAAAAACTGCAGCGTATTTCTGCAGGAATACACCCGTCCCTGCATATCGACTGGAATCGTCGTCCGTAAAATAACGTCCAGGTTCGCGCTCATCACGGGCACTAAAAGCCAGCCTATGATTTGTCCCACACACCACAGAAACGGCGCCTCTGTAAAAGCCAGCAGGAAATTTTCTGTTCCCAGGGAAAAAAGCATCGTCAAATAAATGACACGGACGCGGTTTTTCGGCGCCGGCAGCAGCGTCACGACCAGACTGCCAATCATCATCGCAATTCCTGCGCAGGCGTTGACCATTCCCAACACCATCTCGCCGCCGTTTTCTCTCGGAAGCACCAGTGCAGGAAGTACGGCATCAAAAGCAGACGCCACAAAATTGACGCCTGCCAGAAACAAAATCAATACCAGCACCAGCTTATTGTCCCACAGCCAGGAAAGTCCTGTCTTCACTGCCTCCAAAACAGGTTCCTTCGCCGCTTGCTCCTCTCTCTCCACAGGGGAAAGCCTGATCCCAAACAGCAGCGCCAGAAACGCAATCGCAAATGTTGTAAGATCCACATAAATGACGATGTCCATCCCGGCAAAAGCAAACAGCGCCGTGGCAGACAAGGGATGCAGAATCGTCACGAGTGAGTTGGAAAAAGACCGCATGCCGCTTGTCTTTTGATAATACTTTTTGGGCGTGATCATGGTCATCGCCACATCGCCCGCCGGCTGCTGCACCGTATTCATCAGGCCGTTTATGGCATTCAGAATATACATATGGACAGGACGCAGAAGGTCCGCCTTCAGTAACATTAGAACGGCCACAGAGCAGCATGCTGCCAGCGTATCACAGACAAGCATCACCTTTTTCTTGTCCCATCTGTCGCTGAGCGCGCCCGCAAAGATGCTCGTAACTACATAGGGTGCATAGCTGCACACTGACAAAAGCGCCGTCTGTAATGCGGAACCCGTCTGTTCATACAGCCACAGCGTCAGCGCAAAATTCGTCATGGCACTTCCAAGCTGTGACAAGGACTGGGTACTCCACAAAATCAGAAACATTTTTAAATCTTTTATTAAGTTTTTCATTCTACTTTGCTCCTTCGATTATTGTATCTGCACCGAGCAGATCTGATTTTTACTCAGTCAGGATGCAAAGTCTGAGGACACCGGCGTTGCGGTATTTCCTCCATGCAGCGTCCTCAGGCTCTGCATGGAGCGTTTGCAATGCATAAAACTAACGGCATTCCAGCACCTCCCTTATCACCTGCCACGCCTCTACCAGCTTTTCCAGCGAATATCCCGCATTGGCAGGACTGGTGGACGGCAGCGTACACGCCTCCCGGCCGATCACCGGGTACATATATTTCCTGTAGAGCGCTCCTGCCTTGCCGCCGTTTGTATAGATTGCGCGGATATCCGCACAGGACAAAATCGGCGACAGGTCGTTTGGCACCACATCCCGGATACTGGCATCCGAAGAGCCTGTGATCTCACAGCTGGCAATCACATCCCACACTGCCACATGATGCGCAAGGAGCATCATACGCTTCTTTGGAATATCCTCCGGCACCGCACAATTAAGCACCTGTGCCATGACGCGCCAGAAACGGTTTTGCTTATGGCCGTAGAAAAACTGCTGTTCCCGGGATTTCACCGAGGGAAAGCTTCCCAATATCAAAATTTTAGAAGTATTGTCATAGATCGGAGGAATTGTGTGCTGTGGCATTTCTTTATTCTCCCAAATTTACATACTGCGCAGTGCCTCTCAATGCTGTCTTATTTATCTCACGAACCGCCTGCACACTGCTGTTACTTTCACCAAAATTGTACCATTAAAATTCTTCGGGCGCTACAGTTCATTAATAGTTTCGGTAATAGCCATGCCGCGCAGCTGTATATGGCAGACCGCTCATCCAATACCTTCTGAATCGCGGCCGGGGTATGGGAGGACAGACCGATGTGCTTTACAATTCCCTGCTCCTTCATCTGCATCAGATATGCAAATGCACCATTCGTACGATATTGCTTCCAGTCAGCCATCTCGTCGATACATACCAATCATGGAAGTGAAATCCCCCATCATTTCGGATATTTTAATCTGCTGGGGACAGACCTGCTCGCAGCTCCGGTATGGGCAGCCCCTTCGGACAATGGCTGGTGCAGTAATGGCAAGCCGTACAGGGAAGTCCTCCCTTCTTCGTCTCCTCATCCGCATATTTTACCACTGCATCAAATTCTTCTTTGCCTAGCGGCTCATCATGCCAAGCCCCAGACCGGATAACTGAATACCCTGAAATTTTCTGTAAATCATATAGTACCTCCTTCCATTATTCTAAGGTCTTAGTGATCCAAAAATATACATCCACGCCCCATGTATCATCCAGATTGGATGTATAGGCTTCCTGCACGGCTTCTGTCAATCCCTCCACATCCGTATAATATCCTATGGGCGTGGCGGTGATATTTGCCCCTTCTATATCCTTGAAATAGAATCGAAGCTGTCCGCCGTTTAACAGATACAGTTCGCCGGTCTTTACATCCGTAATGGTCTGTTCGTCATCTCTGGTGTAATTTCCCCTGATACTCTGCGCCACAAACCCGCCATCTTCATCATATCCCCGCTTTCTGCGTCATCCATGACGGTATTTTCCCCGCCCCCTACGGTATTATTTTCTGTATCTGCGATCTCTGAACCACTGCTTTCCGTATTCCTGTTTTCCCCGTTTACCACTTCCGCAGGCGGCTCCCCCGGATCTTCCGCTCCTGCCCCGCAGCCGGAAAGCACTGTCAGGCCAAGGGTAACTGTCGCAGCCAAAATAATCAGTCTGTTCTTTTTCATGTTCATTGGCCGGAATACCTCCCCGATCATCCCGTCAGCAGTCAGGGCAGAGAGTAGAATCCCTGCTGCCGTCCCTGCCGCTGCCACAGTCAGAAAGCGCAATGCAAAAGACCGTCTCAGCCTGCAGCAGCTTTCCGGAGATGAGCGCCACCGATACAAGGATGAACACTGCAGCAATCAGATAAAGCGCCAAGATCAGGATATGCATCAAAAAGACGATTCCATTAAGCCCCGACCAACTGTTGGTATGGACTGAGGTCCCACGATAATGCTCCTGTAAATATCCCATTGCAAAGTCCCGCATATTCCCATTTTCCAAAATGTAGTGGTAACACCAGATATAACCGGTAATATCGCCTATTTGGGAGTAACCCTCCATGCTCATGCCGATATTGCTTCCCATGCCGTTTGCACACTGGTAGATCCCGGACACCTGATAGTCCCCACTGCGTCCGTTTGCTGCCACCTTCACGGTATCCTCTATGGAAAGCTGCAATTCATTTGCAACGGTATCCGTAATCAGAATGCTGTCCCCGTCACAGACACGCCCGCTTAAGATATGGAACCAGTCTGTATCATTCAGCACATTCGCCTCATATTCCTGCCCGTTTACCGTGACGCTCTCCATGGCCAGTTCATACCTTTCCCGGATAGGAGAATACCATTCTATGACCCGTTCAATCTCGTCCATGGGCACATCCCGGTTAAAAGGCTGTATCCCCAGGTCATGGTCCGCCACGCTAAAAGCATTCATCAGCCCCTCCCCGTTTGGCCCCAGCCATGTTCCCATCCGCCCGATGACCGCCAGAAAAGCTGCCAGAAATACAGCGATCAGAAACAATGCAATATAATTCTTCTTTTCAAATCTTAATTCCCGCAGGGCAATATCCCATCCCAGAAACCGCCGGCGGATTGCCGTTTGTACTTTTTTTCTCCCCGGCGTTTCCCGAATGCTCTCCATAGGCGCAACCTCCAGTATCTTTCCCGTCCGCAGAACCAGAAAAACCGCGAATACCAGAACATGCGCCATAAGCAGCAGAAAACAGAACAGAAAAGGCAGCTTTACGGAAACCAACATTCCCGTGGAGGTCACCAGCCCCCTGGCCAGCATGTCCGCAATCCTTTCCGCAAACAAAAGCCCAGAGAGCATCCCTATCAAGATAACGCCCCCGTAAAGCAAAAAATACACATTCCGGATTTCCTCTCCGGGCATCCCTAAAGTCTTTAAGACCGCCATGTCTTTTTTATCCTGTTCCACCACTGCGGATAAGCTGTGCCCCGTCACGATCATGCAGACCAAAAATAAAACTGCGGAAAAGGCAATCAGAAATCCGACGAGAATATCCTGCAATAAAAGCATATAATTCAAAATGGACTCCTGCCTGTAGCTAAATTCCGTATAAAGGGATATATCCGTATCTTCCTGTATCGCCTTGTGAAAATCCAACGCTGAAAGCGGACTTCCCTGACTTTGAAAAATATGCAGCATGGCGCCTTCCCGTCCCAGTACATCCACATCCGCTGCGGCATGGACCATTTCCTGCATGGCGGCATAATCATCCTTGCTAATCAGAAAGCTTTTCATGTCAATCATGGAGCTTCCCATAAATCCGTCCGCAAAGTATCCTGCCACGGTCAGGCTGTAAATACCATCCTTTCGGGACAACTCAAACTGAACGCTGTCCCCGATCTCCACATCAAAGGCAGACCTCATGGCCGGGGAAATGTAAACGGTTCCCGGAACAATCTCAGTGCCAGTGCCTCCGGAAATTCCTGATCCATGGACAGGCAGCTCATTCCCGCCCTCATCAATGAAACGGTAAGGAACCGAACCGTCCGGATAGAGAAGCTGCCCCTCATTATCGGAGTAGCGGCCGTTTACCTCATAGCCGGAAAAGATAAGAGGCTGATATGTCACCCGTTCCACATCCGTAATATTTTCGATTTCCTCCACAAGACCTTCCCTACCCCCGTTTACCCATATGGTAAGATTTCCAAATCCCAGACGTTCCATCTCCGCCTTTACGGACTGCCTGCCGCTGACATACAGCGTCAGGGAGGAAAACAGACACATGGAAAGAACAGCCACCAGCAAAAAAATTCCGCAAATACTTCCTTTTTGCTTTCTCCATGCTGCCCACAGCAGCATTTGACACTTTTTCACCATCGAAAACCCTCCAGCCAGGATGCAAGTTTCTGTTCTCTCTCCCTGTCCTTTCCCTGATAAGGACTTAACTCCAATTCCCCAACAATGCTGCCGTCTTCCAGATACAGGATGCGGTTTCCGCGCAGGGCGGCCTCCCTGTCATGGGTCACCAGCAGAATCGACTGCCCCTGGGCATAAAGCGCTGTCAGAAGATCCAGAACTTCTTCTGTGTTTGCCTTGTTCAAAGCTCCGGTCGGTTCATCCGCAAACAAGATCCTTGGACCTGCTATAACAGCCCTTGCCACAGCCGCCCGCTGCGCCTCCCCACCGGAAACCTGTGCAGGCAGTCTGTCTTTCGCCTTTTCCAGACACATTTGACGGATTAAGACATCTGTTTTCTCCCAAATCTCCTTTTCAGACATGGAACCACAAATCAAACCTGCCATGCGTATATTTTCTTCCAACGTCAGACTGCTGACTAAATGGGACCGCTGGAACACAAACCCAAAATCCTCCGCCCTAAGACGGGTCAGCTCCTTTTCAGACGCATGTGCAATATCAATCATTTCATCACAAGACTGCTTTCCTTTATAAAAAAGCTGTCCCCCGCTTAACCGATCCATTCCGCTGACTGCATAAAGAAAGGTGGATTTGCCGGAACCGGAGGAACCCATG
>DLAA01000006.1:0-9215 GCA_002493835.1 Lachnospiraceae bacterium UBA7060 | reverse complement strand
TCAAAATTATGCTTGCTGACACTGTCCAGCGCATCCCGTATGTCTTCCATGGTAAAAGCTTTTCGTTCTTGTAAAAGAGCATTCAATATTTCATACCGGATATGGGATTCTCCTGAGCCGATCCCATATTTTTCTCCCTCANNTTGTCTCCCCAAATGTTTTTACCATATCCGTCCCCTGAAAAATGATCTCTTTCATCTTTTTATTTCCTCTCCAACCGAAAAGAATAACCAGTATCATAATTTTCTCTGTGATAATACAGAACCTCTCCCGTCTGCTGATTATAAACAATGCTCCATTCCGTAGACGCAAAAGGGGAATCGAAATTATGTTTGCTGACGCTGTTCAGCGCATCCCTTATATCTTCCATGTTAAAAACTTTTTGTTCCTGTAAAAGCACATTCAGGATTTGGTACCGAATATGTGATTCTTCTGTCCCGATCCCATATTTTTCTCCCTCAGACAGATAAAAATTGGTTGCTACATCCGTTTCCACAACACACATTTCATTGTCTATGTATTCCACTGCCACGCTGCGTCCCGAAGCATCCGCTATGGAAAAATGCACCATCATTCCTGCCGATGCATGGAGGTCATATTCGGAAAGCAGTTCTACCGCTTCCTCCACACTGGCTGCCCGGTCCAGCAAAAGCCTGACTGCTGTGGTTGTTGTCAGATCTGGTTTTCCCGTATCCTGCGAAAAGGCAGGCCGGTCCTCAATCATCAGCACAGCGACACACAATCCCTTTTCATTCATTCCATCCATCGGTGCATAAGGCGCCGCCGCCGACAAAATACGCATCCGCATGTCTTCCGAAAGCGATTCCAGCCCTATGTTCAAAAAATCCATATTGACCGTGGAAACAGACTCATAGCCGTCCGGCGGCGCAGTCCGCACAATCATGGCGTTGCAAAATCCCCAGTCAAAATTACGGCCATACAGCCTTCCACCCGTCTCACCCGCCGCAGCTATAGTACTGCACCCAAAGCCATGACCCTGTAAGTGAAGATCAACCAGTCCGTAAGCAATATCCCCAATCACATACTCGGCTACTGCCAGATCGGAAGACGCACCCCCGGTTTCCAGAAAACCATCAAAATGATAATCTCCCCGATATTCCATGGAATACAGGCCATCCTCCAGCTTTTTCACACTGGCCGCCGTTCTTATTACCCTCCAAAACATGACTATGACAATTATGATAACCAGCAGGATCAACATGGCTGTCATCAAAAGTGCTTTTTTCCACCAGCATCTTTTACTTTTCAATGGCATTTTCCACCTTTGCAATCATATAGTCCAGACAGGCAAGCTGTTCTTTTCCTTTTTTCAATTCTTCATTTTTTTCCCTTCGGAAACGGCAGATCAGCCCACACTGTCCCTGTATGTTCCCTGCCTCCTGATAACGCCGGTACTGCTCCAGCATCGCAGAGTCAACGCCTTCTTCTGTTAATCTCTGATAAATCGTTGTTTTTTTCTGCATTTTAATAACCATGCCTTTCCCATAGCCTGCGAACTTTAATGCGAACTATGTTCGCTATGCGCAGGCACAAATTCGCGATTGAAAAATCTCTGATTTTTCAATCTGATCCCCTCATTTTTTATTGCAAAATAACAAAAAACTATATAAAATATATTTAGATAGATTTTAAGAATAAAAGGAGCATCCCCTATGATCGAAACCCGCCTGCTACAGTATTTTCTCGCCGTTGCTGAGGAACAGAGCATTACAAAAGCCGCTGAATATCTCCATATTTCCCAGCCTACACTATCCAAACAAATGATGGACTTAGAGGAAATCTTGGGTAAACAGCTCTTGATCCGCGGTAGGAAAAAAGTCACCCTGACGGAAGAAGGAACATTTCTGCGTGGCCGCGCCCAGGAGATCATTTCCCTGATGGACAAAACTGAAAGCGCCTTTCGTGAAAACGAACAGAGCATTTCCGGCGATGTCTATATCGGCTGCGGCGAACACCGCTCCACTTTTTCCATCATGCAGATCATCCGGTCGATTCAGGAAGAATATCCTGACATCCGCTTCCACTTTTTCAGCAGCAATGCGGATGCCATCATTGAACGGCTGGACAAGGGGCTTCTGGATATGGGCTTCTTACTGGAGCCGGAAATTACTCCCCGCTACGATTATCGGAAACTCCCGCTGCGTGAAGCGTGGGGCATCCTTATGCGAAAAGATTCCCCTCTTGCAGACAAGGAAAAAATCTCTTTCTCGGATCTAGCTGACCTCCCGCTGATCATGCCAAGTCAGGCCTCCAACAACAACCGCCTGACCACATACTTTGCGGATGCCATGCCAAAACCATATATTATCTCCACCTACAACCTGATCTATAATGCCGGTCTTATGGTAGAGGCCGGGATTGGCTATGCCCTGTGCATTGACGAACTGATCAACACTGCCGGCAGTCATCCCCTGACATTCCGCCCCTTGTCCCCGCAGCTTTACTCAAGCGTATACCTTTTTACCAAAAAGTATCAGGTCTTTTCTAAAGCTGCAAAACTGTTTTTAAGCCGTCTGGAGACAAACATCGGTAGTCTGTGATTACCTTAATTCCAATGTGATTGTCACATCCCCACTGCCCAAAAGTTCCGCTAATTCTTCAGTGGATTTGTCCGTAATCCTGCCAAGTCTTGTGTACGCCCAAGAATTGGAACCATAGAACACCACAATCTGGCTGCCGGAATACAGGACAATATCCCCTGCCTGCGTTGTCGTCTGTTCATCCTCTCTGGGCAGGCTTGTTCCAAGAGAACCAACCTGTTCAAAGTCTCCGTACATGGACATCTGTATGGATAAGGGCTGTTCACGGAGTAGCTCTGCAAGCGCCGAAACTGACTCATTATCTTCCCATTCTACCGCAACAGTTTCATCATCAATTTTCATCAATATATTCATTTCTCCGGTTTCCATGCTGCCCTGTACTTCAACTTCAGGCTGCCCTGTATAATCAGACCCCATATCAGCTATACTTTGCTGCGGTTCCTCCTTTGACGTCAGACTGCCGCATCCCGCCAGAACGCTTATCAGACATATGGAAATAACTGCCATAATTATGCCAAACCCTATCATAAGACAGCCTAAAATGCAGTTCAGCCATCGGTATATTTTTCCTGTCACTCTATCCCGGAAATATGCTGTAATATCACTGAGCGCAAGCCACCAGCAAAGCGTTCCGGTATAAATTCCAATAATCAGGACAGTTCCCTGTCCTGCATCCAGCCCTCCCTGAATCCCAAAAGCATCAAAGGCTGCCATAAACGAGAGTATGGTTGCCGGATTCACCAATGCTGTCGTAAATGCCGACAGAAAACAAAAAGCCAATGTTCCTTTTGATTCTTTCTGTACAGCGCTACACTGCACCACTGCCGCCTTCTTTTTGCAAAGTACACTGAACCCCAAGAGCAGGATCAGTATTCCTCCAATGATCTGAAGGATATTCTGACCGGCTGTAAATCCCTTATCCAGCGTTCTCCCTATTGTCAATGCTCCAATGGCTCCGGCAGGCACCCCGAATATAAAACCGATCAGCAGACCCTTACAAAAGTATTCTGCTATCATGTATCTCCTTTTCGTATCCCGCCCAGAACATCATCCAGATAGTCTATACAGGACTGGTTTCTGTGAATCCCGTCAAGCAGTGTTTCCCTCTGTCCCTGCAGCAGCAAAAGTCCTTTTTTCCTCTGTCCCTGCTTTAAGCAGTTTAGGACATCTGCAGCCATTTCCTCCTTACAGCCGGCATCTGCCATATTCTGAATCAGTTCTTCCTCTGTTTGGTAACCGCTTAACATCTTTCCTCTCATTCCGCCGCATAAGCGGCATCTAAACACACTTCTCTCAGGCAATATCCTTTTTCATTTCCGCAGTTTGATCTACCTCTTTCTCCGTTTTCGTCCGGAGTATGACCTCTCCCGTGCATTCCATGACGGCATCGCCCCGGATGATCTCTCCCACGCTGTCCGCAGTGATCCGGCCGGATTTGGGATTTTTCACGGAGAGGATATGGCCTTTCACATCCGCTTCCACATCAGAGTATTCAAAGGACAGATCCGTATCCTCCATGGTACAGTTCACCAGCTTCAGGTTTTTGCAGTAGCACAGAGGCTGCGTACCGATGATTTTGCAGTTAATCAGTGTCAGGTTCTCGGAAAACCATCCCAGATACTCGCCTTTCACGATGCTGTCCCTCACAGTGACGTTTTTGCTGTGCCAGAAAGCATCCTTTGTATCCAGCTCGCAGTCATCTATCTCCAAATTCTCCATATACTGGAAAGAATATTTTCCCTTCATCTTTACGCTGCGCAGTTTCACATCCCGGCTGTCCATAAATAAGTACTCGGACACTATATCCGTATCAACAAGTGTAATGTCCTGCGACTTCCAGCCAAACTCCTGTGATTCCACCTGGCAGCGTTCCAGACGGATATGCGCACACTCCCGTACCGCCTTAATCCCTCCCAGCACACAGTCTGTAATATCGCCATTTTCCGCATACCAGATTGCCGCGCGGGTTTTGTCATCCATAGAGGATTCCGCCATGGCAAAACCCTTTACATGCCACAGGGGATAACGCAGGGAAAAACGGCAGTTTTTAAGTCCCACATCCACAGACTCCTTGAGTACGGATTCCCCGTCCGCCGGTCCTGCAAATATGCAGTCTGTCACATCCGCATTCTGTAAATGGTACAGCGCTCGCTCCTCATCAAATTGCTTTCCGATAATGTTTGTCCTTGTCATTTTTCTTGTCCTCCATTCTTCTTATAATTAACGGTTTATTTCCTGTATACTGATCCGGTGTGATCTGCCCAACAAATCGGACGGAAAACTGGATTTCTTCCAAATTTTTATCTGCCAGCAGCTTTCTTACCTGCCTGAGTATTTCCCCTGTTACTGTAACCTGCTCCGCCGACTCCCCTATCTCAGCCAGCATTTCAAAGGAAGTGCCCGAAGTCTGGCAAAACTGATAATCCAACAGACCCTCCACACAGAACCCCTCCATGGAAAGGGGATGCAGGCATTCCCTGCTGCCGTCCGACTTTTCAAACCACATTATATCCTCGCTGCGGCACAGCAGCACATCCGCCCTTGTAAAAAATTGAGCTTCGCGGGGTTGCGAGTTTCGCTTCGCGAACTCGAATATACGGCGCTTCTTATCGGTCTTTGCCTCATGCAGAACAAGCTTGTCGGATATACGGTATCGGATCAGCGGCTGTGTGAAATTATAAAGGCAGGTCACATACATCTCCCCATCAACCACTTCTATCACATTCAGATCATCAAATAGAACCATTCCCTCATCCGCCCGCTGCTCCACACCCAGGGCAAGGGACTCACTGGCACCGTAGAAATTGATTACTTCTGCATGGAACGCATTTTCAAGAAATTTACGCAGTCCTGCACTCAACGGTTCTCCGCAGGAAATTACCCGCCTGATATAAAGCGGTTTCTTTTCCCTGTCTGTCAGTTCCGCCAAAATCTTGACCGCAGACGGGTATCCTATAATGATATTGGGACGAAACTCCCCTACAACCTCACTCCATTTTGCCAGCGGTGTGTTAATATCCAAAAATCTCTGTTCTGCGCGGACTCCCCTGATTCCGTCACCCACTGCCATAGCACCTCCATAACGTCCGTCCGTGGCTGCTATGTAAAGGATTCTTGGTTTTTCTGCAAGTAATCTCAACGCAGATCCCATGGACATTCCCCAAAGAGCCCCCCGGATGATACCAGTCAGCATCTGTTCCCATGCCTCATTGTCATATACAAAATATCTGGGCGTTCCGGTACTGCCGGAAGAATGTACTACATGGTATCTGCAAAGATATATTTCCCCGTCATCTTCTGAGTTTTCATCAAATTTGAGTAATTCTTTCTGTTGCAGGCTGCGATCCGTCACCAGCTCGTCAAAATGTTCCATTAGGATTTCCTTATCCAGCACTGGGAACTTCTCAAGGGGTGTCGTCCTGATTTTTCCCCTGAAAATGCCCTCTGCCTCAAATACCCTCCTATAATAAGGGGAATGATCATAAGCGTATAAGAGCAGCTTTTCCAGCTTCTTTTTCTGCAGCCTCTCAATTTGTTCTTTCGTCCTGCCTGTATTTCTTATCAGCCTGTAAAGATTCCACAGCAGGCGGAAAAAATTGATACTATCGGCCATACCCCGTCACCTCCAGTTCGTAAATATGTTTATCTTAATTTAAAGTCTATACTTGTTTCCGTATAATAGCAAATATCTATATTGAATGTATTAGCATAGGTTTTAGAAATGTTATTTTCAAAATACTATTTTCCCATTATTTGAAAGAAATACGCGTTCCCATAATTCTCCCTATGGTAATAAGTCGCAGTCAAAGCAGACTGGTCAAAGACAATGCTCCACTCCGTAGATTCAAACTCACCGAAATTGTCCTTGCTTACACTGTCCAAAGCATCCCTTACCTCAGCCTGCGTCATGGATGGTTTCCCTGTAAGCGTCTCTGTCAATATGTCAAACCTCTCATGGGACTGGCCTGTATCAATTCCCTGTTTTTCCCCCTCTGCCAGATAAAAATTGGTCAGTACAGGGGTCTTGGTCACCACCATTTCATTGTCGATATACTCCACCGCCACGCTGTTTCCATCCGCATCCGCAATGGCAAAATGAACCATGTAATTCATGGAGGCGTGGAGGTCATACTGCGAAAGCAGCTCCAGCGCTTCTTCCACTGCAGCCGCCTCCTCCGAATTTTCTATTACCGCCAAATCCCCTTCTCCTTCCCGTCTGCCTTGCCCGTCCATGGAATCGTCCCCATTCGTACCCGAAACATGCGCTCCGCATCCTGCAAAGCTTATCAACAAAATAAATACCGCTGCTATTACCAATGCTTTTTTCATTCAAACTTTCCTCCCTGTATCTGCCCGTAACCTTTCTTCCAAAACCATACTGCCAAAGGTATCCCTAAAAATTCCGCAAAAATAAATCCCATCCACAGCAGATCCACATTTCCCAGCCTGCTGAGCAATCCTGCAAAAAGAAGCGGCAGGGCTGCCTGCCTCGCCATTGTAAGGATCATGCTGCTCATTCCCATGGATAATCCCTGCAGTCCTGCCGATATGGTAAGCGCCGGAATTGTCACAATCCATGCAAATGCCAATATGCGGAGCGCCGGAATGCCAATCTCCAGCATATAGTCCGAAGCCTCAAAAATACGCAGGACCCACGTTGGGGCAATCTCCAGCACTGCAAAAAAGGGCAGATAAAACAGTGTACCGTATAGAAACGACCACCGAACCGCATGGGAAACTCGTCTCCTGTTTGCCGCACCATAGTTATAAGCAACAATCGGGATCAGCCCATTCGTAATCCCATGGATTCCTACTGTCGAAACACCATTGATGCGTATACAGATTCCATAGACAGCCACTGCCGTAGAGGAAAATGTAATTAAAATAGAGTTCATCAGGATACCGACAAAGGATGTCAGAATCTGTACCAAAGTAGAAGGAAACCCGACTTTCAAAATATTCAAAATGCTGTTTTTATCCGGCCGGAGCGTAAACCCAAACGGGATTTCCCGGTTCCACTTCCGATTGATCACGATCCCTGCAAACATACCCACTGTCTGCCCGATGACTGTAGCAATAGCCGCACCCAATGTTTCCAGCCTCGGCACTCCAAATAATCCAAAAATGAAAACCGGGTCAAGAATCAGGTTTGTAATGGAAGCCGCAGACAGCGTAAACAGAAACAGCCCGGAACGTCCGCTTGCAATGACAAAACGATCAAATACCCACTGTCCCATCTGTCCCAGAGAAAACAGCATACATACTGAGAGATACTGTATTCCGTATTCTGCAATCACTTCATCCCCGCCTGACTGCCATATAAAATAGCGCTTTACAAACAGCAAGCACAATGCGGTAATCACCACCCACGAACAAAGGGCAATAAAAATCGCCGCATCAGCCGCCCTGCGGACTTCCCCTGTATCCTTTCTGCCAAGGGCTTTGGAGATTACGGCATTCAGACCTACTGCATTTCCCAGTCCCAGCGCAGATACCAGAAGCTGTACCGGCGCCGCCAGGGAAAGTGCCGCCAGCGCTTTTTCCGACACCTGTGATACAAACATGGAATCCACAAAGTTATACAGGGAATTGATAAATAGACTGATCATTAGGGGAATACCGGTAAACAAAACCAGTTTACTCATTTTCTGCGTCCCCATGATGTTTTCTTTTTGTGCTGTTTCTGCCATACTGCCTCCCCCGCAATAGAAAACCACTTAAATTGTTTTCTACTGCCATAAACAAAAAATTCCTAAAGCCAATCCTTGTTCATTCTTATAGATTCACTTGTTCCCTGCTTCATAATATAAATCGAAAACAGCTACATAGCAAATATCTATATTGAATGATATTACATTGGTTTTAGGAATATTTATTATTTGAAAAGTTAGATAAATAGCATGGAAATCACTTTATGATACTCCGTAAATCTACTTATCCCATTTTAGCCCCTCATTTTCTTTCAAAAGCCCCATATAGTACAACGCCTGCACACAATCCACATAACCCTGAATATATGCCCGTAACTCCTGAGCAGAGGCAAAATCTTCCTGGCATTCCTTTATTTCCTCCGCCTTCTCCCTCTGCTCTACGGGAAGGGTTTCTAAAAAATTCTCCCACTCCTGTTTCTTCCCTTTCCACACTTCCAGCGCTTCCTCATATTCCGGAATACGCACATAACTTTCCCTTCCTACATTCTCTCCATTCAATCTGCCTAAAAACATAGCCATTTTTAACCATACTTCATTCATGCCATGTTTCTCCTTTCCCATCAGGTTTATAAAACTTTTTTATATCAGCATCCCACTGATTTTATCTCATATTTTCTTATAATTCATCTTTAGAAGGGAATGCTTTTATGTGAACGGCGATCCTGCCGCAGATATTTTCTCGAGGCAAGATCAAATAAAAACATGTCTGATGAGGAGTTTGAAGACCTGGCACCATGGAGTTTAAAAGTTCAAGAGTGTTGTGTTAATAAATCATAGAGTTTATAGTGTAATATACGTAATTCCTTATACGCTTTAGGGCAGCAAATCATTCCTAGTGCTTTCTCAGGATAAATCTCTCCCCTTCATAAATCTGTGCTGCATCTGAATTCTATGTCATTAATTGCTTATAGAAATAATCATCCTGAATTATTCACAGAACAGC
>DLAA01000178.1:11916-15605 GCA_002493835.1 Lachnospiraceae bacterium UBA7060 | reverse complement strand
CGGGAAATACAAGTGTATCCGGAAATGATACGGTGTCGGGAAACACAAGCGTTTCCGAAAATGCCGCAGTTTCAGAGAATACAGATGTATCGAGTAATGATATGTTGAGTCTTCTGCCGGGGCTGGTATCTCCGAAAGTTACGCTGGAGGAGCGAAGGAGGCAAAGAAGTTCCTGGGAAGAAACGATTCTTGCGAATCAGGAGGATCTGATCCGGCTGACGGAGAGGCAGACGGATTTCTCTGATATGAAAATTGCCTGTCTGGGGGACAGCATTACGGCCGCAGCCAATCTGGAGGGCGAGGCGGATTATCTGTCTTATGCTTACCCGGCTGTGTTGAAGGAGCTTTTGGGGGCAGAGGAGGTACTCAATCTGGGCATTGGCGGTTCTTCTATCGGCAGATATTGGTCGGATGCTTTTGTGGACCGCTATACGCAGATTCCTTCGGATACGGATATTATTATTGTTATGGGAGGCACCAATGACGGCTTCTGTCTTTCGGAGAAGGAGTTTGGTTCGCTTGCGGAGCGTAAGCCGCGGACTTTCTGCGGAGATCTGGACGAATTGATGAGGGGACTCAAGGAAAATTATCCACATGCAAGGGTTTTCTTTGTAACACCGCTTCCCAATATTCTGCAGGATTATTTGATGCGTGAGAGGGCTTATCTCCTGCCGCAGAAGAATCTGTCGGATGTGATACTGACTTTGACTGCAGAGTACGGTTTTGAAATGATTGATCTGTATAATTCCAATATCCTGGATTCTCACGATGCGGACATTGTGGCCGATTACATGCCGGACGGTGTGCACTGTAATAAGGAGGGATACCGAATTCTGGCGGAGCATATTGCGGCGGAAATCGTGCGGACTTATGATTAGCAGGTGTTATTTTATGGTAGTTGAGATTATAATAGTGTATTAGCAGAAGCGGATGCAGGAGGGAGGCTGTAATTATGGATTTTTTTGACAGATTAAATGACACTATCACAGCGAAAGGAAAGGAAGTATCAGAAAAAGCGAAAGAGCTGGCACAGATAGCGAGCTTGAAAAGTCAGATCAGTACCTGTGAGGATGTAATAAGAAAAAATTATATTGAAATTGGCAGGCTGTACTATGAGAAAGAGGGATTGGAACCAGAGGTGGAATATGAAGAGTTTTGCAGAGCGATCAGAAATGCAAAGACTGGAATCGAGGCTTTGGAAGAGCAAATGAAAAAGCTGAAAGGGATTTGATCAGGATGCTGTGATGGAATGGGAAAAGTGTTTTATGAAAAAGCTCCGAAGACGAAAGTAATTTCGACTTTGGAGCTTTTTCGGTGTGCGCAAGTTTGTTATTCTATTCTGCTGGGGCCGGATCCTGCTGCTGCGTCTGTGCTGCCTGTGCCTCAGCGGCAGCCTGTGCTTCTGCAGCAGCCTGTGCCGCAGCCGCGGCGGCGGCCGCGTTCCTCTGTGCGATTTCACCCCGCTGGGCGGCAATCTGCTCTTCATAGCCCGGCGTTGCAAAGAACTCTGCATTGTGAGGGCACATGTTGGATTGAGAAGCTTGCACTGGCACAGTACTGATTGAGCCGTCCTCATTTACTACTTGGGTAGTGCTTGTAGAGGAACCATTCTGCAGGGCCGCATTTTCGATAGGAGTTAGTTCAATAACGCCTTCTACTTTAAATGGACAGAACTCGCAGGCTGGAAGTGAGCTGTATTGGCATATCTGTCCCGCGTAGTGTACGTCGCAGGTTTCCGTAGGAATCGTGTTTTCCGCAAAATATTCTGTGCGCAGCGTGCCGTCACAGAGTCCTGCGATGGGAAGCTTTCCGGAGCGAGAGCAGACCGTAGCTGTCACAATGCCGGATGGAACGGAAAAGGATTTGCTGGGAAGCTCTGCGTGGATCTCTGACATAACGGCACGCCACAGCTTTTTGGCCAGATTCTTTTCGTCCCCAGTGAGTTTGACGTTATTGTCAAATCCTGCCCAGGTGGTGGCTGTATAATAAGGGGTGTAACCCGAAAACCACACGTCGTTGTAGTCAGAGGTAGTGCCTGTCTTGCCGGCGATAGCCATGCCTCCGAAGTTTACGGCACCGCCGGTACCGCTGGTAACGACATCTACCATAGCGTCTGTCAGAAGAAAGGCAGTGGTTTCTTTAATTACCTGTTTTGAGTTCGGCATGGTATTGTCCAGTATGATATTGTCGTCGTGGTCCAAAACCTTTGTGTAGAGCTTTGGTTTGATGTAAGTGCCTCCGTTTGCGATGCAGGCGTAAGCGGCGTTCAGCTCTTCATTTGTGACGCCGTGTGTGAGACCGCCAAGAGCGGTCGTCTGCTGGATATCCGAGTAGATTTCACCATTAATCTCTTCCCGTTCTACGATAGTTGTAAAACCGAAGTTTTTCAGATAATCAAATCCCAGTTGAGGGGTGATCTGGGTAAGTGTTTTGACAGCTATGATATTCATGGAATCCCGGATGCCGTCCCGCAGGGAGGAGAGCCCACGGTACTTTTCGCCATACCAGTTGGCCACTGGGCGGCCTGTGGCATAGTTGAAGGGAGCATCGTTCATAACCGTGGCGAGGGTGAGTCCTGCACTGTCCAGTGCAGGCGCATAGGTGGATACCACTTTAAATGTGGAACCGGGCTGTCTCGTGGTGTCGGTGGCGCGGTTTAATGTGCGGCTTGCGGTTTTAGGACCGCGGCCGCCCACCATTGCTACAATGCAGCCTGTACTCTGATCCTCCACCACTAAGGAAACCTGAGGCTGCGGCGTCAGATTGATGTTTTCTCCTAAGACTTCGTCGCCGGAACGCATTACGTCAGCCTTATAGGCCTCGATATCCTGATAAGCCTCTTCCTGGGACGAATAGATCAGATTATAGCTGGATGAACGGTTTTCTCTCCAATAGCTGCGGAACATTTCTGTGCTGATATTTTCCTTATCTCCATTGGCGCGCTCGATGGTAAGCTCATAATTTAAATACCATTTGGTGTTGGCAGGGAAATTGGACTCATCTGCAAAAGCGTTGTCGCAAATTTTCTGGATCTTTGGGTCCTGTGTAGAATATATCTTAAGTCCACCGCTGTAAAGCAGAGTATAGGCCTGCGTTTCATTGTAGCCTGTGGCAATCAGATCCTCCATCACATCGTCCGTCAACGCATCTACAAAGTATGTATTGACGGCATTGTCTTCGTTTTCGGAGTCGGCAATCTGGATGCGGGAGTACACGTCGTCAGCCAGTGCCTCGTCATACTCCTCCTGGGTGATGAAACCTTGTTCTTTCATGTCGTTCAATACTTTTTCGCGGCGTTCAGCGTTCTTGTCCGGGTGCGTGATGGGATTAAAACGGGACGGATTCTGGGTGATGCCTGCAATGACTGCACACTCAGACAGATTGAGCTCGTTTACGTGCTTACCAAAATAGCGCCTGGAAGCCGCTTCTACACCCAGCGTATTCTGTCCGAGATTGATCGTATTCATATAGTTGATAAGAATCGTTTCTTTGTCCATGACTTTTTCAAGTTCCAGGGCAAGATACTGTTCCTGAAATTTTCTCTTGAACTTATCGGCAAGAGAGTCCTCGCTGGTCCAATCCGTGAAGACATTGTTTTTCAAAAGCTGCTGTGTGATGGTGCTGGCGCCCTCGGAAAAATGACGGTTTTGAATGCCGATTACGCCCGCGCGGATGATACCCTTGATATC
>DLAA01000178.1:0-11755 GCA_002493835.1 Lachnospiraceae bacterium UBA7060 | reverse complement strand
TACTGCTCCTGAAATTTTCTCTTGAATTTGTCAGCCCAGGAATCCTCGCTGGTCCAGTCCGTGAAGACATTGTTTTTGAGGAGCTGTTGTGTGATGGTGCTGGCTCCCTCGGAAAAATGCCGGTTTTTGATTCCCGTCACACCGGCGCGGATGATGCCCTTGATGTCGATACCGTTGTGGTCATAGAAGCGGGCATCCTCCACAGCAACGAACGCGTCCTTTAAGTCCTGTGGAACCATATCGATGGTGACAGGGATACGGTTGGCATCGTTGGAGACAAGTTTGGCTGTCTGTCTGCCCTCTATGTCATAGACAAAAGTAGAGAATCCCGTGGGGGTTACATCGATATTGCCGATATCCGGTGCTGTTGCGAGAACACCCTTAAATGCACCGATGCCTGCGCTTACGCCGATGACAGCTGCTCCGATCATAGCAATCAGAAATACCTGTACAAAGGTGAAAGCAATTTTCCTGCTCCATTTTTTACTTGTGGAATTGAGCGCCTGCTGTTTTCTGCGGACGCCTTTTTTACTGTAATTCATAGGATACTGCCTCCTCGAATTTATATCATAAGCGCAAATGCTGGAATAGTCAATTTCTTTTATGCTTTCTTAAGAATTGTTTACGAATCTGTACACATTTATTCCATGGTATATGTTAAAAATACGCAATACTTTTTCAATGTTTCCATGTTTTCGTTTCTGAGATATGTTATAATAAAAAAATGGAAAATAAGAATAAATATGAAGCTTACAAAATTATAGAATATGGCGGTGAAGGAGAGGTTATAGAGAAGAAATCTCGTTTTATCGCCCGTGTGCAGGCTGCTCATACTGAGGAGGAGGCGGCAGCATTTGTCGAGTCTGAGAAAAAACGTTTTTGGGATGCCAGACATCATTGCTATGCTTATATTCTTGGAGAACAGGGGCAGACGAAACGATATTCTGATGATGGAGAGCCTTCCGGCACAGCGGGCAGGCCTATTTTGGAGGTGCTTGAGGGGTCGGGAATCCGAAACTTGATAGTTGTGGTGACCCGATATTTTGGAGGTACTCTTCTGGGCACCGGCGGCCTTGTGCGTGCATATACGCAGGCGGCTCAGGCTGGGCTTGTAAACAGCACAGTGGCAGTTATGCGCTATGGTTATGCCCTGACGGTTGGGACAGACTATAATGGGATCGGAAAGCTGCAGTATATTCTGGGCCAGCGGGGTATTCCAATAGATGAGTCGGTTTATACGGAACAGGTAAGCATAGGATTTAAGGTATCTTATGAGGAGAAGGAAAAACTGGTGAAGGAGATCACAGAAGCCACTGCAGGGAAGGCGAGGGTGGATATCTCGGATCCCTTCTATTATAAATGTGTGGAAGAAGCTCCTACGATAGGTTGACATAATGTTGTGATCCGCTGGGAAGCAGTTCTTCTGCGGAAAGGCGGTATGTTATGGATGAGAACAGAATTGTGCAGACGACGAGTGAAGAGATAAAGGAAGGCCAGGCATACGACGATTATACCGATTTCGGCGTAGAGGAGATTAGGGATCTTATTGGCAAGAGACAGTATACCAGACTCAGGCGGATCATCGAGGAATTAAATGACGCGGACATTGCTGATTATATGGAGGAGATGGAGGAGGAAGAGGTGATCAGGATTTTCCGGATTCTCCCAAAGGATACGGCGGCCGATGTTTTTTCCTGTTTGGAGCTTGACAGGCAGCAGTCTATCATCACTTCGCTCTCCGATAAGGATGCGGGACGCATCATTGACAATATGATGTCGGATGATGCCAAGGAGCTGATGGAGGAGATGCCTGCAAACGTGGTCAAGCGTCTCATCGCCAACACCAGCGCGGACACGAGGAAAGCGATCAACCATCTGATGCGTTATCCAGAGGACTCTGCGGGCAGTATTATGACGGTGGAGTACATGGATTTAAAGGAGAACCAGACAGTGTCTCAGGCCATCAACCGGATTCGGAAAGTGGGGGTGGACAGTGAGACCATCAACATTTGTTACGTGTTGGACAACAAGAGGATGCTTGTGGGGACCGTTGCACTGCGCTATTTGCTTTTGAGTGATCCTGATGCGGTAATCAGGGATATTATGCATCGGAATGTGGTTTCCCTGCATACGCTGATGGACCAGGAGGAAGTCGCCAGACAGTTTAAAAAATATGAATTTACTGCCATGCCGGTGGTGGATAACGAGGACAGACTGGTTGGTATCATTACCATGGATGATGTGGTTGACATTTTGGAGGAGGAGACCACAGAGGATATTGAAAAGATGGCGGCGTTGATGCCATCCGATAAGCCCTATATGAAAATGACGGTGTTTGATGCCTTTAAAAAGAGAATTCCATGGCTGTTGCTTTTGATGATTTCGGCCACTTTTACGGGAAGCATTATCACTTCATTTGAGAACGAGTTGAAAAGATATGTGGTGCTCACTGCTTTTATTCCCATGCTTATGGATACGGGCGGCAATGCGGGTGGTCAGGCTTCCGCTATTATCATCCGTGGTATTTCTCTGGATGAAATTGAGTTTCAGGATTGGGCGAAGGTGATTTGGAAAGAAATCCGCACAGCGATTTTGTGCGGGTTGACGCTGGCGGTCTGCAATTTTGTCAGGCTGATGATTTTTGATCAGGTGGGTGTACAGGTGGCGCTGGTGGTATGCATTACTCTGCTGATGGCGGTTATTGTCGCAAAGATGGTGGGTTCAACCCTCCCCATGATTGCAAAAAAAATCGGGCTTGACCCGGCAGTGATGGCAAGCCCTTTTATCACAACGATTGTGGATGCGATTTCTTTATTAATATATTTTCGGGTGGCGGAGATTGTATTAGGCATTTGACGCAAACAGATGGCGCTGCTTTTTTCAAAATTATTCCACCTGTGCGGTTGGACGCTCCAAGGAGCATCCAACCTGACTTCCACATTCGCAAAATTCGCGCTTACGCGCTTTTGCGTTTGCTTACGCATCCGCATTTTGCTCATTTGGAAGTGGGGTGCTAATCCAACGTCCTGCCTGCACTGCAATAAATTGCGTGCAGCCAAGCCATTGGATTGCAACCGCACAGGTGGAAATTATTTTTTTGCTGCTGCGGAAATCGCAGCCCTCTTCCTGAGGGTCGGATCCAAAATTTTTTTGCGGATCCGCAGGCTTTTGGGCGTTACTTCCAGAAGCTCGTCCGTGTCGATGAACTCAAGCGCCTGCTCCAAGCTCAGAACCTTCGGCGGCGTGAGGCGAAGCGCTTCGTCCGCGCTGGAAGAACGGGTGTTTGTGAGCTGTTTCTTTTTGCAGACATTCAGCTCGATGTCCTCGCCGCGGCCGTTTTGTCCGACAACCATACCGGAATAGACTTTCTCACCTGGGCCGATGAAGAGGGTGCCGCGCTCCTGGGCGTTGTAGAGGCCGTAGGTGATGGCTTTGCCTGCCTCAAAAGCGATCAGCGATCCCTGTTTGCGGTACTGGATGTCACCCTTATAGGGACCGTAACCGTCGAAGATGGTGTTCATAATGCCGTTTCCCTTGGTGTCTGTCATGAACTCCCCGCGGTAGCCGATCAGTCCCCTTGAGGGGATGGAAAACTCCAGACGGGAGTAGCCGCCGGAAGCCACACCCATATTTTTAAGCTCGCCCTTTCTCTGGCTGAGCTTTTCGATGACCGTTCCGGAAAATTCTTCAGGTACATCCACATAGCACAATTCCATGGGCTCTGTTTTTTTACCGTTTTCATCTGTCTTGTAGAGAACTTCTGCCTTGCTTACGGCGAATTCATAGCCCTCTCTGCGCATATTTTCGATCAAAACAGATAGGTGCAGCTCACCGCGGCCGGAAACCTTGAACGCTTCCGTGGTGTCTGTTTCCTCTACACGCAGGGAAACGTCCGTGTTCAGCTCCTTGAAAAGCCTGTCGCGCAGGTGGCGGCTGGTGACATATTTGCCCTCTTTGCCCGCTAGAGGGGAGTCGTTGACCATAAAATGCATGGCGATGGTGGGTTCCGAAATCTTTTGGAAGGGGATAGGCTGCGGGTTGTCGGGCGAGCAGAGGGTATCGCCGATATGAATATCGGTGATGCCGGAAATCGCCACGATGGCGCCGATATCTGCTTCCTTCACCTCTACTTTGTTTAAGCCATCATACTCGTAGAGTTTGCTTATTTTCACTTTCTTGAGCTTGTCGGGATCGTGATGGTTTACGATGACCACTTCCTGATTGACCTTGACAGAACCGTTATCCACTTTGCCGACGCCGATGCGTCCTACGTATTCATTGTAGTCGATGGTGCTGATCAGAACCTGCGTGCCTGCGTCGGGATCACCTTGAGGGGCAGGAATGTGTTCGATGATAGTGTCAAAGAGCGGGGTCATATCTTTTCCCTTGACGGTGAGCTGTGTAGTGGCGGTGCCGGTCTTTGCAGAGGCATAGACGAACGGGCAGTCCAGCTGTTCGTCGTTGGCGTCCAGATCCATGAAGAGTTCCAGCACATCGTCTGCAACCTGGATGGGTCTTGCCTCCGGCCGGTCACATTTGTTGATACATACGATCACGGACAGATCTAATTCCAGTGCTTTTTTCAGCACGAATTTGGTCTGAGGCATCGGGCCCTCGAAAGCGTCCACTACGAGGATAACCCCGTTTACCATTTTCAGCACGCGTTCTACTTCACCGCCGAAATCAGCATGGCCGGGCGTGTCAATGATGTTGATTTTGACGCCCTTGTAGGTAACCGCTGTGTTTTTGGAAAGAATTGTGATGCCGCGTTCTTTTTCGATATCGCCTGAGTCCATGACGCGCTCAGCCACTTCCTGGTTTTCACGGAACACGCCGCTCTGTTTCAGAAGCTCATCTACCAAGGTGGTTTTGCCGTGGTCTACGTGAGCGATGATTGCTATATTTCTAACGTCTTCTCTTGTCTGTATCATTTTTAATTGTACCTATGTTATCCTTTCCTGAAAACTGCAGACTGCGGGGCATGCGAAGAGTAGCGTACACATAAAAGCGTATACATTAAAACATTTAAGAAAGAATTGCGCAACAATTCTTTCGTCGCAGACTGCCGAGTCTGCGACGATTATATCACTTGTGCCCTCTTCTTGCAAGGGGATTGAGGATGCCTGGAACTTTTCCCATACAGCTGTGAAATGTGCTGCAGAAAGTCTGAAAAAAATAGAATATTATTTCTTTAAAATAGTGATTGTAGCTACAGACATTTTCTTCGCATAGCCAGACGTATAAATTTTCCGCTCAAAAGAAAATAGTTTTTTGACCAGACGAACAGACCCTCTGTTTAAAAAGGGAAAGATGTCAGGGTTATACCATAATAAATAGGCAAGTAATCCCGGATATAACTGCTTGGTGATTGTCAGGCCGGCTGAGGTATAATAGTTGTTTATTTCATTGAGTGAGAAACGTCGTTCTGTCTCATGATCAAAATTTTTGTTTTTCTTGTAGATTAAATTACAGAGAAAAGAAAGCAGACGATTATTGAAAGTAGGCTCCAAATTGACCATATAGCCATCGGGACTTAAACATTTTGATAAATTGCTCAAAACTGTCTGGGCGTATCCGGGAATATGATGGAGGCCGCCAATCAATAAAATAACATCGTATTTCACATCGGATGGAAGAAATGTGGTGGCATCCTGCACCCAAAAGTTGACATTAGGGTACATTTTTTCCCTATTTCGACCATTTTTTCACTGTAATCAAAGGCATCATATTTTTGAATAGGAGCGGAAATATTTTTTTTGACGATATCATATGCGCTCCAGCCGCACATGGGTTCCAACACACACACATTTTCTTTATGAGAGAAATTCTTGTTGATATAGGAAAATACAAGCTTCCACAATAATGAGATGTAGAACTTTCTTTGGCGGCTTTCCTTTTTTGAAAGATAATTATCGACTCTGTCATTAAAATTGCTGATCTGTTGTTCGATCTGATTCATTAGGATTCTCCCTGTCCGCAGTGCTGATCTGGTTATTTTTTGTTGATATATCCATTAATTATAAGTTACTAATAAATTGAGTGTCAAGAAAAACCTTTGTAGATACATGATTCTTTATTGCAGTGCCTGGTGTGGGATAGAACAGAATGGAATATGCATACGACAGGCGCGCGACCACTGACAGTTCTATTTTCTTCTTTCATCCTATATATTGATAGTACAATACTAAAAGGAATTCCTGCGGTCATGCAGTGTAGAAGGGAGAAAAAACATGACGGATAAGGTAATTGAAAACAACCAGGTGGCGGTTATGGGGGAGATTGTTAGCGATTTTTCCTTCAGCCATGAGATTTTCGGAGAGGGCTTTTATATGGTGGATATCAGCGTTGATAGACTCAGCGAGTCAACAGATATCATACCAGTGATGGTGTCCGAGAGGCTGATTGATGTGAACGAAGACTACAGGGGAATGAAAATCTGTGTCACAGGACAGTTTCGTTCTTATAACCGGCATGAGGAGAGAAAGAACAGACTAGTGCTGTCCGTTTTCGCACGTGAGATCGAGTTTGTGGATGAGATCGAGGAAGGGGCCAGGACGAACCAGATTTTTTTGGATGGCTATATTTGTAAAGCGCCGATTTACCGGAAAACACCTCTCGGGCGTGAGATCGCGGATCTGCTTCTCGCGGTGAACAGGCCATATGGGAAATCGGATTACATACCCTGTATCTGCTGGGGGCGCAACGCCAGGTTCGCCAGTAATTTTGAAGTAGGAAGCCGCTGTGTTATCTGGGGCAGGATACAGAGCCGTGAATATATGAAAAAATTGTCTGAGGAGCAGCTTGAGAGGAGGGTCGCCTATGAGGTTTCTGTCAGCAAGCTGGAATTAGTGGAGGAAGAGTGAATAATGCTTGCATGAATAAGGTGAGTGTGCTATTCTAATCCTATGCATTTAATACTGAGATGCGGGGTGCGGGTATGGAAAAGGGCATGATTCAGATCTATAGCGGGGAAGGTCATGGAAAGTCACCGGCAGCACTGGGGCGTGCGGTTCAGACGGCCTGCGAAGGAGAATATGTCGTCATCATACAGTTTCTAAAAGGAAGAGGACTGGCTGAATCAGCGTTCGTGAAACGTCTGGAGCCGGAAATTAAGATATTTCGGTTTGAAAAGTCAACAGAGGATTTTTCACATCTCTCTGATGAGCACAAGGCTGAGGAGAGCCGGAATATTCGAAACGGCTTGAACTTTGCAAAGAAAATCCTGAATACGGGAGAATGTTCCCTGCTTATTTTGGACGAAGTGCTGGGACTTATTGATAATGGTATTATTACAGTGGAGGAGCTTAAGAATCTCTTAGCGGGAAAACCTGAGGATATGGATATTATAATGACAGGCATTTCTTTAAGGGATGATGTATGTGCATTGGCAGATCAGGTGACGACGGTGGAGACCATGCACTTTAAAATTTGGGAATAAAAGCCGGCATGCCATTGACCCAAAGGAAAAAGCCGGAGAAAAACTCGTGTAGACAGAGTATTGACAGAGCGATAAGCGTTTGTTATGATAGTTTTAACATTATAAAGTTTGATAGAGGTTGCGTTTTCTATCAGTAAGGGTATGGATGTGACAGGCACAAGAGAAGTGCCCGGAAAGGAGAAGACGCCGAAAGGAGAGACGGCCTGTAAGTTTTTACCTTGGGCATGCAGTTAAGAGCTGTATGACTGTCATCGATCACGATGGGGCGCTATCCAGACTGGAAACAGTGATATTATGGAGCTGGCCCTGCGTGGTCAGCTCTTTCCGCGTATGAGCGGCATTGCGATTCAGCTCATAGGCAGGCAGAAGCAGAAAGGAGATTATATGGCAATTTTTAAAGGTGCGGGTGTGGCGATTGTCACGCCGTTTCACGAGGACGGCAGTATCAATTATGAAAAGTTTGCAGAATTAGTGGAATTTCAGATCGAGGGAGGTACAGATGCTATAATCGTGTGCGGCACCACAGGAGAATCATCTACACTGACTCACGAGGAGCATCTGGATTTGATCCGTTTCTGTGCGGAGACGGTGAAGGGGCGTGTTCCCGTCGTGGCAGGCACAGGTTCGAACTGTACGAATACAGCGGTTTATCTATCTACCGAGGCGGAGAAATATGGAGTGGACGGTCTGTTATTAGTGACACCCTACTATAACAAAGCTACCCAGAACGGGCTTTACGCGCATTTTAAGAAGGTTGCGGACTCTGTGAAGCTTCCTATTATTCTCTATAATGTGCCAAGCCGTACGGGCTGCAATATCCAGCCGCAGACGGCTGCGAGACTTTGCACGGAGGTAGAGAATATTGTGGGGATCAAGGAGGCCAGCGGCGATATCTCCCAGATTGCGAAGCTGATGGCTTTAGCCGGTGATCAGGTTGATCTGTATTCGGGAAATGACGACCAGATTGTACCTATCATGTCTCTTGGCGGTATTGGTGTGATTTCTGTCCTTTCTAATGTGGCGCCCAGGCAGACTCATGAGATATGCCAGAAATTTTTTGACGGGGATGTAACCGGCAGTGCGAGGGAACAGCTTCGCGCGATAGATCTGTGCAGCGCGCTTTTCTGCGAGGTGAATCCGATCCCGGTGAAGGCGGCTCTGAATTTGATGGGAAAGGAAGCAGGAGGTTTGCACATGCCTTTGTCTGATATGGAACCTCAGAATGTGGAACGGTTGAAAAAGGCGATGCAGGAGTATGGACTTTTGTAGTTGACGGTTGTCAGAGAAAAATAAACGTCTGCTGGGAGCTTCCGGCAGGCGTTTTCGGATATTATTTAGGAAAGAAGCGGCGGCGTTCCTCAGCTAGAACGCTTCGGAATGGAGGGAAATATGACAAAGGTGATTATGCATGGCTGCAATGGCAAAATGGGACAGACCATTACATCCTTAATTGCGGCGGATGATGAGATTGAGATTGCGGCGGGTGTAGACGCCAGGGATGAGGGTAAAAATTCTTATCCCGTGTTTGAAAGCATCGAGGCATGTACGGTGGAGGCGGACGTGGTCATAGACTTCTCCGTGGCGTCAGCGGTGGACGGACTGTTAGATTACTGTGCAGCGCATAAAGTCCCCTGCGTTTTATGCACCACCGGTCTTTCCGAAGCGCAGCTTGCGAAGGTGAAAACGACAGCAGAGAAAACAGCAGTCTTAAAGTCCGCCAATATGTCCTTAGGCATTAATATGCTGCTCAAACTTTTGAAGGAGGCGGCACAGATTCTATCTCCGGCAGGTTTTGATATCGAGATTGTTGAGAAGCATCATAACCAAAAAGTGGATGCACCCAGTGGTACGGCGCTTGCTCTGGCGGATTCCATCAACGAGCAGATGGGGCGGGAATTTGCATATGTTTATGATAGAAGCCAGGTCAGAGAGAAGAGGGCGGCAAAGGAGATCGGCATCAGTGCGGTCAGAGGAGGCACCATAGTGGGTGACCACGATGTGATTTTTGCCGGGGCAGATGAGGTGGTTACTTTTTCACACAGGGCGTACTCTAAGGCTGTATTTGGCAAAGGTGCCATTCAGGCGGCAAAGTTCCTGAAAGGAAAACCAGCAGGCATGTACGATATGGCGGATGTGATAGGCTGAACGTTACTACAAGCATAGAAAACTGTGACATGAGAATTGTTTGAAAAACAAGATTCAGAAGAGAGGAAAAATGGACGATTTAGAATTAAAATACCTGAAAAGCCTGGCTAAGCAGTATCCGACCATTGCGGCGGCTTCTACAGAGATTATCAATCTTCAGTCGATTTTAAACCTGCCCAAAGGTACGGAGCATTTTATGACGGATATTCACGGGGAGTATGAGCAATTCAATCATATTTTGAAAAACGGCTCCGGCTCCGTGCGGAGGAAGATCGATGAGGAGTTTGGCAATACCTTGAGCAACAAGGATAAAAAAAGTTTAGCGACGCTGATCTATTATCCGGAGGAGAAGCTGGACATCGTCATGCGCGTCATGCAGCAGGAGGATGAAGAATTTATTGAGGATTGGTTCAAAATCACTCTTCACAGGCTGGTGCAGATTACAAAGCGTGTGTCTTCCAAATATACCCGCTCTAAAGTGCGCAAGGCGCTGCCGGAGGATTTTGCCTATATTATAGAAGAGCTGATCACAGAGAAGGCGGAGATTCAGGATAAGGAAGCTTATTACAATGAGATTATCCATACCATTATCCGAATTGGCAGAGCGCCAGAGTTTATCGTCGCTTTGAGCAATCTAATCCAGCGCCTGGTTATCGATCACCTGCATATTGTGGGAGATATTTATGACCGGGGGCCGGGGCCTCATATTATTATGGATACGCTCTGTCAGTATCATTCAGTGGATGTGCAGTGGGGCAACCATGATGTTGTCTGGATGGGAGCAGCCAGCGGTCATCTGGCATGCATTGCCAATGTGATTCGGGTAGCAGCCAGATACGGTAATTTGGACACACTGGAGGAGGGGTATGGAATTAATCTAATCCCTCTGGCTACCTTTGCGCTGGATGTCTATAAGGATACGGACTGCGAAGCTTTTGCGATCAAGTATAATACGGATTATGATACGAAAGATTTGAGTCTGGATATGAAAATGCATAAGGCTATCGCCATTTTACAGTTCAAGCTGGAGGGACAGGTGATTATGCGGCGTCCCGAGTTCAAAATGCAGGACAGGCTGCTTTTTGAGCACATCGACTATGAGAACAAGACCCTCGTGATAGACGGTGTCTCTTATCCTATGAAGGATGTTGACTTCCCTACTGTAAATAGAGACAGACCTTATGAGCTTACTCCGGAGGAGGAGCAGGTGATGGAGCGGCTGCGCCAAGCCTTTGTCAAGTGTGAGAAGCTGCAGAAGCATGTCAGGTTTCTTTTTTCCAAGGGAGGACTTTACAAAGTATATAATTCTAATCTTCTCTATCATGGCTGTGTACCTATGGATGAGGAGGGTAATTTTAATAAAGTCAATGTCTATGGGGAGGAATACAGTGGTAAAGAACTGTATGATGTGCTGGAACATTATGCGAGAAAGGGCTATTATTCCCACAATCCGCAGGAAAAACTAAAGGGACAGGATATTATCTGGTATATTTGGACCGGCCCCAATTCTCCGGTTTTTGGCAAGGACAAGATGGCGACCTTTGAACGGTATTTTGTGACAGATAAAGAGCTGCATAAGGAGACGAAAAACGCTTATTACCGCCTTCTTGACAGTGAGATGGTGGTGAATCGGATTCTACAGGAATTTGGCTTGGATGAAACCCGTTCCCATATTGTGAATGGTCATGTGCCGGTGGAGCGGAAGAAGGGTGAGACCCCTGTCAAGTGTGGCGGCAAGCTTCTGGTGATAGATGGCGGCTTTTCCAAGGCTTATCAGGATAAGACAGGGATCGCAGGTTATACGTTGGTGGTAAATTCTTATGGTATGCGTCTGGTGGCTCATGAGCCCTTTGAGTCTACGGAGTCGGCAATTCTCAATGAGTCGGATATTTTTTCGGATTCCTTTATTTTGGAGACAACTGTCAGACGCCAGAAGATCGCGGATACGGAGACCGGTGCGGAGCTTAGGGAGATTATCCATCAGCTGGAGGAATTATTGCAAGCTTACAGGGACGGCATATTGATAGAAAAAGGATAAGGTAAGGAAAAAGAGTTCTCGGGGACCCAGCCTCGGGAACTCTTTTTGTATGCACACGGGCATCCTAATGAAACATGTCAGCAAGCTGACGGATGCCCGGCGCGGCGAGTAGGGGCTGTGAAAAAAGTCCCGTA
>DLAA01000149.1:19247-77072 GCA_002493835.1 Lachnospiraceae bacterium UBA7060 | reverse complement strand
TGAAAGCAGAATAAGGATTGTTTAGGCAGGGTTCATAATGGACTGCTGCCTTTTGTTTTTGTTCTAAATATCATGCCGTGGGGGTTTTATAGGAAAACGCCGCATAGAGGTAGTAAGTGCCTTTTTCTGCCCATTGCAATGACGAATGAACAAATTGTTTCTGAAATTAGGAACGGTTATTCTGTAACGGATTATATGCAATTACTGTATGAAAGCAATCTGCCATTGATTAAGAAATTCATAAGGCCATATACCGCCTATGAGGCTATGGAGGACTTATTGCAAGAATCCTATTTTGGATTGTGGGAAGCGGTACAGCATTATGAAACGTCTGCAAATGTGCGGTTTATGACTTATGCGGAATACTGGATAAGGCAGTTTGTACAATGGTATCTTGAAAAATGCGGCTCTACGGTGCGAATACCGAGCCACACAAGGCAGAAAATAGCACGTTACAAGAACCGTACAGGAGTTGGAGCAGGAATTAGGCAGAGTGCCGACAGACAATGAAATAGCTGATAAAATGCGTGTATCTGTAGGACTGCTGCATTGATATTGTGGAAGCCGGGGCATACAGAAACAGTATGAATAAATTGAATGAGCATGGGTTTACTTCTACGGTGGGGTATATCGCTTTACGCAGGACAGAATTACAGGCAGAGTATGAAAAACATAAAAGACAGGTAGAAATTATTATTATTTATATAGGGGTTGAATATATTGAAGCATACTATCAGGCGTTTGATAATGAAAAGAGAAAATGGTTATGCTCTTTGGCAAAAAATAAATATGATATATACAGCAGGCAGTGATTTTCATGACTCGGAGGGGAGAAATGTAATGGGTATTGAAATAGATATTTCTGCCATGTAAAGTAGATAGAGAAAAGAGGTTCTCCCCCGCAGGAAGAAAAACCTGCGGAAGAGGATAACATTTTGAGGAGTTTATTAGTCTTGGCACAGATCTGTCAAAAAAGGTTTTCATTTATAAGGCATTGCCGCTCTTTTTCAATCATCTGTTCAAATGTGACGGCAGGGACTGGTTTGGAATATAAATAACCCTGCAGATAGGAAACGCCGATATTGCGGATAATGTCTTGAATTTCCTCCGTTTCGATTCCTTCTGCTATGGTTTGGATAGAAAGCTGCCGGCACATGTTTACCACGTTTTCAATAATCGCCATGTCAGTTAAATTTCCTTCGCGAATCAAGCCGCGCACAAATTTCTGGTCTATTTTCAAAACGTCCATGCTGACATCATGCAAAAGTCCAAAAGAGGCATATTCAGTTCCAAAATCGTCCATTGCGATTTTAAAGCCCAGTTTTTGCAGCTTGCCAAACTGTAGAGAGAGCATTTCTGTGTCGCTGGCGTTACAGCTCTCTGTAAGTTCTACCATAACAAGCTGAGGATTTACTTCCAATTCCTGCGCTTTTGCAATCAGCTTGTTGATAAACTCTCCGTCAAGGAGCTGAATGTAAGAGACATTAAAGCTTACGCCGATATCATGGTATTTCTTCTGCCACAAAGCGGCATGCCGCAGAGCTTCTTCCATGACCCAGGTGCCGACTTCACGGATTTCTCCGCTGTCTTCCAGGATTTTAATAAATTCATAGGGGGTAGTATCCTGTATCTCGGGTGTCTTCCAGCGAAGCAGAGATTCGCATTCTGTAATTTTTTTCGTTTTTGCGTCAAGTATGGGCTGAAAGTACAATTCAAAGCCCTTAAAGTTATTGCGTATGCTTTTCGTCAGTGCTTCATGGAGTTGGCTTATACGAAGATGCCGCTGAGAAATTTTGTCCGAAAATTCGGCAATCCATTCATTTTTTTGTTCTTTCGCATATTCCAGAGAATGCTCTAGATTGCTTATAAGCGTGTTAAAATCGGTTCCATCTTCTGGATAGGAGACAAGACCTGCTGAGACAGAAAAACTTTTAAGACCTCTGATATTGGTACAATGATTATTCACGTTTTCAAAAAGTTTACCAAGCTCTTTCTTGGAACTATTAGGGGATAAAATGACAAATTCATCACCCTGAAGGCGAAAAACACGGTTATCCTTTCCGGCAGTCTGTTCCAGATATTCGGATAATGCGACCAATACTTTGTTGCCATACAGAAAGCCGTTTGTGTTATTTATCATACGAAATGAATTGATGCCAAGCAGAAGGATGGCACCGTGTCCTGTGGTGAAGTCATATTTCTGCATTTCGTAGCTTGTCAGCAGATGGGTAAGCGGGTCATATTTATTCTGATTATCGAGTCGTGTCATAAGGCCTGCAAAAACAAGAGGCTGTCCATTTTCATCAGAAATGACGCTCCCTTTGCATTCTAGCCATACATAGTCTCCATATTTATTTTTTGCACGATACTGACAGCTGTGACGATTGGATGCGCCGGAAAAGACGGCTTCAATATCTTTTATGTAAGCGGCGCGGTCGTCGGGATGTATGTATTCCATCCATTTTGGCCCGGTGTTTTTTATGTACTCTCCCTCCAAATTGAAATAGTCCACAGTGTTTTTGGACCATCTGGATATGTCTGTTTTCATATCGCATACATAAATGTAAATATTATCAGAAGCGTTTGCAAAGGATTCAAATAATTCGTTCTCTAAAATAGTAGTTGACATACGAAATGACTCCTTTCGATAAAATGCGTCAATAATCAGATATATAGGCTTTAATATTACAATTTTATCACAGCTTTGATAAAATAGAAACGGAGATTTTCAATATAGGCGTTATGAGCTTGTGTTCCCCTTTGGAAGTGTGTATAATAACTATTATAATGTTTGTGAATGAATTTTAGGGCAAATGGCAATACTTGGATCAGAGGACGGCAGAGAGTGTATGGGATACTGCTGCAACGCCCGAAAGAAAGGAGTATTGATCATGATATTGACGGAAAAAGAGACGACAGCGCTGCGTGACCTGCAGACTCAGGAGAAATCCTGTATCACAAAGTATGAAAAATATGCCGCACAGGCGAAGGATACAGAGCTGCAAAGCCTGTTCCGCACTTTGCAGCAGGATGAGCAGAAGCACTATCAGTCGATTGGTCAGGCGCTTCATGGCAATGTGCCGGAATGCGACTGCAATGACACGCAGGGAAAGGATTATGCACCGAAAGGGACATACCGCGACGGTGCGAATGCGGGAGATAAGGAACATGATTGTTTCCTTGCCACGGACTGTATTGGTACAGAGAAGCTTGTATCGGGAGAGTATAACACCAATGTTTTTTCTTGTGACAATTCTGGATTGAGGAAGCTTCTTGCCGATATACAGATTGAGGAGCAGAACCATGCAGAGATGTTGTATAAGTATAAGCAGGTAAATGCTATGACGTAAGAAGGTAATGGCTCAAAAAGCAGCTGTGTGTAAAATGCATGGCTGCTTTTGTAGGATGAAAATGTCAGGTACTGGCGTTCCAGTTTTTGAGGAGCGCTTGTGTCGATGACGATATAGAGGCACAAATATGTATGGTTTTTTAGTGGGATTCCAGATTTTTATGGTTCTGGGATGTTTCGGTTTCGTGATTCTGATGACGAGACAGCGTGAAAATGAACTCTCCAAGCTGATGCTCTGCATCGGCTTTCTTGGCGTAATTCAGAATGCGGGGTACCTTTTGGAACTGTTTTCCAAAGATATCGGCGAGGGGATGATCGCTGTGCGGGTAGAATTTATGGGTGGTGCTTTTATTACCACATTTTTGTTTGTGTTTGCTGCCAGGTACTGCGGTCGTAAGATTCCCAAGAAACTAGAGGGGATTATGTTCGCTCTGGATGGGATAGTTTTGCTGTGTATTTGGGGTTATCGATATACCCCCATTTATTATTCGTGTGTTACCTTTGTGGAGGAAGGCATGTTTCCCCATCTGATTCTGGAAAAGGGTCCTCTTCACTATGTGTTTCTGCTGCAGATGATCTTTCAGATGGCTGGAAGTTTTGCATTTACGATACAGGCAGACAAAAGAGCTGGAAAGCGGAACATAAATGTGCTTGCGTTAGGAGGCAGCAGTATTTTCCCTCTTTTGGGGTTTGCATGTAATTATCTGCATCTGATAGAAGGATATGATGCTGTGCCGGCATTTGAAGCGCTGGGTATTATTGCCTTTGGGGTCGTGATTGCCTGCAATCATGTGTTTGATATTACGATTACTGCTCATGAGGAAATCATCCGATCCATGGATGAGGCTTTATTGATCGTGGATGCGGACGGTGGGTTTGTGGAAGCGAACGGCAAGGCGGTAGAGCAGTTACAAGGGCTTACCCGTTATAAAAAGGGAGAGCGTGTCTGCACAGAAAATTTAAAAGAAATTTTTGACAGTGATAATTACTTCGAATACAGCAGCGGTGGCCACAGCTTTGGTGTGCATGCAAATAAAATCTGGAGCAACAGAGTGCTTGTCGGATATGCGATTGTTTTTATGGATATCACACAGAGCAAAAAACAGATTGAGGAGATGAAGATATTAAAGGCGAATGCGGAGAAGGCAAACAAGGCTAAGTCGGAATTTTTGGCTAGAATGTCCCATGAGATCAGGACTCCCATCAATGCAGTGCTGGGGATGAATGAGATGGTGCTGCGGGAATCCACAGAAGAGAATGTTAAAAAATATTCTATGGATATTAAATCGTCAGCGCAGGCTCTTCTGGGAATTATCAATGATATTCTTGATTTTTCCAAGATTGAGTCCGGTAAAATGGAGATTGTATCCGCAGAGTATGAGTTTAACAGCATGCTTAATGATCTGTACAATATGTTTTCTCTGCGTGCCCAGGAAAAGGGACTTGTGTTTAATGTGACGGTAGATTCAGGTTTGCCATCCAAACTTTATGGGGATGATCTGCGCATCCGTCAAGTGCTCGCCAATCTGTTGACAAATGCAGTGAAATATACAAGAAAGGGAACCGTGTCTCTCGAGGTTTCAGGAAAACGGGACGGCGGGGATGTGGTGCTCCACTTTTTGGTGCGTGACACGGGCATTGGCATCAGACAAGAGGATATTCCTAAACTGTTTTCTGCCTTTGAGCGTATTGAGGAAGATAAAAATCGTGATATTGAGGGCACAGGTCTCGGGATGAACATTTCACTGCAGCTTCTTCGGCTGATGGATACGGATCTGCAGGTGGAGAGTGTCTACGGGAAAGGGACACAATTCTTTTTTGATCTGCGTCAGGGCGTGGTGGATGCGGAACCTATCGGAAGCTTTCAGGAGCGGGCGAAGAGAGCAGCCAGAGAGCATACTTATCAGGCGAGTTTTACTGCTCCGGAGGGTGAAATTCTTCTGGTGGATGATAACCGCGTCAACAGAAGAGTGTTCTGCGGTCTTCTAAGACAGACAAAAGTTCAGATCACGGATGTGGGGAGCGGAAGAGAGTGTCTGGATCATATCAGGCAGAAGCACTATGATATGATTTTTCTCGACCATATGATGCCGGAAATGGATGGCATGGAGACGATGCACCGTATGAGACAGATGGAGGATAATCTCTGTAAGGATGTACCGGTAATTATGCTGACGGCCAATGCAATTGTGGGTGCAAAGGAACAGTATCTTGAGGCTGGTTTCGATGATTTTTTGGCCAAGCCTATTGATCAGACTAAGCTGGAAAGGTTGATGATGCACTGGATGCCGCAGGAGAAGCTGCACAGTAATACATAAATATGGCTTTGATAATACATAGAAAAGAGAGGATCGAGTATGAAGGAGAAGGTGAAAGTTAAGGTGGAAGCACCGCAGTATGCGGTCGTGTCAGGTGTGACATTTGCCCAGGTAGATGCCTGGTTTGGACACACCAGAAGAGATTTGAAAATGGATATTATTTATCCGGAAGATAAGGAGAAAAAATACCCTTGTGTCGTGTGGATATGTGGTGGTGCGTGGCGGGCGATGGATCGTTCGGCTCATTTGGCCTATCTTGCGGAACTCGCGAGAAGCGGTTTCGTAGTTGCCAGTGTAGAGTACCGCACGTCCAATGAAGGCCCTTTTCCTATCCAACTTATAGATGTAAAGGCAGGAATCCGATATTTGAAGGCAATGAGTGACCGTTATAATATTGATCCAGAGCGGTTCGGTGTGATGGGTGAGTCGGCTGGCGGTTATCTGGCGGCTATGGCGGCGCTTGTGGAGGACAAAGCCTACGATGTGGGCGCTTTTTTGGATGATTCCAGCAAGGTGCAGGCGGCCTGTCCCTGGTATCCGCCTGCGGATGTAACAGCTTTTCCGTATCCTTCGCCGGTGGAGGCAGCTGCATCCATGGAATCCCTTCTGCTTGGTAAAAATGTGGCGCAGTACAGGGAGGAGGCGCTGCAAATTTGTCCGGTCACTTATGTGACAAAGGACGCTCCGCCGTTTCTGATTATACACGGGAATAATGATCATACGGTACCATTTTCTCAGGGTGAAATTTTGCATGACAAATTGGAGGAGGCCGGAGCCGATGTGAAACTTTTAATTTTAGAGGGAGCGGATCATGCGGATATGCCCTTCTTTCAGGAGGAAATCTGGCAGCGTATCGTTGCATTCTTCAAGGAAAAATTAGGAGCGGCCAGAACGCGGAAATGATGGCAGGAGGAAGGAAGTTGTACAGAAAGGAAAGAAATGAGTTACTATTTGGTAGATTTTGAGAATGTGAAGAAGGATGGACTGGACGGTATTCATATGCTGGGGAGTGATGACCAGGTATGCATTTTTTACAGTAAAAATGCGGACAGTATCACCTTTGACCAGCACAGAAGGATTATGGAGTCACAGGCGTCAATTATGCTCTGTAAGGTGGATGTGGGCAGCAAAAACGCTCTGGATTTTCAGCTTGCTACGCAGTTAGGTTTCTTGATTGCAAATAAGGCGGCGACATCCTACTATATTGTCAGCAGAGATAAAGGGTTTGAAATTTTAAGCAGTTACTGGAAAAATAGAGAGGTTTCCGTGACGCTGATTGCGGATATTACGGGACGAAGCCAGGATTATGAAACACAAGAGCTTAGAGAAAAACTGGAGGATATATTAAAAGAGAGTTTGATAGATGATGACAGTGTGACAGTGGATGAAGTGTTAAAGATTGTACAGCAGTACAAGACAAAACAGGGCATCATGAATGCGTTGATGAAAAAGTATCCAAGTGCAGATAATAAGAAGTCCAGCAAAATTTATAAGGCTATCAAGCCTCTTCTTTCAGATAAAAAGGGAAGTTGAGCAAATTACGGAATAAATGGCGGTTATAAGTGAAAAGATAAATGGTGAATGCAAAAAATCAGGATATATCAGTTGAATAAAGAATCTTTTGGCAGCAAATAGGAAGGAAAGAGGAAAAAGGAGAAGTAAGAGCATGAAAAGAAGGATGTTTTTTACGGGTGTTATGATTTTACTGACAGGATTTTTCTGCATTGCCTGTGGTAGTAATAAGGAATCTAGCGACAAACTAGAAGGATCTTTGCAGGATATGATGACTTCTCTCTATGCAAATGCGGATTTGCCGCAGGATTTCAGGGATACGCTGGATGGCTATACGACGGTTGAGTTGACGGATGACTTAGAGATTTCTGTCTTGGGAACGGATGAAATTACCTATACAGAGGGTGTGGTTTCTATGCCAATGATGTCTTCTATCGCATATCAGTGCGTGCTTCTTCGTGTGGATGAAGGGGATGTGGAGACGGCAAAACAAGCCCTGCAGAGTAATGCTGACGTAGATAAGTGGGTCTGTGTCAGTGCGGAAACGATGCTCATAGAGAGCCGAGGGGATGTCATCTTCTTTATTATGGCTGGTAAGGATGAAGCTTACGCGTTAAGCAGCGCCTTTCAGAAATTGTAGTAAAAAGAAAAGCAAATATCTAGGAAAATAATTATTGAAAGACATAGAAAAAGGATTCCATAGATTGACGTGACGAAAAGGGATTGCCGCCTTATGTAGTGCGGCAGTCCCTCTGTTAGTGTACACGGTCCTAGAGTAAAGAAAATGTATTCAAACTAGAAAAACGATATTATAATAGTATTATAATGCAATCATTGCAGGATTGATATTTTGCAATAAAACTAGATTACATAAGGAGCGAGGAAATATGAATTTGGAAATGATAGAGGCGGGGTGGCTGTCCCTCCTGCCGCCGTTAGTTGCGATTACGCTGGCTTTGATCAGCAAGGAGGTGTATTCTTCCCTGTTTCTTGGGATTTTGACAGGCATGTGTGTATATTGCTTTTCTACAGGAGGCAATTTGCTGCAGGCGGTCACCTATGTTTTTGATATGATTGCTGTAAAAATCGGACAAAATGGGTATATGATCATTTTTCTGGTGCTGCTGGGTTCTCTGGTGGTTATTGTGACCAGATCGGGGGGTTCCAACGCTTATGGGCAGTGGGCGGGAAAACGGATTAAAAAGCCGGTCAGTGCCAAGCTCACCACTGCATTGCTGGGGCTTTTGATTTTTGTGGACGATGGGTTTAACTGTCTCACAGTGGGAACTGTTATGCGTCCCGTCACGGATAAGTGCCGGGTTTCCAGGGAAAAGCTGGCCTACCTGCTGGATGCTACGGCGGCTCCGATTTGTATTATAGCCCCGATCTCCAGCTGGGCAGTGGCGGTGGCTTCGGAAGTGGAGGAGGCGGGGGGACTTAATGCATTTATCAGAACAGTGCCCTATAATTTATACGCAATTTTGACAATTGTTATGGTTTTTTTCCTGAGTGTGACTAATTTTGATTTTGGTCCTATGAAAAAGGCAGAGGAGAACCAACAGACGAAAGAGATGGAAGTAAAGGCAGATGATACGGCTGTTAAAAATGGCACAGTGCCAGATCTGGTCTTACCGATTTTGACACTGATAATCTGTTCGCTGTTGGGAATGGCCTATGTAGGAGGCTATTTTGATGGACGCTCTTTTTCGGAGGCCATCGGGGAAAATCCGACTGCGGGTCTTACTCTGGGCACTTTTGCAGCGCTTATGGTGGCGATGGTTATGTATATTCCAAGAAAACTTATGAGTCTGCGGGAGTTTATGGCAGGAGTGATAGACGGAATCAAAACCATGATTCCAGCGTTGATGATTTTAATTCTCGCCTGGGCGCTCGGCGGCGTGTGCCGAGAGATGATAGGAACAGGCCTGTTTGTCAGTCATTTTGTGACGGCTGCCGATCTTTCGCTTAGTTTCTTACCGGCCATAGTGTTCGCCGTGGCGGCGTTTTTATCCTTTTCCATGGGGACGGCCTGGGGCACGTTCGGCATCCTGCTTCCCATCGTATCTATGATATGTGTGGGGGAGGATGGTGCGTCCATACTGATTCCGGCTTTGGGAGCAACGCTGGCAGGTTCCGTGTACGGGGATCACTGTTCCCCGATTTCCGATACAACCATTTTGGCGTCCACAGGAGCCCAGTGTGAGCATTTGCGGCATGTGGAGACTCAGCTGCCTTATGCGACGCTGGTTGCGATGGTGTGCTTTGCTGGCTATTTGGCAGCCGGGTTCACCCGCAATCCATGGATTACGATCGCAGTTTCGGTCCTGCTGCTCTTAGCTGCGTTTGGTGTCATAGGCTATTGGCAGAAAAAACATGATGTGAAATTCTTTAGAAATGAAGGGAGAACGATAGTATGATGTATGAAGCAGATCAAAAACGGTATGATATGATGCAATATAATAGATGCGGCAGGAGCGGCTTGCGGCTGCCTGCAGTTTCACTGGGATTATGGCACAATTTTGGCTCCAACGGAAATTTTGAAAATATGCAGGCGATGTGTTATACGGCTTTTGATCACGGCATCACTCATTTTGACCTTGCCAACAATTATGGGCCGGTTTATGGTGCGGCGGAAGAAAACTTTGGGCGCATCCTGAAAAAAGGACTCGGCAGATACCGAGATGAAATTATTGTGTCCACCAAAGCAGGTTATGACATGTGGCCGGGGCCCTATGGGAATTGGGGAAGTAAAAAATATTTGGTGGCGAGCCTTGATCAAAGTTTGAAGCGTATGGGACTTTCGTATGTAGATATATTTTATCATCACAGACCGGACCCTGAGACACCTCTGGAGGAGACGGCGCGGGCTCTTGACGGGATCGTGAGAAGCGGCAAGGCACTTTATGTGGGGATCTCCAACTATAATAAAGACCAGACTATCGCCATAGCGGCGCTGTTTCAAGAGATGGGGACGCCGTTTATCATTAACCAGAGAAAGTATTCCATGTTTGACCGGACAATAGAAAGGGATGGTTTAAAGGATTATGCCGCCGCGCATGGGATCGGTGTTATCACTTTTTGTCCGCTGGCGCAGGGGCTTCTCACGGACCGATATCTTAACGGGATTCCAGAGGACAGCCGCATTCGTACCGATGGACGCTTTTTAAAAGAAGATGCTGTCAATGAGGAGACGATAGATAAAGTCAGGCGTCTGGCGGCGATTGCTAAGAAGCGCGGGCAGAGTCTGGCACAGATGGCTTTAGCGTGGATTCTGCGGGACGGTGATATCACCAGTGTCCTGATCGGCGCTTCCAGACCATCTCAGATCCTTGACAATATCGGAATGCTTTCAAAGCTTACTTTTGACGAAGAGGAACGCGGAGAGATTGACGCGGCGCTGGGAGAGGATTGAGAATGCATTCTACATTATAGATTAAAAATGAACGATACAGTATATAAATACAACGGATACTAAGCTAATAAAACAACCTAGTATCCGTTGCATTAATTCGATTTCACTTCTTTCCACAATTCATTATATAAGGCATCTCCATCTTCCCCCAGATATACATAGGTTTCCAGATTAGGATACTGGGACAAGTCGGGAAAGGCGGTTTCAGAATTTTTGATGTCCTCATCCTCGATCAGTTCCCTTGCGGCGTCGTTTGGTGTGGAATAGGTAATGTATTCAAAGTTTTTGACAGCGATGTCGCCGCGGCACATGAAGTTGATAAACTTTTCTGCATTTTCTTTGTTGGGAGCGTCCTTTAAGATAACCCAGGAATCGATCCATACGTTGGTACCCTCCTCGGGAATCACATATTCCAAGTCAGGATTTTCCCGCTGTGTGTAGATGGCTTCCCCGGAATAGATCACGCCGATGGCGGCTTCATTGCCAATCATTTTATCTCGGACTTGGTCGATGACATAGGCCTGTACCAGCGGTTTTTGTTCGATTAAGGCATTTTTTGCGGTTTCCAGCTGTGCGGGATCAACTGTGTTCATAGAGAAACCATTCAGCTTTTCAGCCACCATAAAAGCGTCCCTGACAGAGTCCTGCATTAGAATGTTATCCGCATATTTTTCGTCCCACAGCTGTGCCCATTTTGTGATCGGTTCGTCCACCATGGTCTTGTTATAGAGAATACCGACGGTTCCCCAGCAGTAAGGGATGGAATATTTATTTTCGGGATCAAAGTCTTTGGACTGTTCGTAATACTGTGCACCAATGTTGTCACGGGCATTAGGAATATTGTCGAAATTGATTTCGGCAAGCATGTCATGATCGATCATTTTGCTGATCATGTAGTCGGAAGGACAGACCACATCGTAGGAGGCGGCACCGGATTCCACTTTGGGATACATGATCTCATTGGTCTCAAATTCGTCATATATAACTTTGATGCCGGTTTCCTCTTCAAACTGTTCCAATGTTTCAGGATCGATGTATTCGCCCCAGTTGTAAACGATAACTTCGCCGTTCTCACCGCCTCCGGAAGAACTACAGCCGGCTGTTATGCCGGCGAAGGCAAAGGTCAGCGCCGGAATCAAAAATTTTTTCATATTTCTTTTTTTCATCTGTTCTTATACTCCTTAGGATTGTTTTTTTCGTGAGGGCGTCATATTTACTAACAAAAGCAGAAACAGCACCGTTACGAAAATCAAAGTGGACAGCGCGTACATTTCCGGTTTGATCCCTTTTTTTACTTCCGTATAGATTTTAGTAGAGAGGGTGTCCACGCCAGCCCCTTTGGTAAAGTGAGTGATGATAAAGTCGTCCAGGGACATGGTAAAAGCCATCAAAAAGCCGGAGAGGATACCGGGCAGAAGATCCGGAAAGACCACTTTGAAAAAAGCGGTCACATGGGAGGCTCCCAGATCCAGCGCTGCTTCGTATGTACTCGGATTTAGCTGTTTCATGCGGGGCATGATACTCAAAATCACATAAGGAATGTTGAATGTGATATGAGAAAGGAGGATCGTTCCGAGTCCGAAGCGCAGCCCCATACTGATAAAGAGAAGCATCAGCGAGATACCTGTCACAATTTCGGCATTCAACATAGGAATATTGGTAATTCCCAGCAGTATGGCGCGGGATCTTTTTTTCATGCCATTCATGGCGACACATGCCACGGTGCCAATCATAGTGGCGATCAGTGCGGAGAGGGTGGCGATCAGTAACGTATTGCCGAGTGCCTCCAGTATAATTTCATTTTCAAACAATTCCGCATACCACTTGAAGGTGAAGCCGCCCCATTTAGCTCTGGTCTTGCTTTTGTTGAAGGAGAGCACCATTAGCGTCGCAATAGGCGCATACAAAAAGAGAAAGATCAGGGCAATATAAATATTTTTTACGCAGTCTGCAAGTTTTTTGTTCATATCAGTCCAGTTCCCTCCTTATCGAAGACAGCGGATGTGATCATGTTTAGAATGATAAAAATCATCAGGACAATGGACAGGCCGCTGCCCAAATGCCAGTTGGAAGCTTGGGTGAACTCTTGTTCGATCACATTGCCGATCAGCAAAATTTTGCTGCCGCCTAAGATAGTGCTGATGACAAAGGTGGTCAGGGCTGGAACGAACACCATGGTGATGCCGCTGATAATACCCGGAACGGATAGTGGAAGGGTAATGCGGAAAAAGGTATATATGCTGCCGGCTCCCAGATCTCTTGAGGCGTTAATCACGTTCTCATCGATTTTGGAGAGTGCGTTGTAGAGAGGAAGCACCATAAATGGCAGAAAATTATATACCATACCAAGCACAATGGCGCAAGGGGTGTTGATAATATTTATATTAGGCAGGTGTAAAAAGGAGAGAACGCTGTTGATGACACCGTTTTTTTCCAGTAATGTCTGCCATGCCAGTGTGCGGAGCAGAAAATTCATCCACATTGGCAGGATAAAAATAAGAATGATAAAACTGTGCTGGTTTACCTGCAAATTAGCTAGGATCATGGCTAACGGGTAGGCAAGCAAAAAGCATACCAGCGTACTGATAAGCGATAAAAGCAGTGAAAGCCACAGCGCCTTTGCATGCTCCGCTGAGGCGATGGCCGCCACATTTTCTAAAGTAAATGCGCCGCTTTTATCCGTCAGCCCGTAATAGAAGATCATGCAAAGCGGGATAAGAATAAACATGATTGACCACGCCACATAGGGGGTGGAGAGCCATTTGCTTTTTTCAGATGTCAATTGCAACCGCCTCCTCATCTTCCGATTCCGGTTTGTTCATAATTTGAATGTTGAAAGGATCTACTTTGATACCCACTTTTTTTCCAACAGGAAAGAGTGTGGTAGAGTGCACCAGCCACTCGAAGCCGCATGCCTCTACTTCCATTTCGTAGTGAACGCCTTTAAAGATCAGATGCGTCACAACACCTTGTATCGTGCCTTCTGCAGGCTCCACAAGGATTACATCTTCCGGACGGATCACTACGTCAACTGGTTTGTTAGTACCGAACCCTGTGTCCACGCAGGGAAAGCGCGTGCCCAGAATGCTGACCAGCTTATCTTCGATCATGGTGGCGGAAATGATGTTGCTGTCCCCAATAAAGTCTGCAACAAACGCATTCTCCGGTTCATTGTAGATGGACTCCGGCGTTCCGATCTGCTGGATGTAACCTTGGTTCATAACCACGATGGTATCGGACATGGTGAGGGCTTCTTCCTGATCGTGGGTGACATAGACAAAGGTGATACCCAGCTCATTTTTCATGCGGATCAGTTCGTATTGCATTTCCTGACGCAGTTTTAGGTCGAGGGCGCCCAAGGGTTCGTCAAGAAGGAGTACTTTAGGTTCATTGACGATGGCGCGGGCAATGGCGATACGCTGCTGCTGTCCCCCGCTTAAAGAGTTAGGCATGCGGTTTTCGTATCCTTCTAAATTTACCAGCTTTAATGCATAGCGGATCTTGTCGTCTATGTAACTTTTGGATTTCTTCTTTATTTTCAAGCCAAAGGCAATGTTTTCTGCAATGGTCATATGAGTAAAAAGCGCATATTTCTGGAAGACTGTGTTTAACTGTCTTTTGTTGGGAGGAAGATGAGTGATATCCTGGCTGTCAAAAATGATGCAGCCTTTGTCTGGATTCGCAAATCCACCCAGGATGCGCAGGGTCGTAGTCTTACCGCAGCCGCTTGGTCCAAGCAGGGTGACAAACTCATTCTCATGTATATTTAAATTTAACTCATCCAGAACCATCTGGCCGTCAAAGGATTTTGAGATATCAATCAGTTGAATCAGTTCTTTTTCCATGAGAGTAGGTCCTCCAAATTTTTTCTGCGTAATTATTGAGATCCTTTGGCAAGTTCCGAGTCTGAGAAGCGGATCCCGCAATTGAACGCAGCTCGCAATTGAGCGCAGCTCAATTTGTTAGAAGTTAGGCGGCGTGCTGATCCACAAAAAGACAGCGCCGCTTTTTTTACCGGCTTTTATGTAGTGTTCTGAGTCCGGTTTGTAGTAAAAGGCATCTCCCTTTTTTGCCCGAATGCTGCGGCTGCCGATAATGACAGTGACAGAACCGGAGAGCACATAGCCGAATTCTTCTCCTTCATGAGGCTGGTCAGGATATGTAGAACCGTCGGCTTCCAGCGTGACGCGTATAGGTTCCATCATATTTTTCTGAGCGTTTGGAATAATCCATTCAATCTTATTGTGGAGTTCTGTGTCAATCTTTTCAAAAAAGTCTTCTGGGCTGAAGACAATCTGCTCGTCGTCAGCGTCGTTAAAAAAATCCTTTAAACTTGTGCCGAGGCACTGCAGAATGTCGATCAGGGTGGCGATAGAAGGGGAGGTAAGGTCATTTTCCAATTGACTGATAAAGCCTTTGGAGAGTTCGCAGCGGTCCGCCAGTTCCTCCTGGGTCAACCCCTTCTTGTTTCTAAGTTCCTTTATTTTATTGCCGATGTCGGTCTTGCCTGAATTGCTGTCCATAGTATCCTCTTTTCTCCGTGTGCATTGATTCAGTAAAAATAAACTTAAAGTTTACTAAAACTAAACATACACTGCACTCCATTATACAAGAAAGACAGGGTATGTCAATGGGGAAATGTAAAATAATATCAAAAGCTGTAATTGGCCCGCGCTTAACATATAGATCGCGGGCCCCTTCGTTGACATTGATTGGTAGATGGGGTAGAATTATTTTGCAAGTTGTGATACAGGACGCGAAAAAACAACAGAAAAGAGAGGAGGAAGTTATGTTTCGCAGAGCACTATCAATCTTACTTTGCAGCTGCCTGCTTGTCGGAAGTGTGCCGATGACCGGATTCGCGGCGGAAGCGCAGACGACAGAGACAGCAGAAGCGGCAGCTGAAAATACTGGGGGGGGGGTATAGCAATACCATATCCGTCCAGGGGCATGAGGATGTAGAATCATCTGATTCTGCAGAGAACGGGGTTCCTGCAGCTTCGGAAAAAGGGCAGGAGCCGGAAAGAACGGACGAAGAGGCAGAAGCAAAAGAGACAGGGACAACAGAGGAAGACAAGACAAAGGAAAACGAAGCGGCGGAAGAAATAAAGACAACGGAGAAAGAGGAAGCATCAAAGACGGATGCGGAAGAGGAGCCGTCCGGGCAGGAGCCGGAAACAGAGCAGACGACGGCCCCGGAACAGCAGCCGGGAGATGTGCCGCAAAAGGAGCCGGAACAGAAAGAGGAAGAAGCTGCCCCGGAGCTTTCGGAATCGCAGACGGAGAGTATGGCGGAAGAGACAGCCACAGAGGAAACGGCGGACCAGCAGGCGGACGGCGAGACAGCGGCTGTGCGGTTTACGGACGTGCAGGAGGGCGGCTATTATATTGCAGCTGATGTAGAGAGCACAAACAGCAGCAGCGAATCTGTAGATTCTTATCTCTACTGGAAAGAAAAAGAAGCAGCGGCATTTGTGTACTATGGGAGTTGCTGGGGAGCTTCGAGAAAGGTTCTTTATCCTGCAAAACCGAATACCACATATGTGCTGCAGCTAAGATCCGGTCAGGGGGATGACGCGCAGATATATGACGAGAAAGAGATCACCACAACAGATTATAAATTCGAGACATCTGAGCCGGTAGTTTCTGAGATCAAGGCAGACTCAGCGAAAATCACGGTGACCATCAGCAATTATACAGGGCCATATCCAAATAAATCGACGAATACAGATCCTTATACAGATTTTGACGCAAAGACGGAGTATGAGGATGCGCATGGAGAGGTGACAAGTGCATCTGGCAGTAAAAGGCTCACATCGGGGAGTACAGGGTGTGAGCTTACAGTTACGTTACATGGGTTAAAGGCGGGGACAACCTATACGCTGCCGGTATGGGTTTATGAGCGTAACGCTATAGATCCGTCCGATGCAAAAAAAGCCGGTGAGGTAACCTTTACGACAGAGGGGTCGGGAATTGAAGGAAAACTGCAGATTGAGGCGTCCATAGAGAAAAAAATGATAAACTATACGGTAAGCCTGAGCGACAGCGATGCACTGATGGAGTCTTATTCCTATCAAGTGCAGGCTTGTGTGAAAGGGGTGCCGAGGAGTCTCCAAGGGTCGATATATCCTTCTGATTTGGGGAGCCTGACGCAAAGTGAGGGATACAAAAAGACAAACACTTTAGAAGTGAAATACGCAGGAGTAGAATATGAAGTATGGGTTACTGTCGACGGCGTGACGGCAACAGTGGATGTTTCGCCGGGGGCGGACGCCGGGATACCGGAAGTTACCCTGACGCCTCTCAGTTTTGGTGGACTTTTGTCTGTAACGGATGGGGAAGAATCCGGCAGCCAGGGCAGCTACAGTGTGACAGCGAATATACGGGATGGGTATAGCTGGTATTTTGGAAACGAAGCTTCAAAAGTCTCTGAGGGGAAATGGCTTATCTGCGACCCAAATAAAATAGGGGCAGGTTCTTCTTATTGGATAAAGATTGATGTCAGTAAAGACGATGAGGAGATCTGTACTAAATTTTTGAAGCTTGACACGCCGGAAATAAAGGTATTGGTGCAGGCAGATGCGAAAGAGATGACGGCAAGTTCAGCGGTCATTTCCGGCAATATTGAGAATCCGGACGACTATTTCTCTTGGAGCATTAGTCATAGGGCGGATGCATCTGTGTGTTACAGGGTAATGGGTTCCGGATCAGAGTGGGAATGGGGAAGTAAATTTACCTTATCAAAATCAGGGACGAATCAGGTGACATTAAAAGAGCTTGCATCTGATACGGAATATGAAGTACAAATCGTTTCCGTGCCCGACCATACCATCGTTTACGGCACAACTACATTCCGGACGGCCAGGGCAGGCGAGGGAATCTATCTGCTCAAAGAGACATTCCCGGATGCGCGCCTGAAAGAACTTGTGGTAAAGGCGGCGGGTCTTGATGCGGACGCGCTGGAGGTGACGGCGCAGCAGCTTGCGCAGATTACTGAATTATCTGTAAGCCGTAGAAATTTTAGCGACACGGCGATAAAAGATCTTACAGATATTGATCTTTTGACGAAGCTGACCAAGCTGGATCTTTCAGACAACGAAATTGCCGATACGTCCAATGTGGACTGGTCAAAGCTTGCCGGGCTGGAAACCTTGGACCTAACCGGAAATGAGCTGACCGAGATACCGGATTTGTCCAAAAATACAAGTTTGAAAAAGGCATATATCGACGAAAACCTGATACCGGTGGAGGCGTTTCAGACGGCATCCCAGAAAGTACTTGCGGGCGTCAAATTAAGCAGCGAGTATACGTCAGATCCGGAAAGCGACCTGCTGGCGGCGCAGCAGTCCCAGCGCGTTGACGGCCTGCAGGTGGCCACGGAGGAAATTTATTACCAGACAAAGGGGAAGAGCCCGCTGTTTGTCAAAGTGAGCGGATATAAAACGGGGCTTGCATCCAGCTATCGGATTACCTGTCTTGTGGACGATGGAGAGGAGATACCGCTTTCCGATCATACCTACAGAGGCGGCGTCTGGTATAATCTGGACACAGGGATTGCGGCCGGGGATCATACGCTGGTTGTGAAAATAGCCGAAGGATATGGAAGCGCGAAGTTTACTTCAGAAGAGATATCGTTCCGAATGGAGGAGAGCAAACCCCGTTCGGAGAAAACGCCTTACCATTTCAATGTGCGGGAGGATTCCTTGAGTGTGGCCGTGTACAGCGACCGGGCAGCATCCACCATGTATTTGCTAAAAGACGGCAATACGGCTGCGACGGGTTCCAATGTATGGTACATGACATATGACTGTGGGGATATGTACAAAATACTGGGCGACAGCGCTTATTCTTATGAGTTTGATGAATTGGATTATTACTATAATTCCGTCAGCCTCGTGCCTATAAAAAATAAAGCTTTAGACACAGGTACATATGATCTGCGCGTGGTGTATGAAGACGGGACAGACGAAATCGTGCAGGGCGCGGTGGAAATGGTTGGTCAGGTCACTGTCAGGGACGTATGGATCGGCTACGATTATGACAACATGGGAGATTATTTTTATCTGTCCCTGAGCGGTTACGGATTCGACGCGTCAAAACTGGACTATGCGTTTACCTATGAGGGAGCGCCCAAGAGTGCACAGTATGTCAGCAGGAAAGAGACCTGGGGCGGATGCATCGTCAAATTTAAGAAAGACTCCGCGTGGATGCTGGAGGACGGCAAAAGCGTGGAAGTGAAGCTGACGCCGAAGGCCGGATATGAGGTCGTATTTGATCGGGATACCTTTACGGCGCGGATTTCAGAGGGTATCTATTATTGCGCATACAATGAAGTGACAAATAAGATCGAGATCGGCATTACCTCCAACTTGAAACCGGCGGATTTGACATTTACCCTGGAAAGGTACGGATCCCAGGACGATATGTATGATGAAGATGCCATTGTTGAAACGATTACCGTGAAAACGGAAGCCGCAGGCATGATTTCCCACCTCGTTCCGATGAAAGGAGACACGGCTTATAAACTGCCTGCAGGATATTACAAGGTTACGGCGGAGTGCGGGGAAGATTACCTTGGACAGAGGACATTCTCCATCGGAGATGCGGATACGAATTACTGGTCGGGAGTCAATCAGGTGTGCAGGGGCACCGGCGAGAGGAATTATGTTTTTTACTCTGACGTTCCGTTTGTGAATGAAGACAGTAAAAAAGATTTTCAGGCGGAAATGACAGGAGGAACCCTTGCCTCGCCGCTGCAGGCGAAAAATATATCGGCAGGCAGCTATGAGGGGGGCACAAAAGTTACCATGATCTTTGACCTGTCGGCATTGGCAGAGGGAACGTATACTATTACACTGAATCATAATAATGAGAAGCTGTCCGATTATAGAGTTACGGTGCTGTCGGCAGACAAATTTGTGATAACGAGGGATGATGTGCCGTATGCGTCCTGGATTGACGCAAGCAGTTTACGGGTAGGGTTTAATACCGTCAATGTGGCGGAATCGGATGCGTTTACGGTTACCCTGACGGATTTTTACGGCAAAAAGGTCGAGGGGCTTACGGCTGAAGTGGAGAAAAGGTATACCAATGCGGTGTACTTGAAAGTTACAGGCTTAAAGAAGAGTGACGCTGACCGGTGTTATTATATCAAGGTGGAACACAAGACCCTTGGGGAGGCTTATAAGACAGACTGCACCACAAAATTCTTTTCCGATGAAAAAGGAAGATACGTGCAGATTGGCAGCAGTAAATTTACCTGGACAGATAAAAATAACAGGATTGTCGGCATCGGCATGTACAGTGATATTGTTTTTCCGGTTACGGTGAACCTATATAAACCATACGACACGGAGCAGATTCAGACGCTCACGATCAAACAGGAAGATTTGGAGAGCGAAACAGGCAGTCCGGCATGGTACTATTTTAAACAGACGTTGATAGACGACCTTGCCGACCGGGACGCCCTCTATGATATTGTGGCGGTTGATTCGAATGGAAATCTCGGCCTGACGGAAAAGAGATTAATTGGCAGCCTTGAAACGCCGGAGGAGACATGGACGGTGTCGCCGGGGCAGTTAAATCTGAGTCTGGCAGGCGACGGAGCAAAGACCGGGACGATTACGGTTACGGGAAGTAAGGGTACGCCGGTATTTGCGTCGGAAAATCCCCAGATTGCGACGGCAGCTGCGGATGAGGCCAACCCTCAAAAGGCGGTTGTGACGGCGGTTGCAGAAGGCACGACCAATATCCGTATCACGGCGGATCAGATAACAAGGACGGTTGTAGTTACTGTTACAAAGGAGGAGGTCCAGCCCACAAGAATTACTCTGACAGCGCCCCAGAGCGTGCAGAAAGGCGGAAAAGTGGAGATCCGCGCGTCCGTAACACCCACAAGTGTATGGACACAGCAAAGCAGTATGACGTGGACCTCTTCTGACAGCAGTGTGATTTCCATACCGGAGAAAAGCAAAGGCCTTACGGTGGAAGCGGATGCGTTGGGAGCGGGTACTGCGGTGATTACCGCATCGCTTGATGGCACGCAGTTACAGGAGTCCTGCACGATCAAAGTCGAGGCTTCTGATGACAAGGAGGATATCGACAAAGAAATAGGTACCTTATATTTCCTTGAGGGTGCGGAAGCTGCGCTGGCAGATCTTAAGCTTCCCCAGGGCTGGAGCTGGAAAAATCCCGGAGAAACGCCGAAAGCGGACAATTCCCATCCTATACAGAACTTTATGGCATCCTACAAGAAAGACGACGTATCCATTGACCGGTATTTGAGCGTACACGTGTCAAAACTGGAGGAAGTCCGTATTGTTGGCAAGAGTACAGTAAACACAGGAAAAGAGACGCATTATACAGGCGATTATACTTATGTGGGTGAGGAACCGGCAAACGGCTGTGGAATTAGCTGGCAGTGGACAGCGGGAGAAAACCTTGCGCTGTCATCCAATCAAGACAGGAAGACGACAGTTAAGGCGGCAGGGGACGGTACGCTTTCCCTTAAAGTGACTATAACAAACAAAACGACGGGAAAGGTAGTTTCCGGCGATACGGCGATTTCCATAACTGTCGGGGAAATACCTGAGGACGAACCGATACTGGAAAACAAGAGCATTACGGTTTATCAGAACAGCACGCAGCATATGCCGATCGGATTAGTTGCGGTGAACGGAAACGACATAACTGCCGTAAATATAAACAATTCGGATTTCAAGACGGAGCAGGACGAAAATGGCCAGTGGCTCCTGGGGCTTGCAAGCGGCACGAAATATACAGCGAAGAAAAAGGCTGCGCTGGAACTTGCGGTGGATACGGAATCAGGAAAGAAGTATACGAAAGCGCTCAATGTGACGGTGGATGTAACGGAGATTTCTGCAAAAAATGTGAAGTTTAAGCAGACTGTGAAACCAAACACAGCTTACAGCAATACAGGTACTGTAAAAGCGGAGTTTGGTGTAAGCAGTAAATACATTATTGAAGATATCACGGCGGCAGGCAGCGGAGCGTTTACGGTCAAGAGTTACAGTCCTGCCTCCGGAACGCTTGTGCTTGAGGCAGAGACAAGCAAGCTTGACAATAGCAAGCAGTCTTATGATGCGGATGTAAAGGTGAAAGTAAGGGATTACGGCGAGTGGACGCTTCCGATTAAGGTTGCGGTGCAGAAAAAGAAGCCTTCCCTGAAACTTGGCGCCGCAGTCATTTTAAACGGTGCGGACGGGGAAGCGCCTGTGGCGCTGTATAATGGAAAGACACAGATTTCATGGGACGATTATACGGTTACACAGACAGCGGGTGACGGTGTGGCGGTCACGAAAGATGCAGGAATGCTTAAGGTGGCTTACACCGGCAGTAAAAAAGGAAGTTACAAAGTCAAAATCAGGAAAAACACATGGGCTTCCGGTGTTGAAATGGAGCTAAAAGGCGCAATCTCCGTATTGGATCCTGCCAAAGCAAAGCTGGAGGCGGATTTGTCAAAAGTGACGATCAACATCAATAAGGATTATGTATCACCTGTTACCGTTACTGCGGGAATCAAGGGCTGCAGCGCGGCGGTAGACGTGCAGGCCGAACCGGCGGGAAACAAGGACGTGCAGGCTCTTGCTGTGGAAAACCTTGGAGGTGGAAATATTAAAATAACGCCAAAGGATGGCGCGGCTAAGGGAAGCTATAAGGTCAGCGTAAGCGGCACGGTAAATGGCACGCCGGTTAAGAAAACGTCCGTAAAAGTGACGCTTACGGATAAGGCTCCTGCGGTTAAGCTTTCCGCAAAGGGACAAATCAACCTGGCAAACAGGGAAGGCACGTCCATTGTCTATACCCCGGCGCTTAAGAACCTGCCAGAAGCGATTTTTATAAAAGAAGTGGGTCTGGATAACACGGTGCCGGACAGCCGATTTTTCCATGTGGCGCTCGGGGATGATGGCAGAGCTGCTTTGACGGCGGTTGCGGGAAAGGCGATGAATCCAGCGACAAAGTATAAACCGATCCTGGTTTTCACACTAAACGACGGAAAGATTGTCAAAACCGACGCCGGGTTTACCGTCAGGGTTGTGAACAAGCTGCCTAAAGTGACTGCGGCCACGTTGAGTGGCGCGGTGTGCAAGACAAATGCAGGACACAAGGCGTCTTACAAGCTGAATGCCGGAAACGGATATACTATCAACAACGTGACGACAGACGATGCAAACTTTAAGGTGGTGTTTCACGGTGGAACAGATACGGTATCCGTATCGCTTTCGGACAAAGCAAATGTGACGGCTGGTAAGAAATATATGGTGCCTTGCAAAATCTATATTAAAGGCGCTGACAATACGACGAAGCCGCTGACAGTAAAATTAAAGGTGGCAGCGTACTAAAACGATATTTAAATTTTTATATATCCCCCTCGATCACAGCAGTTTTGCCGTTTCGAGGGGGATTGTCATAGCAGAATACAGGAAATGCAGAAATGAGGAAAGGATATGAGGAGAAGGTTAGGAAAGACAATTTTTCCTCTGAAATTTCTAAAACGGAGGCCAAATAAGGATTAACAAGACGGAAATAATATGCTAAAATATTGCAAGGGAATGGTTTAAGGACTGAGGAAAGGGCGTGGTTACAGCGATGAGTGAGGATAAATATGTGGCCTATGTGTCTACTTATACGTCAGGGAAAGCAGACAACTATGGCATTAAGATTTATGATGTGGATATGGCAAACGGCAGGATGATGGAGAAAAACCAAGTGGAGATCACGAACTCCTCCTATATCACCATCTCCCACAATGAAAAGTACCTGTATTCTATCACGGACTTTGGCGTGGAGGCTTACAGAATTTTGCCCGGAGGGGATCTGGAGGTGATCAACCAGGGCTCCATCAACGGCATGAGAGGATGTTATCTGTCGTCAGATTATGAAGATAAGCTTCTCTTTGTGGGCGGTTATCATGACGGGAAGGTCACGGTGCTGCGCCTGCGGGAGGACGGCGGCATCGGGGAGATTACGGACGAGATTTACTACAAAGGGCTTGGAAGCATTGCGGAGCGCAATTTCAGGCCTCATGTGAACTGTGTGAAGATGACGAGGGATAACCGTTATCTGTGCGTTGCCGATTTGGGGCTTGACCATGTAAATGTGTACCGGGTGGATCATGCGAAAGGGAAACTCAGACCTATTGATGTGATCCGAAGCGAGCAGGAGTCCGCGCCCCGCCACATAAAATTTTCAGAGGACGGGCGTATTCTTTATATCGTCCACGAGCTGAAAAATTATATTGACGTATACACGTACGAGGAGAGAAACGGTGTTCCGGAGTTTGAAAAAATACAGACGATCTCCACGCTTAATGATTACCACGCCGGAGGGTCTGCGGCCAGCGCGCTGAATATTTCCGTCGATTTCAAATATATGGTGAGTTCCAATGCCGGGGATAACAGCGCAGTGATTTACAAGATTGACCAGGAAACCGGGATGCTTACAAAGATCCTATGTCTTCCTATCAGCGGCGATTATCCAAAAGACGTGAATCTTTTCCCGGATAACAGACATTTGGTTTCTTTGAACCATGAGTCCAATACCATGACATTTTTTAACGTAGACTTGGAAAAAGGGCTTCTGGTGATGAATGGAAAGGAACTCAAGGTGGATCAGCCAAACTGTATTATCTTTCACAAGCTGACGGAATAGTTAAAGCGGAAATCTGCATAGATGGGAATCCTTCTGCATATACATTTACAAGTATAGGCAGGAGGATTTTCTTATGGATATATTGCAGAATAGTACATATGACCTCTATAAGGATATACAGCTCAGGACGGGGGGAGAAATTTATTTTGGCGTGGTGGGACCGGTTAGGACGGGGAAATCCACTTTTATCAAACGCTTTATGAATCTCCTTGTGCTTCCCTACATGGAGGATGAGCACGAGAAGGAGCGGGCACAGGATGAGATGCCCCAGAGTGCTGGGGGAAAGACTATTACAACCACGGAGCCAAAGTTCATACCGAAAGAAGCGGCCCATGTAAAGCTGGGGGCGGACATCGATGTGAAAGTGCGGCTCATCGACTGCGTGGGGTATATGGTGGAAGGGGCCACCGGCCATATGGAAAAAGACGAGGAACGCATGGTTAAGACGCCATGGTCCGTGGAGGAGATTCCTTTTACCAGGGCTGCGGAGATTGGTACGAGAAAGGTGATCAGAGATCACTCCACCATTGGAATTGTAGTGACCTGTGATGGCTCTTTCGGAGAACTTCCGAGAGAAAATTATCTGGAAGCGGAGGAGCGCACAATCAGAGAGCTGCAATCTCTGGGGAAACCTTATATTGTGCTTCTAAATTCCGAGAAGCCTTATGCGGAGGAGACAAGAAATCTGGCGGATGAGATCAGCGAGAGGTATCAGGTCACAGTCATGCCCGTCAATTGCGAACAGCTGAAGAAAGAGGATATCAATCATATTATGGAGAATATCCTCTATGAGTTCCCGCTCACTATGATAGAATTTTATATGCCCAAATGGGTGGAAATGCTGCCCTATGATCACAAGATGAAGAAGGATATGATCGCTCAGTTAAAGCAGCTGATGAATGACTTAAACCATATCCGCGATATCACTACGGACCGTTTTAACGTGGAGAGCGAATATATTAAGAAATGCAAGCTGGACGGCATCAATATGTCAGACGGCAGTGTGAGGATCATTCTGGATGTGGATGATGCTTATTACTATGAAATGCTGAGTGAACTGGTGGGGGAGAATATTGGCAGTGAATATCAGCTGCTCGCCACTCTGCGTGAGATGGCGAAAATGAAACGAGAGTACGTGAAGGTACTGCATGCTTTGGAGGCGGTGCGCTATAAAGGTTATGGTGTAGTGATGCCTGACCGGGAAGAAATCGTTCTGGAGAAGCCGGAGATCATCAAACAGGGCAATAAGTTTGGCGTTAAAATCAAGGCTGAGAGTCCAAGTATCCACATGATAAAGGCAAGCATAGAAACAGAGATTTCGCCGATTGTGGGGACAGAGGAGCAGGCGCGGGATTTGATTCAATTTATATCTGACACCAGCACCGATGAGGAGGGCATTTGGGAGACAAATATTTTCGGAAAGACAGTGGAACAGCTTGTAAATGATGGCATTACAGGTAAGCTTTCCATGATCAACGAGGAGAGCCAGGTAAAGCTCCAGGAGACCATGCAGAAGATCGTCAACGACAGCAACGGAGGGATGGTCTGTATCATTATTTAACAGTTCAACCAGAGTGTCATCTGTGCGGCAAATCTTGCCTGCACGAATTTGGCAGACGAATTGTGGGTTGAACAATTCCTGATTGCGAAGATTTTTATTTTGTGATATTTTAGGAAAAGACAAATTGGTGATGAGAAAAAAGTAGGAGTATGTACATAAGATGCAGGAGCGTACAAGAAGAATATGGATGACAATAAGTGGTGTGCTGATCTGCGGGTTCAGCGTCGGAATGTTTCATTTTTCGGCGCTGGGCCTGGATCCGTTTCAGGTTTTCACACATGGCATTTTTATGATACTGCCGGAGGGCGCGCCGGGCTTTGGCACAGTGTATGCCGCAATCAACCTGTTGATGCTGATTGCGATTTTTTTGACGGACAGAAAGAAGATCGGTCTGGGGACGGTGATCAATATCTTTTTGCTGGGTTATGTGGTGGAGTATTCGTCCCTTCTTTTTGAGAAGTTGATACCGGAGCCGTCCCTGTTTGTAAGATTTGTATTTCTTCTGCTTGGAATCGTAGTCATGTGCTTTTCTTCCGCCCTCTATTTTACGGCGGATATGGGCGTGTCCACCTACGACGCGGTTTCCCTGATTATTTCTGAAAAGAAGAAATGGAAATTCCAGTTCTGCCGGATTTTTTCGGATTTATTTTGCACGTTGACCGGGTTTTTCTTCGGCGCGACGGTGGGAATTGGCACTGTGGTGACGGCTTTCTTCATGGGACCGTTGATCACTTTTTTTAACAGGACAGTGGCGGAGCCGCTTCGGTATGGGAGGAAAAAAGAATGAAAAACAAAGGTGCAATTTTCGATATGGACGGCCTGCTTTTCGACACGGAGCGGGTTTATCAAAAGACATGGCATGAGATTGCAGATGAGAGAGGCATTATTCTCGGTGATAATTTTGTTAAGGATATATCAGGGACAAACGGCGCCCGTATGAGACGGATTGTGGAGGCGTATTATCAGGTTCCTGACAGCACCGGGCTTATTGAGGAATGTATGGAACGTGTCAAGGAGAAACTTTCCAGACATGTCCCGATGAAAAAGGGCGTGCCCGAGATATTGGATTTTTTCCGGGGAAACGGTGTCCCTATGGCGGTGGCCAGCAGCAGCGGGGCGGAGCTGATTTTATCAAATTTGGAGACAGCGGGTATCAGGGAGTATTTTTCCGAGATTGTCAGCGGGACGGAAGTAAAGCGCGGGAAACCGGCTCCGGATATCTTTCTTTTGGCGGCGGAAAAAATTTCTCGCAGACCGGAGGAATGTTATGTGTTTGAAGATAGCGAAAACGGGATCAAAGCAGGATATGCGGCGGGCTGCCGCACCGTGATGGTTCCCGATCTGATGGAAGCTTCCCCGGAAATTCGGCCATACTGCACGATGGTGTGCGGTGATCTGATGGAGGCGGTAAGTAAGATAGCGGAAGCAGAACAGAGGTGACAGTCTGGTTTCCGTGTCATAATTACGGCGGACAATGTACACTCAATGCCTTAAAGCAGCATTGGGACATGCTTATAATTCCCACTCCAATAGTTTCCCTAGAAACTGCCTGAGCTGTTTCGTTTCCGGCTGGCCAAAAAGCCGGGCGCTCTCCCCGTATTCCATCAGGATGCCCTCGCAGAGAAAAGCCACTTTACTGCAGGCGTGGCGGGCAAAGCCCATCTCGTGGGTCACAATGATAAAATGCAGACCGTCCTCCTTCAATTCACGGATCACATCCAGCACCTCCGTGGTATATTCTGGATCCAGTGCGCTGGTTGGTTCGTCCAGAAGCAGGAGGCCGGGCCTGGCGGCAATGGCTCTGGCAATGGCGACGCGCTGCTTCTGCCCGCCGGAGAGGGCGGCTGGTTTTTTCTTCCAGTCTTCCTTTAATCCGAACCGTTCCAGAAGTTCCATGGCGCGGGTACAGGCAGCTGGGCGGCTGTACCCGTGTACCTGCTCCAGAGGGACGGCAATGTTATCCCGGGCATTCATATGGCAGAACAGGCCTCCCTGTTGAAAGACAAAACCAATTTTTTTGCGGTATTTTTGCAGAGAGGCTTCGTTTTGTTCTATCTCCGCGCCATTTATCCACAGCTTTCCAGTGGTTGGCGCAATCAGCCCGCCGATGATGCGAAGCAGTGTGGATTTGCCGCCGCCGGACGGGCCGATTATGGCCAGTGAATGAATTTCGTCCGCAAAGTCCATAGGATGTAAAATGACCGGCCCATTTTCATATTGTTTGGAAAGATTTTGAAATTCAACTCTCATACTGGAACCTCTTTTCTAAACGCTCGCTGATCAGAGAAATTGGCAGAGTCAGGCATAAATAAAGTATTCCAAGGAACAAGTAGCATTCAAACAGCCGGAAGTTGACGGCACTGATTTCCCGCATGGCTTGTGTCAATTCAATGACGGCAATGATAGAGAGCAGGGAAGAGTCCTTGATAATGGAAGCGAACTGTCCGGTGAGGGCTGGCAGGGTGCGTGCGATCATCTGGGGAAGGATCACGAAACGCCAAGTCTGCCATCTGGTGAAGCCCACCGCTCTAGCTGCCTCCAGCTGCGACGCCTCTAAAGAAAGAAGGCTTCCCCGGATGATTTCGGCAATATAAGCGCCCTCAAAAATGGAGAGAATAAGAACGCCGGCGGTGAAGCGGTTATTTACACCCCAGGCTGTGCCAACGATGTAAAAAAACAGATAAATCTGCATAATTAATGGTGTCCCTCTTATAAATTTCACGTAGACGCTGCAAAAAAAGCGTATAAAAAGGAGAGGTGAGCTCTGTCCGGCGGCGCTTAGAATGCCAAGAAGAAGGCTCAAGATTAGACTGCACAGACTCAGACTAAGGGTGACAAGAAACCCATCCCATATGCGGATCCGAAACTGTCCTAAAAAGGTAAAATCAAGTTGTACATGGATTGCACCAAGGCAGACCCAGAACAGCGCCACCCAGAGAGCGGTAACCACCAGAAGATTCAAAAAGGCGGCAGGACGGCTGATCTTTTTATTGTCTGGTATCCAAAAAAGCTGTTTTAATCGTTTCATGGGAGTACCTGCTATTCTTTCCTATCGAAGAACCACTGGAAGTGCAGTTCATCAAAAGCCTTTTTCTCTTCGGCAAGGTATTTTTCGGTTAATTCTTCGTAGCCGCCTTTTTCCTGAAAATCAGCGAGAAAGGCGTTGATCTGGTCTAATAAATCCTGATTTCCCTTCTGTACGGCAATGCCCCATTTTTCCACATCCTGAAAGGGGATAAAAATGGCTTTGGTGGTGTCCGGATTATTTTGCCAGTTGCGGTAGATTGTGAGCTGATCGTAGATAAAGCCATCGGCTCTTCCCTGGGCGACTTCTGTCACACAAGCACTTTCATCTGGCATAACCAAAAGTTGTGTGTCGGGAAGATTCTTTTCCGCATACATATGTCCGGTGGAGCCTGATTTTACCGCTAGAATTTTTCCTGCCTGGTTAAGATCGTCAATGGAAGCGATATCGGAGTCCGCATTGGCGAGGATTGCCAGAAGGGCGTTGGCATAAGGGATTGAAAAATCGATCAGTTCTTCCCGCTCTTTTGTTATAGTCATGGAAGAGATCACGATGTCTGCGCTGCCTGTCTGCAGGGAGGGAATCAACCCGTCCCATGCGGTGTTTTCAATTTTGATTTCCCGGCCGCAGTACTCGCCGAAAGCTTTCATCAGATCCACACTGACGCCGGACGGTTCTCCGGCATCGTCTCTCGTCTCAAAAGGTGGATAGGCAAGCTCCATGGCGACGATCAGGGGCTTTCCCGAATCGGCAGACGAAGGCGCCCCGCCGTCTGCGGTTTTGGCATGACCGCCGCAGCCGGACAGCATGATGGCAGACAGTAAAGTGAAAAGGAAGCAAATTTGTTTTTTCATAGTAATCTCCATTCCGGAGCGTTACGCGACAGGGCGACGCAAATTTCAGATTTGCATCTTCCATCAGTATTCTCCTCTAGTGTGTTTGTCTCTGATTCAATATGAAATATTTTATCATATCGTATCGGTTCTTTCTACATAAATGTTGAAAGGTTGAAAGGGGAAACGAGAGGAGATATACTGTTAAATAATTTGCGGAGGACGGGGCGGTTTTTGATGTGCTGAAAAACAGTAAATGAGGATAAACGTATGAATAAACAAGAAAAAACTTTTAGTGCAAAGCTGTATTCCATGTTCCTGATCAGTATGTTGATTCCGATCATTATAGCGATGTTATGCTTTTGGATCTATGTAAACAGACTGGCAATCAGAAGAGAAGAGAAGAATAGCCAGAATATACTTAATTCGGTAGCGCAGAATCTGGAATTACAGTTTGCGGGAAACGATAGTATCAGAGATGCCTTTTATGTTCATAAAAAGGTTTTTCAGGAAGCCGAAAGTCTGAATAATCCAGGATTATATCAGTACTATGATGAACTCACACGAATTGATATAGAAAATAATTATATCGTGACTCTCACCAAATTATTGCATACAGCGGCACTGGATGCGCGGGCAGTCGTTTTTTTCCCGGCATCAGGGGAAGAGACGGCATACTATCTGGGAAAAGACAGCGCTAAGATTCGGGAAATTTCATATCCGGGATATAAGGAGGAACCGTGGTACAAAGCGGTAACAGAGGAGAAGGAGAATAGTTATTATTATGTATCGGATATACCGGAGTATATGCCAAATAAGGAGTTGGGTGAAATTTACTCCTATGTGACGCCTCTGAAAGCGATAGATAATCATAAAATATTAGGGGCTGTGAAAATCGATGTAAGTAAGAAAACATTGCAGAATACGCTTGATGCACTGGAAAATTCGGAAGATACCGGACTGATGCTTATGCAAAGAGAAACTGTATTTGCAAAATCCTCTAAACTTGGGGAAGTAAAAGAAATAAGAGAAAAACAGGTGATTGTGGGTAACAGGAAATACCAGATGGTAACAAAAAGCGTCCCGAAAACAAATCTGGAAATTGTTTATTTATATTCGCGCTTATCTATCTATAAAGAATTTGCTCATGTGATGATATTTTCAATTTTGATTGTAATGAGCGGGGGAATACTGGCATTTTCTTATTATCGCTATCAGGCGAAGAAAATGGTGAGTGATGTTCAAAAAATTACAGACGTAGTACAAATAATGGAGAACGGAAATTTGGAGCATCACATTGAGAAACTCAACCACAGTGAATTTGAAAGGATTGCAGGAGCAATCAACCATATGACGGACAGCTTGAAGGCGTATATTGAAAAGGAATATATTCTGGTCATCCAGCAGCAGAAAGCGGAGTATAAGGCGCTTCAGTCCCAAATCAATCCGCATTTTCTTTACAATACCCTGAATGGATTTGTGGCGTTGAATCGGATGGGCGAAAAGAAGATTCTGGAAAAAAGTATTATTGAATTGTCGCGGCTGTTTCATTATGCATGCAGTAAACAGGATACATCCCGGGTAAAAGAGGAACTCAATTTTTTGGAAGAATATCTGAAACTGGAGAAATTGAAGTATGCTGAACGGTTGGCGTACTTGATATGGACAGATGAGGCATGCAGAGAAAAGGAAATCCCGAAACTGCTGTTGCAGCCTATTGTTGAGAACAGTATTAAGCATGGAATGGGAGATACGGCGCAGCCAATCATGATACAAATATCAGCGATGTACACAAAGGTAAAAGGAATCGGAAGTGTAATGATTCTTACAGTGAGGGATAATGGTGTGGGATTCGACAGCGAATGCATAGGAGATGGGGAATCGCATATCGGAATTGCAAACGTTCGGACAAGGGCAGAATTGTATTGTAAAAATGTCATATTTCAATGTGTATCCCAGGCAGGGAAGGGAACTAAGACAACATTTGTATTTCCGGAGGAAAGGTAGGTAGGTTATGGTTATATTAATTGCGGACGATGATAGATTAGTGCGCTTTTCCATAAAAAGTATGCTTGGAGAAATACGGGGAGATTTGGGGGACGTCTTTATCGAAGCGGCAAACGGACGTGATATGGTAAAGCTGTGCAGGGAGAGAAAACCGGATATTGCTTTCGTAGATATAAAAATGCCATATATGAGCGGCCTGGATGCCATTAATGAGAGTAAAAATTATTCCGAGGATACCAATTTTGTGATTATAAGCGGATATTCAGATTTTGAGTATGCGCAAAAAGGAATCAGTCTTGGCGTGAATGAGTATATATTGAAGCCGGTAGACGAGGAAGAGCTGCGCAGAGTCATAGAAAAACTACAGAAAAAGTTAAAGGTGCGGAAGGAAGAATCCAATGCAAGATTCCAGCTTCGGGTTATGGAGTGGTTTACCGGTCACTCATTAATTTCGACGGAGGAGTATATTTCTCATTATCAGGAGGAAAGCTATCTCTATTTGACGTTCGTTCTGTACGTGAAGACGAATGCCCATAACCGGGCGGCATCGACGCAGTTTCAACAGGAACTGGTAGGGAATATCAGGAGGCTGGGGGAACAGACCGTGACCCGAAAGGGATATTATGCGATACCTGCCACCAAGGAGGGATTTCCCTGTGGCCTGTTCTGGGTGAGAAGAGAACAGCGGGAATATTTGATTTCGCATATAAGAAAACTAATTATGGAGGCGAAAAGGAAGAACGGTGAGATTTTTCAATATGTACTATGGTTTGAGAGAGAGTCGTTAGAAGAGGTATGTCAGACCTGCGACGAGCTGGACCGGGAAATATATATGGGGATGAATTTTTGCTCCGGCAATGTATATGCATATCAGGAGCTAAACCTAGACCAAAAGAACAGGGATTTTTTAAAGCTTGTGGATCAGCTGCTGAATGCATGGGAGATGGCGGACGGCATGGCCTGTAATGAAATTATGAATCAACTTTGGAGAACCTATAAGGACGAGACATTGGATGTGAATCTGGAAAATGTAAGCAAGTACTGTTCTTTTATTACGGGAAGCCATATTGCGGATGATTCTCTGAAAGCTTTTTGTCAGTCATTTGTGGAACAGTCTGAGCAGATGTATGAAAGAGCGGCGGGAGAAGAGAGCGATATGATTGAACGGGTAAAGAAATATATTATGGAATATTACATGAATGATATCAGTATCAGTCAAATCGCTGACAATTATGAACTGACTGCGAATTACCTGAGTACTGTTTTTCACCGCAAGACAGGATGCAAATTTATTGATTATCTGACCCATGTAAGGATGGAGGCCGCCAAAAAGCTGCTGATACAAAATGCGTCAGCGTCCGTTCAGGATGTTGCCTTGATGGTGGGGTATAACAGTGCCAGACATTTTTCCAGCCTGTTTCAGAAAACCACCGGGGAGACGCCGACAGCTTATCGCAAAGCCAGATTGTAGAAAACCGTACCTGAATCAAAGTTCTGTGTCATTTTCATTTCACTTTTAAAAAGTATAATGAAGATAACAAATGAACAAGGAGGAAATAGGATGAAGATCAAAAAAATAATAGCGGCAGGCCTTACGGTCAGCATGGTAACGGTTTTGGCAGCATGCGGTTCAGACAAGGAAGCTGCGCCTTCAGGCGCCTCCGACAGTAATCAGGGGACGGAGGCTTCCCCGGGGAATTCTGACAGTGCCAAGGAGGCGCAAAAATCCTCTTCGGGCAGCGATGTCACCATTACATTCGCAACAAATGTGGTTGGCGAAAAGGCGAGCGCACTGGAGGCGGCCTGCAAAAAGTTTGAAGAGGAAACCGGTTATACGGTGGATTTCCAGGCACCGGGCGAGAGCTATGAAGAGTTGATGAAGACCAGAATGTCTGCCAATGAGCTTCCGGATGTATTTACCACGCACGGCTGGTCCGTGGCGAGATACAGCGACTACTTAATGCCTGTGAATGATCTCCCATGGGCATCTGATATCGACGAGCAGATTAAACCGGTGATTACGGACGCAGAAGGAAATATGTTTGTACTTCCGGTCGATATGGATATTGCAGGTATTGTCTATAATGTCTCTGTTTTGGAGGAAGCGCAGGTAGATCCGGACGAAATCAAGACGTGGGACGATTTTTCCGCTGCATGTGAAAAGATTAAGGCTGCCGGAAAGACGCCGGTACATATCGGCGGAAAGGACAATTGGACAATCGGGCAGTTCTTTGACTGGGCGGCGCCTTCCTACTATGTGACAGACGCGGCTAACAGTCAGGCGGATGCGCTGAAAAACGGCACGTTTGACACAGCAACATGGGAAAAGGTTGCGGGACTTCTGGATTCCTGGGTGAAAGCCGGATATTTGAACGAAGATTCGCTTACGGCTGATTATAATTCTGATATTCAGACTCTCGCAGACGGAACAACCGCATTCTGCTTTTATGGTAATTCCGCAGTGGTAGATGCAAGGGGTGTAAACGCTGACGCGAAAATCGGTATGATTCCGATTCCGGCAGCAAGTGCGAAAGATGAACCGAGCTTGATCGCGGGTGAAGATATTGCAGTCGGCGTATGGAAAGACTCACCGGTGAAGAATGAGGCGACAGAGCTGTTGAATTATCTTGCGAGGCCGGAGGTTACAAAAGGCATCGCCGAAGCGGCGGGATGCAAGACGGGAATTACAACAGCGCAGTCGGAGATCGGGGAGATCGGAACTTATCTTGAGAAATATGCAGACGTTGAAACGTTCCCTTACTTTGACCGTGAATATCTTCCGAGCGGCATGTGGGATGTAATGTGTGCAACCGGAGCGGACATTCTCGCACAGAAGGACGGGGCGATTGAGAATGCCGCAAAGACAATGGAACAAAACTTTAATGACAAATACACAAATTAATCAGTGGTTCATGTGAAAAGGAGGGAGGCAGAGAACTGCTTCCCTTTTTTTACCCCAAAATCTTGATCCGGATCAAATAAAAGAGAAAGGAAGATCATTATGAAAAAAAGAGCAAGAGCCATGAATGTGTTCTATATTCCGGCTATTATTCTGTTTTCGGTTTTCGTTATCTATCCGCTCTGTAAAGGTATATTTCTTTCCTTTACGAACTGGAACGGGTATTCGCAGACCTATAAGATAGTAGGCATATCAAACTATACCCGTATGCTGACAGATAACAATGTACACAGGGCATTTATCAATACGATCATATATGGTGTCGGAAGCACGATTTTACAAAACCTGCTGGGGCTTGGGCTGGCGCTTTTGTTGAATCAGAAGTTTCATGGAAGAGCCGTCGTGAGGACGCTTGTGTACCTTCCGGTTATGATAGCGCCGCTGATTATGGGGTATATTATGTACTTTTTCTTCCGGTTTAACAATGGCGCGCTCAATGATGTCATTGCGATTTTTGGGAGAGAGGCGGTTGACTGGCTGGCGGACGGAAACCGGGGTGTTACGATTCTGACACTTGTAAATTCCTTACAGTTTGTAGGAATTTCCATGGTAATTTATCTGGCGGGACTCCAGGGGATTCCTGATATGTACTACGAAGCTGCGGCGATCGACGGAGTAAAGGCCGGGCAGAAATTCCGCTATATCACATTGCCGCTTCTGATGCCGGCAATCAATTCTTCTGTAACGATCAACCTGATCGGCGGTTTGAAGCTGTTTGATATCATTATGGCGCTTACATCGGGGGGACCGGGATATGACACACATTCTCTTTCCACACTGGTTAACCGCACTTATTTCGGAAGTGAGAATGCCGGATACGCGTCTGCGATCGGATTAGTTTCCTTTATACTCATTATGGAACTCAGTAATATTGTTGTAAAAGCAATGGAGAAAAAGGAGGTCGATTTGTAATGGCTGAAAAGAAAAAAAGCGGTTTGTTCAGATGGCCGGTTATATTGGTTATCTTGTTAGTATACTGTTCTCCTTTCTATATTTTAACGGCAATATCGTTTAAACCGGCAACAGATTTGAGTTCCTGCTGGAAGTTTTCTGATAGTCCGACATTAGAAAATTTTCAGACGGCGATTGAACAGGGTGGTATCTTTGCCGCTTTGCTACATACGTTGCTGATTACGTTTGTTACCGTTTTCCTCCTTGTGATGGTCGGCTCTCTGGCGGCATATCCTCTTGCCAGAAACAGAAGTAAATTGAACATCATCATAAAAAGCTTTATTCTCGGTATTATGATGGTTCCTCCGCTGAGTATTCTGGTACCGTTATACTCTATTCTTGTGGATCTGGGAGGAATTAATCAATACTGGGGAATTGTGATGATCCTGTTGACGTTTGAATTGCCGCAGGCTATTTTCCTCTATACAAATTTTATCGGCTCTATACCGGCTGCATTGGATGAGGCGGCGGCAATTGACGGCTGTGGGCCGATAAGAACATTTTTTTATATCATTCTTCCGCAGATGAAGTCGGTGACAGCTTCTGTTATTATCCTGACAGGCATTCACTGCTGGAATGATTATCAGTTTTCGCTGTATATCCTGCAGTCATCCAAAATGCGCACGGTAACCCTTGCTATTTCCTCGTTCTTCTCGCAGACGACAAGCAACCTGAACGCGGCTTCGGCTGCCGCGCTGCTGGCGATTTTCCCGGTGTGCCTGTGCTTTTTGTTCCTGCAGAAGTACTTTATTAAGGGGATGGTTGACAGTGCAGTGAAATAAGTTTAGAGGAGAATGCCAAGCTGTAAGCAGTGAAGAAATCATTCGGCTTTGCGTGATGTTTCAGGAGAAAGAAGCCGGTTTGACATTGACATTTTCGGGACGAAAGGATGATTAGATGGGAAGACTTAAGTCTATCAACAAAAAGGATTTGAAAATGTGACAACGTAAATAAAATCGTCGCTGCCGAGCGACGATTTTTATCTTTTAATGGCTGGAGCGCACGGCATAAATGTAACGCTCTGACAAAATGTATTGATCATTGATATAAATGAGTTTTTTATCTGCAGTCAAAACTCTCTGGGAAACCTTCAGCAAAGCTTGGTTAGGCGTGCAGCCAAGGAATTCTGCCTGTTTTTTTGAAGCATATGCGATCTGAAAAAAATCCTCCGAATTTGCAGGCATTAGACCGGTTTTTTCATAGACAAGAGAAAACAGGGAAACATCGGAGAGGTCTTTTTCAAGTAAAAAAGTATAGGATGCCGGAAAATAGTCTTCCTCAATGATGCACGGGTTTCTATTTACGCAGCGCAGGCGGGTTATATGTATCACGGAACTCCCAAGGCCTTCCTCCATTTCGGAAGAGGAGGAAATGGTTTCTATATTGATAATCCGGGTGGAAGGAGTGGCGTTCATCCGCAGACAGGTATCGGTAAAGCTTCCACCGGTAAAAAAATTCTCGACAAATGGGCGTATTTTTACAAAAGTGCCCTTTCCGGCCTTTTTAACCAAAATTTGTTCTTCCACAAGACGTGCCAGTGTCTGCCGCACGGTTACACGGCTGATATGATATGTTTCACTCAGCTGTAATTCCGTAGGAATCTGGTCTCCCGGCTTATAGAAACCGTTTTGAATCTGGGTCAGCAGTTCGCGGTAAAGCTGCTCTTTCAGTGTGACGGGGCTTAGGTGGTTAAGTGTTGACGACATAATGACCTCCTTAAAATCTATGCAGATTATAGCACAAAGTAGGTACTTTTGTCTAATAAAAAAGAATATTAATGTGCAATTTATACAAAGATATAAAATAGGGTTGTATTATATTGTATTTGATGATACAATAATCGAGGTAATACAATATAATACATTTTGGTGAAAATGCATAATAAAAATAATGCCGAAACAGCATGTGTTGGGAGGGATGCAGCGCGAAGAAAGAAAACGGATAAAAGGAAGAGAAGGAAAGAAATGAAAAAGGAGGTGTATTCATTTGGAAAAGCGGCAGGTAATTCTTGCTTCCCATGGTGAGTTTTCAAAAGGATTAAAGGATTCTTTAAGAATGATTTTAGGCGAGCTTGCAGAGGGTGTCAGATCTTACAGCTTATATCCGGGAGAAAATGCAAACGATTTTAAAGAAGAGCTGGAGAAGGAGATCCAAGCTGACAGCGATACCGAATTTGTCATTTTGACGGATGTGTTTGGAGGGAGCGTATGCAATGCGCTTACGATGTTGACAGTTTATGAAAATGTGAGACTCTTTGCAGGGATGAACTTTAATATGGCGGTGGAGGCGCTTACGGAAAGCGTTCCGCTCGATGAAGAATCCATAAAAGGAATATTGGAAGCGGCAAAAGAAGGCGCTATACAGGTAACGCTTAATAAAGAGGAAGAGGAGGAAGATTTTTAATATGGAAGAAAGAAAGGGTATCTTATCATTGTTCCCTGTAAAAAAACCGATTCTTGGAATGATTCATTTAAAGGGAGAAGGGGACGAAGCAATCTTTGAGAAGGCAAAGGAAGAGATTCGTCTGTTAGAGGAAGGCGGCATTGACGGCCTTATGTTGGAAAACTACTATGGCAATTACTATAATCTGGAGAAGATTTTGGATTATGCTGCACAGGGAAATCTGCACGTTCCTTACGGTGTAAATTGCCTGAATGTGGATGCTATGGGATTCGAACTGGCGGCAAAGTATGACGCGAAATTTTTGCAGGTAGATTCCGTGGTAGGACATGTAAAGCCGAGGGATGAGGCGACATTGGAGGTATTTTTTGATATGTACCGCAAAAAAACATCGGCTTACCTGATTGGCGGCGTTCGTTTTAAATATCAGCCATTGCTCTCCGAAAAATCTCTGGAAGAGGATTTGAAGATCGGCATGACACGGTGCGATGCAATCGCTGTAACGGAAAATGCAACAGGACAGGAAACTTCCATGGAAAAGATAGAGTCCTTCCGTTCTGTGATCGGGGATTTTCCCCTTGTTATTGCCGCGGGCATGACAAAGGAAAATGCCGCGAAACAGCTCAGGGTGGGTGATATGGCGATCGTTGGAAGCTACTTTAAGGATAACTATAAGGACATTGGGGACGTCTGCAAGGAACATGTTGTGGATTTTATGGATACGATCAAAAAGATCAGGGAGGAGTTAGCATGATAAAATTGGTACGTGTAGACCATCGTTTGATACATGGTCAGGTAGCTTTTTCTTGGCTGAAGTTTTTAGGTGCGGACTGTATTCTCATAGCAAGCGATGAACTTTTGAAGGACGAGCTGCGCATGTCGGGACTGCGTATGGCGAAACCTTCTACAGTAAAGCTTGTCATGAAAAATATGGAGGATTCGATCAAGGCATTAAATTCCGGCGTGACAGACAAGTACAATCTTCTTGTACTGTGTGAGTCTGTGGATGATGTATATCGTCTGGCGAAAGGATCCGACAGGATCAAAGCGGTCAATCTCGGAGGAACAAAATCTGCAGATAACAGAAAAGCGATTTCCAAGGCTGTTCATCTGTCAGAGCAGGATATTGAAAAGATCAAAGAACTAGTAAACGAAGGAATAGAAGTTTCTGTTCAAATGGTACCGGACGATGCTTCTGTTGATGTGCTGAGCTTATTATAAGGGGGATATATGGAACAGGCTGTACAGGTAATACTTATTATTTTAGTGGCATTTTTTGCATATATGCACTGTTATATGGGGTCTACCATGCACAACCGGCCGATCGTAGTAGCACCGCTCGTAGGTCTTGTTTTGGGAGATCTGCAGACAGGTATTATTATCGGCGCGACACTTGAGCTTGTGTTTATGGGAGCTTTCCCGGTAGGTGCGAGCAATCCGCCTGATTTTGTATCAGGAACAATTATTTCCACAGCTTACGTGATTTTAAGCGGAAGCGAAGTGACGGCAGCAGTGGTGCTGGCAGTGCCGATCGCCACACTTGTATTGTTATTTGATAACTTTATGATGACGGTGGTGCTCACCTGGGGTTCCCATCTCGCAGATCAGTATGCAGAGAAAGGCAACATCAAAGGTGTAGAGCGAATACAGATTTTATTTGGTATCGGAAACAAGGCGGTGCTGTCTCTTGTGGTAGGCCTTGGCTTTATCGTGGGCGTACCTGTGATTGAGAAAATCTTATCTTATATTCCGGATTTTGTAACTTACGGACTGGATGTTGCGGCAGGTGTCATTCCGGCGATCGGTTTTGCGATGTTAGCAAGAATGATGGTAAGCAAAAAGACACTTGGATTCTTGATTTTAGGCTTTTTGATGGCGGCCTATTTTGGTGTATCCGTGACGGGAATTGCACTGTTCGGAGTGGTAGTTGCATTGATCTATGTGAATTTTACAGGAAAGAAGGAGGTAGTGGTAGATGACGACAACGAGTTCTAATGAAACGCCAAAGGATATCCAGACAATATCTCCGGACAGCATGATCACAAAAAAGGATTTTAACCAGTGCTTCTGGCGCTCTCTGACACTTGACTCTTCCTGGAACTATGAGCGTCAACAGAACCTTGCATATTGTTATATGATGGCGCCGATCATCCGCAGAGTGTATGATAAAGAAGAAGATCGGGCGGCAGCATTAAAGAGACATTTGGAATTTATGTCTGTGACCCCGCACATTTGTACACTGCTTGTCGGTATTTCCGGAGCAATGGAAGAGGAGAACGCGAAGAACCCCGATTTTGATGAGAGCAGCATCAACGCGGTGAAGTCCAGTCTGATGGGGCCTATGGCCGGCATAGGCGACTCTTTCTTCTGGGGGACCCTGAAACTGATTGCCACAGGCGTAGGTATCGCGCTTGCCACACAGGGAAATATTATGGGGCCGATCCTGTTTCTGCTGATTATCAATATTCCCCATTTTATCCTGCGCTATCTGTGTCTGGATAAGGGCTTTAAATACGGCACACAGTTTTTCAAGGATATCAGCAGCGGCGGCATTGTGACAAAGATAACAGAAGCGGCTACTATGCTTGGACTTATGGTAATAGGCGGTATGACGGCTGCAAACGTGAGCCTCAATTTGGCGATCAACGTAGGAAGCGGCGACTGGGCGGAACCGCTGCAGAGTTATCTGGATGAGATTATGCCCTGTCTGCTTCCGGCAGCGCTGTTTGGCATTATGTATTGGCTGCTCGGCAAGAAAGTTAAGACAACGACAATTCTTATTGTGGTGATGATTATATGTATCGTTCTTGCGGGAATCGGCGTTGTGTAGTGGAAGAGATATGATAAGAAACAATTTGTAAAGTTTATTTAAAAAATGGAAATTGCTATAATTCCGTCTTTGACAGCCTTTTAGCAAAAAAGTCCTGTAATCCGCCCTGGTGGCGGATTACAGGACTTTCTTTGTTTTGCCGTCCGCACGTTATGATGCTAATTTCCAATGTCTTATGGCGGATTCAGAACACTTGTATTTTTCCTATTGACCTTCAAGTACCTTGAAGGTTTATCCTATACACAGGAGGTGTTTTATGGAAAATATTTTGAGTTTCAATTCAGAAAAAGAAGTTCGATTTGGAAAGCTGCTGCGATATATTATTCCGGCCTATCTGACTTCTTTGTTCAATACAGTCTATACTATCATTGACGGTATTTTTGTCTCAGCCTATGTGGGTACGGATGCGCTGGCAGCCATCAACATTGTTTTTCCTATTGTCAATGTGCTGACAGGAATTGCTCTGGTTTTTGCAACGGGAGGCAGCGCCGTTGCCGCACTGCATATCGGAGGAAACAGAAAGAATGAGGCGAGCCTTTCTTTCTCGGTCAGCGTGACGGCATCTATATTGTTAGGCAGTCTGGTGTCTTTTGGCGTTCTTTTGAATTTGACCGGCATCCTGAATCTGCTCGGCGCTGCCAGCCTGATCATGGCTGACTGCAGAATATATGCGTTTTGGTGGCTTTTAGGAACACCTGTCGTCATTGGAAAAGAACTGTTTACTTATTTCATCCGGATTGACGGGGCGCCCGCCTATAGCCTTGCCACAGCACTGTCCGGGGGTATCCTGAATATTGTCCTGGATTATATTCTGATCGGTTGTTTCCGGATGGGTATTCTGGGTGCAGCTCTTGCAACAATGCTTGGCCTGCTTCTGTCCTTCTGCATGGGGCTTTATTACTTCCTGAGAAAAGGGAAAGTTCTCTTATTTACGCTGCACAGCCTGTCTTTTAGGGAAGCGGTACGCTGTATGGTGAACGGAGCATCGGAATTTGTGGATCAGCTGGCCATTGCCATTACAACCATCGTATTCAACCGCACTGCCCTTATCTTTGCAGGAGAAGACGGCGTTGCGGCGGTATCCATCATTATGTATCTGCAATTTCTGTCTATCGGCGTATACTTTGGTTTCTCCATGGGGATTGCGCCATCCCTTGGTTATGCCTATGGGGATAAAAAGGATGGAGTCTGCCGTATTCTGGAGCGCTATGCTTTCCGGTTCTTTGCCATCGCGCCACTCGTCATCTATACGCTGACATATTTTTTTGCGCCATTAGGAGTTTCCTGCTTTGTGTCTTCTGCAAGCCCTGTATTCTCCCTTGCGGTATCTGGAATGAGAGTCTATGGTCTTGGCTTCCTCTTCGCCGGGTTCAATATCTTCTCTGCAATCCGTATGACGGCTTATGGAAAAGGGCATTTTTCGGGTGTGATCACATTCCTGCGCTCTTTTGCCCTGCTGCTTACGTTTCTCGCTTTTTTACCCAAGATTTTGGGAATGACTGGAATCTGGTTTGCTGTGCCGGCCGCCGAATTCCTGACAATGTTTGTTTCATTCCTATTCAATAGGATAAATCAATAAGATTTTGAAACTTTTACAATATCTGAGAAATCTATATAGTAGGAGGAAAGTAAGATGAGAAAGAAAAGTGTCAACCAGTTCGAACCAGACGTTAGCCTAATAGTTTTCAAAATACTGTTGATGAAAAAGAGTCAGGCATGATATAATATAAAACCATGTTGTACTCTTTTTCAAAAATTGGGATGGTTGACGAAAAATAACATCCGTTGTTTCATGAAGGGAGTTCATAATATGGGAAAAAGTTTAAAAGGCAGAGAGTGGTTCCACGGTCAAGCGTGCCAGGTATACAAAACCTGTTCGCGCGGTCAGCGATATCCATTTTCTTATGGTAGAGGAACAGAACAAGTTCCTTGAAGCGGCAAAATTAAATGATAAAAGTGGCAATACATGATATAAGAGAAGAGTAATTATTTTATGTTACAGGAGGCAAAGATGGAAGTAGTACGGAAATATATTGATGCAGATAGTTTGATGACAGTAATGCAATTGCCTGAAAAATTCAGAAATCGCAAGTTAGAGGTAATTGTTCTTCCGGCGGAGGAACAGGAAAAATCATCTAAGAAAGCAGCAGAAATTGATCAGGCATTACAATCATTGGTCGGAGCAATCCCTTATACGGATATGTCTTTAGAAGAATTGCGGGAGGAACGATTAAAGAAGTATGAAAATATTAGTTGATACCAACATTGTGTTGGACGTTATGCTAAAAAGAGAACCGTTCTACAAATCGTCATTAGAAATACTTGGCTTAACTAAAAGGGATGATGTAGAGGAGTATGTATCGGCATCGGCGATAACAGATATCTATTATCTTGCATATCGTCAACTTAGAGATAAAGAAGTGGTTAAAAAACTGATGAAGAAGTTGCTTACAGTGGTATCTGTAGCAAGTGTATCTGAGCAGGAAATAGAGAATGCCTTATCGTTAGAATGGAATGATTTTGAAGATTCTGTGCAGTATTCTGTTGCTTTTCTACAGGAAATGGAGGGGATTGTTACGCGCAATCCAAATGATTTAAAGAAGCGAAAATAAAAATCTGGAAACCAGAAGAATTATTGTTATGATGTGATGAGGGATAACTTGGTTTATAGATCATTATGATGAAGTTTGTGATGTGTTAGAGCAATTACGAGAGGCATATGACAATTTGCCTCTCACTGTTCATGACAGATTGCGGGAGATGTATCTTTTCTTAGGCTCATCCTACTTCCTTTTCCTGCAGTATCTGTTTGAAAAGAAATTACTGTCAGAGTCAGAAGCACGCAGACTTTATCAGTCATTTGATGAACTGATTGTGATGCTGATCAAACAACAAAATGAGCGAGTCATTGGAAAAAGATCTGAAAACCTTGAAAATGAAGATTATTTACAGCAGATTCGTATGCTATACAAAACAAATTAATCGTTTAAATGGTATGAGGTTTTACGTTATTTTACTTCGTTACTTAAATTAACCGAATTGACCAAGATGAAGAATATGGGGAGTTACAGATGTAACCTGGCATATTCTTCATCAATGGTTATATATTCTCTATTTGAATATGAGATACCATAAATACAACATTGGATTTCATATTGGATTGGCTGCAAACAACTAAATTACGTGCGTTATAAAACATGAGAGAGGAGCGATTATAATAATAGCAAACGCAAACAGAATCACTACGCGCAATGATGACATGGAAAATGCAAAGATGGAACATGTTCCTATTTATCAGAAAGTAACTTTGACAATTCGCGAGGCTGCAGAGTATAGCAACATTGGAATTAACAAAATTGATGCAATGCTCAAGCAGCCCGGATGTCCTTTTGTACCATACATAGGAAACCGGAAACTGGTAAAGCGGAGAGAATTTGAAAACTATATTAGCGGAAAAGTTGTGATTTCGCTTTTAACCCGACATTAGCCGAGTAGTTTTCAAAATACTGTTGATGAAAAAGAGTCAGGCATGATATAATATAAAATCGTGTTGGACTCTTTTTCAAAAATTGGGATGGTTGATGGAAAATAACATCCGTTGTTTTATGAAGGGAGTTCATAATATGGGTAAAAATTTATAAGGCAGAGAATGTGGAAAGGGTATTTGCCAGAGGAAAGACGGGAAATATTCAGCACGCTATTGTGCCAAAGATGGCAGCCGCCGTGAAAAGCATTTTGCTACACTGCCGGAAGCGAGGAACTGGCTTGCCGATGCACAGTATGAAGAAAAGCATAATACGGTAATAGTGGCATCTGATGTATGCTGATGCCGGATGTAAAGCCAATGCACTGCAAGGTGGTTTTGAACCGTATGGAAGCAGATTATGCCGGTTCCACGATCAAGCAGACCTACATTGCAATGGGAACCATGTTTCGTGCCGCTGTGAGCAATGATATCATAGCCAAGCATCCGATGGATGGTGTCAGGTATACAAAACCCGTCCGCGCGGTTAGCGATATTCATTTTGTTACGGTGGAGGAACAGAACAAGTTCCTTGAAGCGGCAAAAGGTTTTCACAATTATCGCCAATATGCGCTGCTGCTGGAAACAGGTCTGCGGACATCGGAGATGCTCGGGCTTACATGGGATTCTATTAAATTGGAAGAAACATACCCTGACTGTCAGCAAAACTTTGGAATACAGGCATCAGACTCATGTATGGAGGGCGGGACCACCCAAGACTGCCCATAGTTACCGTACTATTCCGCTAACAGATAAGGCATACCAGATTCTGAAAGACTGTTATGAGGAACGTAATTCCAGAAAGGAAGCGGAAACACTAACTAATGTACTGGAATATATGGATCGGCGAACCGGCAAAGAACAGTTCTTATGATACGCACCTGTATAAATTGTGTGATGAGGCGGGAATCAGAAGATTTTGTATGCACGCACTTCGGCATACTTACGCTACCAGAGCAATCGAAGCTGGGATGCAGCCGAAGGTACTCCAGCAGCTTCTTGGACATGCCAGTATCAAAACAACGATGGACCGTTACGTGCATGTCACGGATGACTCGTTGACGCAGGCTGTCCGCCAGTTTGAACAGAACCGTGTCGTATAAAACACCATGTGTTATTACATGTTTTAATGGCAAATTGGTGCGGAATTGGTGTAGTAAAAAATAGAGATTTTCAAAAACCACATAAAATCAAGGTTTTTAAGGAGGATATATAGAAAAATGAAACTAGGCATCGTAGGACTTCCCAATGTAGGAAAGAGTACCCTTTTTAATTCTCTCACAAAGGCAGGAGCGGAATCTGCTAACTACCCTTTCTGCACAATCGATCCGAATATTGGTATCGTGACGGTGCCCGATGAGAGGCTCAAGCTTTTGGGGGATATGTACCACTCAAAAAAGATAACGCCTGCTACCATAGAGTTTGTGGATATTGCCGGACTTGTGAAAGGTGCTTCCAAAGGAGAAGGGCTGGGAAATCAGTTCCTGAGTAATATCAGAGAGGTGGATGCTGTTGTCCACGTGGTACGGTGTTTTGAGGACAGCAATATCATTCATGTGGATGGATCCATTGATCCACTTCGAGATATCGAGACTATCAATCTGGAGTTGATTTTCTCGGATATTGAGATTTTGGAGCGTAGAATAGCCAAGACAGCAAAGATTGCCAAAATGGATAAAACAGCAGCTAAGGAGTTTGCCCTTTTAGAACGTCTCAAGGCCCATCTTGAGGATGGAAAACTTGCCAGAGTATTTGAACCGGCGGATGAGGATGAGCAGGCCTTCTTGGTATCTTACAATTTGCTCACTTATAAACCGGTAATTTTCGCAGCTAATGTGGCGGAGGATGAACTTGCAGACGACGGCGCTGGCAATGCAGGCGTTCAGAAGGTAAAAGAATTCGCGGCAGCAAACGGCAGCGAAGTGTTCGTGATCTGTGCCCAGATCGAGCAGGAGATCGCGGAGCTGGATGAGGAAGAAACGGCCATGTTTCTGGAGGATCTGGGACTTAAGGAGTCCGGCCTGCAGAAGCTGATCCGGGCAAGTTACCGACTGCTTGGGCTGATGAGCTTCCTGACAGCAGGAGAGGACGAGACCAGAGCCTGGACAATTAAAATCGGCACGAAGGCACCTCAGGCGGCTGGAAAGATACATACCGATTTTGAGAGGGGCTTTATCAAGGCGGAGGTTGTCAATTACAAGGACCTTCTGGAGCAGGGTTCCCTTGCGGCAGCCAGAGAGAAAGGCCTTGTCGGTATGGAAGGCAAGGATTATGTGGTGCAGGATGGAGATGTGATCCTTTTCCGGTTCAATGTGTGATAGCATTGAGCAGCTGCGCCAGTATAGAGGATATTTGTGTGACCGCTTGCGGTCAAAACAAATATCCTCTATACTGGCATAGGGCGAAAGCCCGACATGAAATAGAATGCGAAAGCATTCTATGAATGGCAGCTGCGGATAGAGGGGAAGCAGTCATAGGGCGAAAGCCCGGCATGAAATAGAATGCGAAGGCATTCTATGAATGGCAGCTGCGGATAGAAGGCGGATAGGGAGGTTTGATATGCAGAATATTATGGGAAATATGGATATCGCTTTTCCTAATTTGGGAATTTATTTAAAAAATGTGCCGAAGTCGTTTTCCGTCTTTGGCTTTCCCATTGCGCTTTATGGCGTGATTATTGCCATAGGTGTGTTTGCGGGTGTCCTTATGGCGTCCCACGTGGCGAAGTTGGAAAAGGTGGATTCCGAAGTGATATGGGATTTTGCTATTTATGCGATTGTCTTTTCTATCATAGGAGCGAGGGTCTATTATGTGATTTTTTCCTGGGATAGATATAAAAATGATTTACTCAGTGTGTTCTATCTGCGAAATGGCGGGTTAGCTATTTACGGTGCGGTGATTGCAGCTTTTCTCACGATGTGGGTTTACTGCAGACGGAAGAAACAAAATTTTTTGCAGCTTGCGGACATTTGTGTACCCGGTCTGGTATTGGGCCAAGTGATCGGGCGTTGGGGAAACTTTACAAACAGAGAGGTGTTCGGGGAATATACGGACAATCTTCTGGCCATGCGTCTTCCCATACAGATGGTCCGGGCGGGAGATATTTCTGAGAGTATTTCTGCCCATATTATTGAAGGAACGAATTATATTCAAGTGCATCCGACGTTTCTCTACGAGAGCTTATGGAATTTGGTGCTTCTGTTTCTGCTTATTTTTTACCGGAAGCACAAAAAATTTGAAGGAGAACAGTGGTTATTGTATTTGGGTGGGTATGGTTTAGGCCGAGCCTGGATTGAGGGAATCCGCACAGATACCCTTTTTATTCCCCATACTACCATAGCGGTATCTCAGATGCTTGCGGCTGTGTTGGTGGTAGTTGCCGCGGCGGCGGATATTTTCATCCGGCGCCATATGAGAAAGAGCAGGCACTCTACGGTTTAAGAGGAAACGGATACAGATAGAAAATAAAAACATATGTTATTAAAAGAACGGACACAAAATGAAGCGATTGTGTTCGTTCTTTTTTTGCTTTTTAGGATATTCTTGGCAGTGGAAATCAGCTAAGGGGAATGCGGAGCATTCTCAGAGTTTGCCGCAGGCATACGCTTACTGTTCGCTGTCAAGCGACGATTTTTCATGTTGGCGTGCATCATTTTCACTTGCATTATCTCTGAAACTGGTATAGAATTGGGTTAAAAGTGGTGAAAAGTGGATTGAAGTGGTAGATAGTGGTACCCAAGCACCTCTTTTCGTGGCAGACCACTTCTTTTAGAGAGATCGTAATGTATGACATTACATGCGGGCAGGGTGATTGCACATGTTCATGGGAGAATACAATCACACAATCGACGCAAAAGGCAGGCTGATTATCCCTTCGAAATTTAGGGAGATTCTGGGAGACATCTTTGTTGTGACTAAGGGTCTGGATGGCTGCCTGTTTGTGTACGATAACGAAGAATGGAAGCGCTTCGAGGAGAAACTGAGAGCCCTGCCCATTACCAATAAAGAGGCCAGACAGTTTGTACGATTTTTTCTGGCGGGAGCTGCAGAAGTAGAAGTCGATAAACAGGGAAGAATCTTGATTCCCAATGTGCTGCGGGAGTTTGCACAGCTCAACAAAGACGTAGTGTTGGTGGGTGTAGGCAGCAGGATAGAGATTTGGGGCAGGGAACGCTTTGAAGAGACGGCAGTCTTCGAAGACATGGATGAGATTGCGGAGCACATGGCGGAGCTAGGACTCGGGATATAACATGCGAGAAGCACTTCTAGCCGCCCACAGCAAAGTCAGCAGAGCTGACTTGGAAGTACGCATACAGGAGCTGTTTCGGAATTGGAGAAGAGATGGAATTTAAACATACCTCGGTGCTCCTTGAGGAAACCATAGAGAATCTGAATATCAAGCCGGAGGGCATCTATCTGGACGGCACTCTGGGCGGCGGAGGACACGCTTTCCATGTGGCTGGCAGGCTTACCGGAAAAGGGCGGCTGATCGGTATTGACCAGGATGAGGAAGCCATTGCAGCGGCAGGAGAACGATTACAGCCTTTTGGAGAACGGATTACGTTGATTCGGGATAATTACGCGAATGCGGTGGAGGATCTTGCCGGGATTGGCGTTTATAGGGTAGATGGTATCCTGCTTGATCTGGGTGTGTCCTCCTATCAGTTGGATAATGCAGAGCGGGGTTTTTCCTACAAATATGATACTGCCCTCGATATGAGGATGGACAGAAGACAGATCTTAAGCGCAAAGGAAATTGTAAATCAATATTCGGAGATGGATCTCTATCGAATTTTGCGGGATTATGGGGAAGAGAAGTTTGCTAAGAATATAGCGAAGCACATTGCGGCGGCAAGGCAGGACAAGCCTTTGGAAACGACAGGCGAGTTGAATGAGATTATAAAGGCGGCGATTCCGGCAAAGATGAGGGCCGTGGGCGGGCATCCTTCTAAGAGGACTTTTCAGGCAATCAGGATTGAATGCAACAAGGAGCTTGAGGTGCTTGAGGATTCTCTGGATAAGTTAATCGAGCTTTTGAATCCAGGAGGAAGGCTCTGTGTGATTACTTTTCATTCATTGGAAGATCGGATTGTAAAAGCAGCTTTTCGAAAAAATGAAAATCCCTGTATTTGTCCGCCGGATTTTCCGGTTTGCGTGTGTGGTCAGGTATCTAAAGGAAAAGTGATCACAAAAAAACCAATTTTGCCGGACAGGCAGGAAATGGAGAACAACAGCCGGGCTAAAAGCGCAAAACTGCGAGTTTTTGAAAAAAAATAGAGAAAAGAGGGGAATCGGGAAACATGGCAGCGAAGCAGCGTAACACATATTATGTGCATGGCAACACGGTGAGAAGTATACAGCCGGACAGAGAGATTACCGAGAGACCTAAGAAAAAAGTCAATAAAAGCGTGAAGAGAAACCGAGAGCGGGCGAAGCACATGAATGCTGGTTACGTTTTTTTTCTTGCGGTGGCGTTAGCTGTAACCGGTATGATTTTAGTGTACTATATTGGTCTGCAGTCAGATATTACAAACAGTGTGAAGCACATTGCCACGCTGGAAAAGGAGCTCAATGACTTAAAAGTGGCCAATGAGGAAAGTTACAGCAGAATATCAAGCAGCGTGGATTTGGAGGAAATCAGGAGGATTGCGATACAGGAGCTTGGTATGCAGTATGCGAAGGAAGGGCAGATTATTTCTTTTGCAAGTGAGAATAGTGATTATGTGAAACAGATGGCAGAAATTCCGAAACAGGATTAAGTGGGTGACGATTTGGAAGTACAGGTAAGAAGACAAAGAGCAATATTGAGATTTACCAGAAAGATGCAGAAAAAGCTGGTCGTGCTGTTTTTGTGTATTCTGGTTTCCTTTGTGGGCCTTAGTGTGCAGCTGTTTTTGATTAACCGTGACAATGGAGAGGCATATAAAAAACAGGTGTTATCACATCAGGAGTATGATTCGACTGTGATACCTTTTAAGCGAGGTGAAATCATAGACGCCAATGGTACGGTTCTGGCTGTGAGCAATAAGGTTTATAATGTGATTCTGGACACGAAGCTTCTGCTTCGCAAGGAAGATTATCTGGAGCCTACTTTAACTGCTTTGAAGCGTTTTTTTGATATTGATTTAGAATCAGTGAGGTCTTACATTGCCTCACATCCGGAGTCTGCTTACTATGTGATGGCAAAGCGGGTGGAGTATGATAAAAAGGCGGCTTTTGAGGAATTTTGCGCAGATCCTGAGCAGGGAGCAAATATCAAGGGTGTATGGTTTGAGGATGAGTACAGGAGAGAGTACCCCAACGGGTCTCTTGCCTGTGATCTGATAGGTTTTACCACAGGTGACAATTCGGGAACCTATGGCCTCGAGGAGTTTTACAATGATACGCTCAGTGGCACGAATGGAAGAGAGTACGGTTATTTGAACGATGATTCTACGTTAGAGCGCACTACCATAGCGGCTAAAGACGGCAATAATATACAGATTTCTCTTGACGCCAATATTCAGACGATTGTCGAAAAATATCTGAAAGAGTTTAATGAGGATTACAAGGATAACGCGCATCCTGGCAATGGTGCGGAAAACGTCGGATGTATCATCATGGATCCGAATACGGCCAGTATATTGGCCATGGCCAGTTATCCCAGCTTCGACTTGAATGATGTGAGAAATACAGAAAATCTGATTGGCATGCCTTTGCTTGACAAAGATGGAAAAAAGGTGAAACCTACCGAGTATGTGACCGAGGAAGCCATTGCAGCGATGGATGACCAAACTATGTATCAACATCTCAACGCCTTGTGGAAAAATTTCTGTATTGCGGACTCTTATGAGCCGGGATCGGTAGCAAAACCCTTTACGGTGGCGGCGGCGATTGAGAGTGGTTCCATTACCGGTAATGAGACATACAATTGTGAGGGCAAGCTCCATGTGGGCGAACATGAGATCAAGTGCCACCAGATATACGGGGATGGTCCGATTACCGTACAGCAGGGGATTGAGCGCTCCTGCAACGTGGTTTTGATGAACGTAGCTTTTGCCTTGGGAAAAGAAGAATTTGTGAATTATCAGCATACGTTCGGTTTCGGTTTAAAAACGAATATCGATCTGGCTGGCGAGGCTCGCACGGCTAGTATGGTATACAATAAAGATAATATCGGAATAACAGATTTGGCAACAAATTCGTTTGGACAGAGTTTTAACGCCACAATGATTCAGACAATTACGGGATTTTGCTCATTGATTAACGGCGGGAATTACTATGCACCCCATGTGGCGAGCCGGATTACTACGGCGGATGGCGCTACCATAGAGAATATCGAACCGCGGCTTTTGAAACAGACCATATCACAGTCCACCAGTGACACGATAAGGGAGTTTTGCAATACAGTGGTGAGCGGGGAAAAGGGAACCGGACATACGGCCAGACCGGCTGGCTATATGATAGGTGGAAAGACAGGGACGGCGGAGACGCTGCCCCGGGGCAATAACGAATATGTGGTTTCTTTTATGGGGTATGCACCTGTGGATGATCCACAGATTGCCATTTATGTGGTGGTGGACAGGCCCAACGTGGTGATCCAGGATGATGCGAAGTATGCGACCAGAATAGTCAAAAAGATATTGACGGAAGTTCTGCCTTATATGAATATCTTTATGACGGAAGAGCTGAGTGATAAGGAGCGGGAGGAGTTAGAGCAGCTGCAAATTCAGATCAGAATGCCCCAGAGTACAGAAGAAACAGAAGAGATTGACAAGGAAGGCAATCCGATTAAGAAAGAGGAAGAAGGAGAAGAAGGCGCTTCTGGGGAAGGCGCAGAGGGCACATCCGGGGGCGGTACAGAGGGCGCTTCCGAGGAGCCTGCGGAGGAAGAAAAGACGCCAAACGAGGAGTGGAAGGATTTCCCTGTAGATCCGGAGACTGGCTATTTGGTGGATCCGACTACGGGGGCATACCTGGATCCTCAGCTTGGCACTGTGGTGAGCGGCGGTGTTCTGGGTGATGTTATTGCTGAACCGCCGGCATCCGAACCCTCTGGAGAAGATAGTGAGTCGCCTTTTTAGAGTACGGACAGAATAGTGAGAAGTGAGAATAACCTCATAAAAAAGGTAATAGATTATATTAATACCTTTTTGTGAGGTTTCTCTTTTATGGATGGCAGGATGACTCACAAGACATATCACAGAAATAAGACGGTGACTATTTTTTTCCTGTGTTCGCTGGTGCTTCTTGCCCTGGCGGGACGGCTGCTGTATTTGATGGTGTTTCAGTCTGAATATTATACACAGAAGGCTAGGGAACTCCATGAGCGGGAGCGGAGTATCAAGGCGGCGAGAGGACGTATTATAGATGCCAACGGCAAAATTCTGGCGGATAATAAGACGGTATGTACAGTTTCTGTGATTCACAGCCAGATTACGGATGCAGATGAGGTGGTAGAAGTTCTTTCAAAGGAGCTTGACCTTTCGGAGGAGTATGTAAGAAAACGGGTGGAGAAGTATTCGTCTATTGAAAAGATTAGGAGCAATGTGGATAAAGCGATTGGTGATGATATCAGAGCCAAAGGTCTTGACGGAGTTAAGGTGGATGAAGATTACAAGCGTTATTATCCGTACGATTCGCTGGCGTCAAAGGCGCTGGGATTTACCGGAGGTGATAATCAGGGGATTATAGGACTCGAGGTGGTTTATGAAGAATATCTCAAGGGAGAACCGGGAACGATCTTGACAGTGACTGATGCAAAGGGAGTGGAGCAGGCGGAAGAAGGAGAAGAGAGAGTGGAACCAATAAGCGGCCGTGATCTCTATATCAGTCTTGATATCAATATTCAAAGCTATGCTACGCAGCTGGCAAAACAGGCTATGGAGACGAAGGAGGCGGACAGAGTATCTATTTTGGTGATGAATCCGCAAAACGGTGAAATCTTGGCCATGGTGGATGTGCCGGAGTTTGACTTAAATAATCCATACACCCTCCCAAGTGGAATGGATGCCTCAGCATTTTCTGAGGAGAAGCGGCAGGAACTTTTAAATGCTATGTGGAGAAATGGCTGCATCAACGATACGTATGAACCGGGTTCCACTTTTAAAATTGTTACGGCAGCTGCAGGATTAGAGTCCGGCGCGGTGAAGACAACGGACACTTTCAATTGTCCTGGGTTTATCATGGTAGAGGACAGGAAGATACGCTGCCATAAGGCTGGCGGTCACGGAACAGAGAATTTTGTGCAGGGTACCATGAACTCCTGCAATCCAGTCTTTATAACGGTGGGACAGCGGATTGGTGTGGAACGGTATTACTCCTATTTCAGACAGTTTGGGCTTTTGGATAAGACCGGAATCGATCTGCCTGGGGAGGCGGGCACGATCATGCACAAGATGGAAAATATTGGACCGGTGGAGCTGGCCACCATTTCCTTCGGACAGTCATTTCAAATCACGCCGATTCAACTGGCCACAACGGCGGCGTCTATCGTTAACGGCGGCAGGCGCATTACGCCCCATTTTGCTGTGAGGGCTGTACTGGCGGATGGTACAGACAGCCAATTTTTTACTTATCCGGTGAGACACAATGTAGTATCCGATGAAACTTCTGCGACCATGCGGTATATTTTGGAACAGGTAGTGGCGGAGGGAAGCGGCAAAAATGGCGCTGTGGAAGGGTATCGCGTGGGCGGCAAAACGGCTACGAGCCAGACACTGCCCCGGGGGAGCGGTAAGTATATCGCCTCTTTTCTTGGTTTTGCGCCTGCCGATAATCCACAGGTTTTAGCGCTGGCGATTATCCATAATCCGCAGGGTACTTACTATGGAGGGCAGATTGCCGCTCCGGTGGTGAAGCAGCTTTTTGAGAATATTCTTCCATATTTGGAGGAAAAGAGCTATAATCGAACATGAAGCACGTTTAAGACAACAATATTCGGAGGAAACATGAATAGTGTAATTCTAATTTCAGTATTAGTATCATTTGCGATCAGTGTACTGCTTGGACCGGTGGTGATTCCCTTTTTGCGGCGGCTGCATATTGGGCAGACAGAGCGGGAGGAAGGGCCGGAGAGTCATTTAAAGAAAAACGGTACGCCCACCATGGGAGGGATTCTGATTCTGATCAGTATCGTTGTCACCTCTCTTCCTTTTGTGGGGGATTATCCCAATATTATCCCGGTGTTGTTTCTCACGCTTGGATTTGGATTAGTAGGATTTCTGGATGACTATATTAAAGTTGTTCTGAAGCGGTCCATGGGGCTTCGGGCTTGGCAGAAGTTTGCGCTGCAGATTTTGGTGACAGGCGTTTCTGTGTTCTATCTTTTGCACTATACCGATGTCTCTTTGGAGATGCGGGTCCCTTTTCTTGAGGGCGTATATCTGGATTTCGGCTGGCTGAATATTCCGATCTTTTTCTTTGTTGTGATCGCTACGGTGAATGGTACAAATTTTACAGACGGGCTGGATGGCCTTGCCAGTTCTGTGACGGTATTGGTGGCAACCTTTTTTACAGTGGTGGCCATTGGGACAGACAGCGGCATTGAGCCGATTACTTGTGCCGTGGTTGGAGCGCTCTTGGGATTTTTGCTGTTTAATGTGCATCCTGCAAGCGTTTTTATGGGTGATACGGGATCTTTGGCGCTGGGCGGTTTTGTGGCGGCAGCGGCCTATATGATGCAGATGCCGCTGTATATTGTAATCGTAGGATTTATCTATATGATTGAGGTGCTTTCTGTTATTATGCAGGTCGCTTATTTTAAAATGACCGGTGGTAAGCGGATTTTCAAGATGGCGCCGCTGCATCATCATTTTGAACTGTGTGGATGGTCAGAGACGAGAGTTGTGGCTGTATTTTCAATTGTGACGGCGCTTTTTTGTCTGATTGCGCTTTTAGGTATTTGAGAGGTAGGATGATGGATTTACAAGGTAAGAAAGTATTGGTGGTAGGTACCGGGATCAGCGGGATCGGGGCTGTGGAAGCCTTAAATCACGCGGGTGCGTATCCCGTATTGTTTGATGAAAATGAAAAACTAGATCGAGAGGAAGTGCAAAAGAAGCTGAAACCCGGTGTGTGTGCAGAGATTGTGATTGGTACACTTCCAGAAGAGATTCGATCATCTGTGAAGCTTCTGGTGTTGAGTCCAGGAGTGCCTACTGATTCGGATTTTGTCGAAAATTTCAGAAAAAGAGGCATAACTGTCTGGGGAGAGATTGAGCTTGCCTACGAGCTGGGACGGGGCATGGTAATAGGCATTACAGGAACTAACGGCAAGACCACCACCACTGCGCTTTTGGGCGCTATTATGTCAGCCCATTATAAGGACGTGGATGTGGTGGGAAATATCGGGAACCCTTATACTGTTACGGCATTAGATTCCACAGAGGAGACAGTGACTGTGGCGGAGATCAGCAGCTTTCAGCTGGAAACTATTGACCGCTTTTGTCCAAAGGTTTCCGTGATCCTCAATATAACGCCGGATCATTTAAACCGTCATCACACCATGGAGAATTATGTGGCGGCCAAGGAGGCTGTCTGTAAAAATCAGACGAAGAAGGAAACGTGTGTTCTGAATTACGAGAACAGCTATACCAGGGCGTTTGGAGATAGATGTCCGGCACGGGTTGTGTGGTTTTCATCGGGGAGAAAGCTTGAGAACGGGTTTTATCTTGAGGGAGAGGAGATTTTTTTCTCTGAGAACGGTGACAGTAAGAGGCTCATGAATATTCATGATATGAAGCTTGTCGGTATCTGCAATGTGGAGAATGTGATGGCGGCTATGGCTGTTGCAAAAGCCTGCGGCGTACCGTTGGAGGAGACGCTTTCCGTGATCCGGGAATTTCAGCCTGTGGAGCATCGGATTGAATTTGTAGCGATGAAGCGGGGGGTTGCCTATTATAATGATTCCAAGGGAACCAATCCAGACGCGGCAATTCAGGGAATCCGAGCTATGGATCGTCCCACGGTGCTGATTGGCGGCGGCTATGATAAGCAGAGTGAGTTTGATGAATGGATTGAAGCTTTTGATGGTAAAGTGAAATGCCTGGTGCTGATTGGACAGACCAAAGAGAAGATTGCCGCTTGTGCAAAGAGGCATGGTCTTACGGATATTGTGCTGGCGGATACGTTTGAGGAAGCCTTTGCGGTATGCGTTAAGAGGGCAGTCCCTGGTGATGCAGTACTACTTTCGCCTGCCTGTGCAAGCTGGGGTATGTTTCCCAACTATGAAGTCAGGGGACAGATATTCAAGAATATGGTCAATCAAATGGAGGAAAAAGGATAAGTGGCAAGGAGAAATGCTTCCCGCAGGGGACAACAAAAGGGAGAGAGCTTCATGGACTACAGCCTGCTGTTTATCGTACTGTTTCTCGTGGGATTTGGTATGGTTATGGTGTTTTCCTCCAGCTCCTATGAGGCAAATCTGGAATTGGGAGACTCCACCAGCTATCTGAGGCAGCAGCTATTTGCATCGATTTTGGGGCTTGTCGCTATGATTGTGGTTTCGAATATTCCCTATCACTTCTGGGAGCGGTTTGCGATGCTGGCTTATGTCGGTTCTATTGTGTTGATTCTTCTGATTATTCCCTTCGGGCATACTTCTGGCGGCGCGACGAGGTGGCTGTACATAGCGGGTGTCTCTCTGCAGGTGGCGGAGGTTGCCAAACTGGGCATGATTGTATTTTTGGCAAACCTGATCTGCAAGATGGGTAAGGGGATACAGAGCAACAAAGGGTTTATGATTGTGCTGGCGCTTGCAGGAGTGGTGGCGGCTCTCATTTATCTCATCACTAATAATCTGAGTTCGGCGATCATTGTTATGGCTATTGCGATTTTGATGCTGTTTGTGTCCTGTCCAGATTATAAACGTTTTTTTATGATGGGTTTTATTGTACTGGTCTTGGCTGCGGCTATGATCTTTTATGTGGTACAGTCGGCGGAGGCTCATGTAGATGATTTGGATTTCCGAGGGGCTCGTATACTTGCCTGGCTTGACCCGGAGGCTTACGCCAGCGATACAGGATTTCAGACGTTACAAGCGCTCTATGCTATTGGCAGCGGCGGCGTGCTGGGAAAGGGCCTTGGACAGAGCATGCAGAAACGGGGCTTTCTGCCGGAAGCGCAAAATGATATGATCTTCTCCATTATTTGTGAAGAACTGGGGCTTTTTGGAGGAATTGCCGTTATCGTTATGTTTCTGCTCCTGATTTGGAGACTTATGATTATCGCAAATAATGCACCCGATCTCTACGGTGCTCTTCTGGTAGTGGGGGTGATGGGACATATCGCTGTTCAGGTTATCTTAAATATTGCTGTGGTTACGAATACGATTCCTAATACGGGTATTTCTCTTCCTTTTATCAGTTACGGGGGGTCATCGGTCATGTTTCTGCTCATAGAGATCGGGCTGGTGTTGAGTGTAGCCAAAGGAATCCGCCTGAAAGATTTATAAGGACAAGACAACTTTTGATCGAAAATCCATATAGATAGAATA
>DLAA01000149.1:16660-18917 GCA_002493835.1 Lachnospiraceae bacterium UBA7060 | reverse complement strand
TTTATGGACGCTGTTCGTATCTATGGTGGGAAAAAACTTTCAGGAAAAACAAGGATACAGGGATCAAAGAATGCTTCGCTGCCAATTCTGGCGGCGGCTCTTTTGATAGATGGCAGCTGCGAGATCGAAAATTGTCCTGACATTTCGGATGTATATCATATGCTGCGGCTTTTGGAGAGCCTGGGCTGTCGGGTGACAAGGCAGGAAGGGATTGTCCATGTGGATACCCGGGGAGTGAAGCAGGGGGATATGCCGTCAGACTCTGTGGGAGTTATGCGGTCTTCTATTATGCTTTTGGGGGCGCTGCTGGCTAGAACAGGTGTTGTCACTATGGAATATCCGGGAGGCTGTGTTATCGGCAAACGTCCGATTGATCAACATCTTCATGCACTGCGGCGCATGGGGGTGGAGATCAATGAGGGACAGGAGGGATTTTGTGCCAGAGTGGTCAGGCTTCATGGTGCGGTGCATGAGCTTCCCTTTGTCAGCGTAGGTGTGACAGAAAATTTGATTTTGGCTGCGGTTCTGGCGGAGGGTGAGACAGTGATTCATCCAGCGGCAAGAGAACCGGAGATACAGGCTTTGTGCGAGTTCTTGATACATGCGGGGGGAAAGATCAGGGGTGTGGGTACGGATCGTCTCGTTATAGAAGGGGTTTTAAAACTTCATCCGGTACGTTTTCGTGTACCGGCGGACCGAATTGTGGCGGGTACGTATTTGGCAGCCTGCCTGTGTGCGGGGGGTCGTGTTTTTTTGGAGGATGCTCCCTGCACGCAGATGCAGAGTGTGCTTGACTGTGCAAGACGGATGGGAGCAAAAGTTCTAGAAAGGCCGGACGGCCTTCTGGTGGAAGGCAAAGCCACGGAAAAATTAGAAAAAGGTCTTGTAACAGCGGTTTATCCGGGCTTTCCAACAGATTTACAGTCGCTTTTTATGGTGGCAATGGTGAATTCCGGACAGGAAAGCTTTATTGAAGAGACTGTTTTTGAAAATCGTTTCCGGATTGTACCGGAGTTAGTCAGAATGGGAGCTGATATACGGGTGGTTGGAAACCGGGCCAGTATCTATAAGGGAAATCCCCTTTGCAACACTATCGTGGAGGCTAAAGAACTTCGCGGCGGAGCAGCTTTGGTGGTAGCTGCCCTATCAGCAAAAGGAACAGGTATTGTGAGAAATCGTCATTTTATAGACCGGGGATATGAGGATATTACGCTCAGTCTTCGGGATTTGGGTGCAGATATAGAGTTAGCATAATATGTGACTTATATTTTATGTTTTACAAAAATTTATGATAACTGTTTTAATTTTGCCAGGATGAGGTTTTCAAATGGGAAACAAAAAAACCGTAAAACAGGTAAAGAAAAAGAATCCAAACCTGCGGTTGATTAAGAATGAGGATTATGGACAGGAGAAGAAAAAATGGAAGAAGAGCGGAAAGCGGAAGGATGAACAGGAGCAGCTGCGTTTTGACAGATCTAAGAGGGCAGTCATTCTTCTTGTGGTGATTCTTATCTTTTTTCTTCTCCTGAGCGGTGTTTATTTTTATATTATAAGCAATTATAAGGTGACGACAGTACATGTGGAGGGCAGTGTCCATTATACAAATGAGGAAATCCGGGAGATGGTCATGGGAGGCAGGTTTGGAGACAACTCCCTGTTTTTGTCACTAAAATATCGAGATAAGGGGATAGAGGGAATCCCCTTTATCGAGATGATGGATGTGTCTATTGAAGCGAAGGACACGATTCGCATTACGGTGTATGAGAAGGCTTTGGCAGGTTATGTCAGGTATCTGGAACGCTATGTGTATTTTGATAAGGATGGGATTGTAGTGGAGACTTCCCAGGAGGAAACGGCAGGAATTCCACAGGTGACAGGACTTTCTTTTGACCATGTGATTCTGCATGAACCTCTGCCAGTGGACAAGCCGGAGCTTTTTGATGAGATTTTGAATATCACCCAGCAGCTTGCCAAGTATTCTCTCACCGCGGACAAGATATATTTTGACAGTGCCTATGAAGTAACTTTGTATTTTGGAGAGGTGAGAATTGCTTTGGGAGAAAATGTCGATATTGATGAGAAAATTATGAAACTTCAGTATCTTTTGCCAAACCTGATGGGAAAAAGTGGCATTCTGGATATGCGGGAATATAGCGAGGATACCACAACCTACAGTTTTGAGCAGGATTGATGCGAAAAATTGTCCGTGCAAAGCGGGACAAAAAGAAATAAAAACAAAAAAATGGCTTGCTAAGTT
>DLAA01000149.1:0-16414 GCA_002493835.1 Lachnospiraceae bacterium UBA7060 | reverse complement strand
AAGGAGGAATCACCTTGCTGGAGATTAAGTCGAATGAAGCGGAATCCGCGGCAAAGATTATTGTTGTCGGTGTCGGCGGTGCGGGTAATAACGCTGTGAATAGAATGATCGATGAAGAGATAGATGGTGTGGAATTTATCGGGATTAATACCGATAAACAGGCGTTGCAGCTGTGCAGGGCGACTAGACTGCTGCAGATTGGAGAAAAGCTCACCAAGGGACTTGGTGCAGGTGCGAAACCGGAGATTGGCGAGAAGGCTGCGGAGGAAAGTTCTGAAGAAGTTGCCCAGGCATTAAAGGGGGCTGATATGGTGTTTGTCACCTGTGGGATGGGCGGTGGTACTGGAACGGGTGCAGCGCCTGTGGTGGCTAAGCTTGCAAAGGATATGGGCATTTTGACCGTGGGTGTGGTGACGAAGCCCTTCCGGTTTGAGGCGAAAACTCGAATGACCAATGCATTGGCAGGCATTGAAAAGATTAAGAGTAATGTGGATACACTGATTGTGATTCCAAACGATAAGCTTTTGGAGATTGTGGACAGGCGTACTACCATGCCGGAAGCATTAAAGAAGGCAGATGAAGTGTTGCAGCAGGCAGTGCAGGGCATTACAGACCTAATCAATATGCCCGCTATTATCAACCTGGATTTTGCCGATGTGCAAACGGTTATGAAGGATAAGGGTATTGCGCATATTGGTATTGGTACTGGCAAGGGGGATGACAAGGCTTCCGAGGCCGCTAAGATGGCGGTGGAGAGTCCGCTTCTTGAGACGACAATTACGGGGGCGACACATGTGATTATCAATGTCTCCGGAGATATTTCCCTGGCAGATGCGTCTGATGCTTCCGATTATGTAAGGAATCTAACGGGAGATGAAGTTAATATCATCTTTGGAGCGATGTATGACTCCAGCATGACGGACACATGTAATGTGACCATCATAGCTACGGGTATTGAGGAAAAGGCGGCAAGGCAGGGGGGACTGGGCTTCAAGAGCGGATACATAACCCCTACTTCCCTGCAAGGCAAGAGTACGGTAGGTGCAGGCACAGGACTTGGTGCTTTTGCAAATGTAGGCATCAAGCAGCAGATTGGTTCTCAGACGGGTGGACAGGCCAAGCCGCAGCCAGGCCTTAGACCAATTGGCGGTATTCAGAAGACGCATGATATTAAGAGCTCAGTTGAGGAAAAGTCATTGGATATTCCCAGCTTTTTAAGGAAATAGAAGCATCAATTGCAGATAGAGAGTGTATGACGAGTAAGGAAAGAAGCTTCCTTACTCGTTTTTTGTTATTATTTGTCTGGAAAAACACGGAAAATGCGCCCTGATTGTGACAGAAAATGCAAACAGTATTTTCTATAATGTAAGAGAAATACGGAGGTGGGATGTGTATTACAAATTATATATTGACAGCGTTTTCATTCTGCAGATGACGACGAATCTGTATCTGCTGTCCTTGACTGGCCAGATGCTGCGGTGTACTGCCACGCGCCAAAGAATATGGCTTGGAGCGGCAGCAGGGGCCGGAATGAGCTGCGTATGTTTAGTTCTGCCGGTGTTTACGGTGGGAGTAAGGCTTCTGCTTAGCGCGGTGCCTGTCAGTATGTGCATGATGTGGTTCACCTACAGAATATATAGCGTGCGCAGACTCTTCGCTGCATCTTTTTCAATGGCCGCAGCTGGATTTTTTTTTGGCGGTGTCATGATATGGATTCTGAACCGTTTAAGAGTCGTCTTGAAGGGGAGGGGAGGGTTTCTCTTAACCTTGATAGTGGGTGCCTTTTCTTATCTGATATTGGAAATTATCCTGAAAGTTCTGATGAAGAGAAGCAAAGATCATCTGAGGATTGTGCGGTTTTATGTGCCTGCTTTAAAACAGGAGATTCGCGTAAAAGCTTTCGTGGATACAGGGAATCATCTGGTGGATCCCATCAATGGAGTACCGGTGAGCTTAATCAGTGAAAAGGCGGCCCAGTGCATGGCGTCCTGTCTTCTGCGGGAGAAGTATCATGCTATCCCCTACAGAAGCGTGGGAAAGAAAAATGGAATTCTTTCAGCCTATGAACTGCCGGAGATAGTGATTGAAGAGGAAGGGCGGACGCTTAGGAGAGAACATGTCATAGTTGCAGTTTGTGATGCAGGGATATCGGAGGAGAGCGATTATCAAATGATATTACACCCCGGCTTATTAGAAAACTAGGAGGAAGAAAAATGGTTTTAAAAGTGGCAATTCCCGGTAGAATTCAATTTAAGATGGTACACAGGGAACCGAAGCTCCTGATGGCCAGACAGGGAGATATTCATTACATAGGAGGGGCCGAGGTGCTTCCGCCGCCTCTTGAGAGTGATAAGGAAAATGAGATTATCGGAGATCTGGGGACAGAGTATGGAGATGAGGCAAAGTCAATTCTGATAGAGCATAATTTGAGATTGGTAGTGTACATTGCGAAAAAATTCGATAATACAGGAGTAGGGGTGGAGGATTTAATTTCCATCGGGACGATTGGTCTGATTAAATCTATCAATACTTTTAACCCCGGAAAGAACATTAAACTGGCGACGTATGCTTCACGCTGTATTGAGAATGAGATTCTGATGTACTTGAGAAGAAATAATAAGCATCGGATGGAGGTTTCCATCGATGAGCCTTTAAATGTGGATTGGGATGGCAATGAGCTGCTTTTGTCGGATATTCTTGGGACCGATGAGGATGTGATCTATAAGGACCTGGAGAACGAGGTGGAGAGGAAACTTCTGATTCGGGCTATAGCAAAGCTATCAGAGAGAGAGCAGACAATCATCCGTCTGCGGTTCGGAATCGGGAGCGCGGAAGGGAAAGAATTGACTCAGAAGGAAGTGGCAGAGCTTCTCGGCATTTCACAGTCCTATATTTCCAGACTGGAAAAAAAGATTATGAGGCGGTTGAAAAAAGAAATGAGCCGGGATAGTTAATCCCTGATAATTGACCGGAGATATGTTTGCTTTTTGATCTGGCAGCGCGTATAATAAAAGTCAAGTCACATCTTACATAGTAAATATGGGGGACAAATGAAGAAAATTATTTTAATTGTTGATGATGACAGACTGACACTTGCGACAGCGCAGAAGCTTTTAGAGGAGAAATACAAGGTGGTTGCCGTGAATTCAGGGAAACAGGCTTTTAAGTACCTGGAACGACATATGCCGGATTTGATTCTTCTCGACATTAATATGCCGGAAATCGGTGGATTTGAAGTGATGGAAACACTGCAGAAGGATGCGCGGTGGAGTAAAATTCCAGTGATTTTTTTGACAGCTGACCGCAGTGCGGAGACGGAGATTGAATGCTTTCGGGTGGGGGCGTGTGATTACATCGCAAAACCCTTTGAGCCGAATATTATGCTGAGCCGCATTAAAAGCACAATAGAGCTGGATGGTTACCGCAAGGATTTGCAGCGGAGGCTGGACGAAAAGACAAAAGAAATGGAGCGCATTACCATTCAGGCGATCATGACAGTGGCCAATACGGTGGATGCGAAAGATGATTACACGAAAGGACATTCCATGCGGGTGGCAGCGTACTCTGAGCTTCTTGCACAGCGTTTGGGCTGGTCAGACGAAGAGATTCAGAATATATATTATGTGGCGATGCTGCACGATGTGGGGAAGATCGGTGTTCCTGACGCCGTACTTAATAAACCCTTTAAGTTAACAGATCTGGAATTTCGACTGATCAAGGGACATACACTTGTGGGAGCTGAGATTTTAAATGACTTTAAGATGTTTCCCAATGTCAGTGTGGGCGCAAAGTATCATCATGAGCGCTATGACGGGAAAGGCTACCCGGAAGGACTCAGGGGGGAATCGATTCCTCTAGTGGCACGGGTGATTGGTTTGGTAGATTCCTACGATGCTATGACAAGCAACCGGGTTTACCGCAGGCGGCTGAATGACGATGTGGTTATGCAGGAGCTGGAGAGAGGAAAGGGAACCCAATGGGACCCTGAGCTGGTAGATATCTTTGTCGGTTTGATCAAAGAAGGTGCTCTCGAGAAGATGTGGATGCCTGAGGAAGATATGGCAACGCCGATTTTTGACAGCGGTAAGATTTTGGGCGCTGCCATGAGCGGCGAGGATATTTTGGAGTCACCGGTCGATTATCTGACAGGGCTTTTGAGCAGACAAAAGGGTGAGCACGATATCAAAATGGGTCTGCGGGCGCAGGGCGGCTGCCTGATTTTGATAGATCTGGATCATTTTCGGAAGATTAATGATGAACACGGTCATCTGATGGGAGATTATGCTTTGAAGGTGACGGCGGATGTGCTGCGGGATGTCTGCGAAAACGAGATAATCTGTAGAACCGGCGGGGATGAATTTTTGTTCTATATGGCGGGTGTGACTGATGAGGAGGCGATTACCGCTAAGGTGGAGGAGCTCCTTGACCACTACCATAAAAAACAGGAGGAAGTGGAAGCCCTTAAGGATGCGGAGATCTCGATGGGTATCAGTGTTTCCGGCCCGGACGGCAGGGAGTTTGAAGAGCTTTTCAGGCGTGCCGACAAAGCGCTCTATTTGGTCAAACAGAATCACGCACAGCGCTATGGCTTCTATCAGAGGACAGGTATGCTGCGGACACCTGAGCAGTCTCAGGGAGATCTGGATAAAATTATGAACGCCATCAAGAGCCGGGAGACTTATAAGGGTGCATTCCAGGTGGACTATGATGAGTTTAATCATATTTATGATTTTGTAAAGCATATGTCGGCGCGCAATAAGAAGGAGACCCAGCTGTTGTTGTTTACGCTGTTTTCCTCAAACGGCAGTGAGGTCAAGCTGGAACGCATGGAAACTGCCATGCAGTGTATGGAGCAGGCGATCTGTAAGTCACTGCGCGGCGTGGATGTGGGTGCCAGATACAGCAGTTCTCAGTTCCTAGTGGTACTTTTGGGGACGGAGAGGGAGAATGTGCGTGTGGTGACGGACCGTATTGTACAGAATTATTTTAAGCTTTATGGGGAGAAAGATATCACCCTGACTTATGATGTTGCGAAATTTATCTGAGATGCAGAAATAAAGGAAGGATAATAAAAGGATTGGGTTTTTTCCAGTCCTTTTTTTTCTATGGAAAAAATTTGTTTTATTTGATATGATGAATACTAAATACGCTTTTAGAGCAAAAGAGAATACAGAAAGGAAGTGGGATTGATTCCCCAAAAGGTATGAAAAAAGAAAAAAATAGAAATTCATTTTCAGGATCCATCGGATTTGTGCTGACAGCAGCGGGGAGCGCGGTCGGCCTGGGAAATATTTGGCGTTTCCCCTATCTGGCCGCGAAGGATGGCGGCGGCCTTTATCTAGTGATATACTTGATTCTGGCGGTCACCTTTGGCTTTACCCTGCTCACCACGGAGATTGCCATCGGAAGAAGAACGAAACAGAGCCCATTGACGGCGTACGGCCGGTTAAAATCCAAGTGGAAATTTCTCGGCATATTTGCCTGTCTTGTACCGGTCATTATTCTGCCTTATTACTGTGTTATAGGCGGCTGGGTAGTGAAATATTTTGTCGCCTATCTGACAGGATCAGCAGGCGGCGCAGCGCAGGATGTCTATTTTACAGACTTTATTACGGGAGACTGGCAGCCGATGGTCTATCTTGTCATTTTCCTGTTTCTGGTCGCATTTGTTGTCTTCCGAGGTGTCAATAAGGGAATTGAGTTTTCCTCAAAGGTGCTTATGCCGATTTTGCTGCTTTTAATTATAGGCATTGCAGTCTTTTCACTGACGATTCATTACAGTGATGATGCAGGAGTGACCAGAACTGGTTTGGAGGGATTACAGATTTATATTATTCCGAATCTGGAAGGTATGACTGTAAAGGGTTTCTTTTCCGTGCTTCTGGATGCCATGGGACAGCTCTTTTTCAGTCTCAGCGTCGCTATGGGAATTATGGTCGCATATGGTTCCTATGTAAAGGATGATGCAAATCTTGTGTCGTCCATCAATCAGATTGAGCTGTTTGATACGGCGGTGGCTTTTTTGGCGGGCGTTATGATCATTCCTGCAGTTTATACATTTATGGGAAGAGAGGGAATGGCGGCATCAGGACCAAGTTTGATGTTTGTCTCCCTGCCGAAGGTCTTTGCTTCCATGGGAAGAGCCGGAAATCTTGTGGGATGTCTGTTTTTTGCCATGGTGCTGTTTGCAGCACTCACAAGCGCGGTGTCTGTCATGGAGGCAGTAGTGTCCAGTTTTATGGATGAATTCCATATGTCGAGAACTAAGGCGTCTGTGTTGGAGACTGTCATTGCCTTGGTTGGCGGTATTTTCGTATGTCTTGGATACAATAAGCTTTATTTTGAAATTACACTTCCCAATGGTTCCAGTGCACAGATACTGGACATTATGGATTACATCAGTAACAATTGCCTGATGCCGGTGGTGGCAATTGGAACGTGCCTGCTGATCGGCTGGGTTTTGACGCCGTCGGTGATTATTGAAGAAGTGGAGAAATCTGGCTGTAGATTCAGCAGGAAGAATCTTTATGTGGTGATGATCCGCTATATCGCACCGGTGCTGCTTGTGATTTTACTGCTGAAATCGTTGGGGATTCTGACAGTTATCTAGAGTATTAGAGAGATAAGAATCGATCAGATTAAGTTTTTCCCTGTGTATTTATGAATAATTTCCAGCTAATCGCACATGCTTGTTACAGACGCCAAAGAGTCTTAACGCAGGCAAAAATTTACGAAAGGCTGGTATTTCTATGATGCAGGGAAAGGTAGAAATATGCGGTGTGAACACGTCCAAGCTGCCGCTTTTGAAAAACACAGAAAAGGAAGAATTGTTTAAAAAGATTGAAGAAGGTGATCAGGACGCCAGAATGGAATATATCAATGGCAACCTCCGCCTTGTTTTAAGCGTTATCAAGCGTTTTCATTCCAGCAATGAAAACGTGGATGATCTCTTTCAGATTGGCTGTGTTGGTTTGATTAAAGCAATTGATAATTTTGACAGCTCCCTGAATGTAAAGTTTAGTACTTATGCTGTACCGATGATCGTGGGTGAGATCAGGCGTTACCTTCGGGATGCCAATTCCATCCGGGTATCACGTTCCTTAAAAGATACCGCGTACAAGGCTATCTATGCAAAAGAGCATTTAACGCGTGCAAACTCCAGAGAACCTACCGTTACGGAAATTGCCACGGAGATCGGGATTCCGAAGGAGGATATTGTCTATGCTTTAGATGCGATTCAAAGTCCGCTTAGTCTTTATGAACCGGTTTACACAGACGGTGGAGACACATTGTTTGTGATGGATCAAATCAGCGATAAAAAGAATGGTGAGGAGGTCTGGATCGAACACATTTCATTGACGGAGGCTATGAAAAAACTTACTAAAAGGGAAAATGAAATTATTTCCCTGCGATTTTTTGAAGGAAAGACGCAGATGGAAGTGGCAGAGAAGATCGGCATTTCCCAGGCGCAGGTTTCCAGGCTGGAAAAAAATGCGCTAAAGACCATGCGGCTTTATCTGACTGCTTGATGTAAATATGAGGGATGGAATAAGGAGACGGGGCTGTGTGCCTCGTCTTTTTAGGTATGTTTTTAGTCAGGCTGTTCAAAAATTCTTAAGAAAAAACATCTGATAAGATTTTACAAAAAGAGAGTTTTTTGATACCATAGTCTATGGACAAAAAGTATAACATAAGATAAGTGGGGAGTGATTGTTATGGTATGTAAGAAATGTGGCGCGCAGCTGCTGGATGATGACCAGTTCTGTCCGGAGTGCGGTGCGAAAGTTATAAGAAAGAAACGCTGTCCGGAATGTGGAGAGATGCTCCGAGAGGGAACTAAATTTTGTCCGAGCTGCGGCACGGAGGTAGGAGAAGCACGAACGACAAAGCGGGCTGAGCCTGATACTGTTTCCAGGAGGAGAGAGGATGCAGAGGCGCCGAGAAAGCGCGATGACGCTGCAGAAGTGCCGAGAAGGCGCGATGATGCTGCAGAAGTGCCGAGAAGGCGTGATGATGCGGCAGAGGTGCCAAAGAGAAGAGATGATGCGGCAGAGTCACCTAGAAGGAGAGAAGGCACTACAGAGACGCCGAGAAGACGGACCAGTTCTGAAACAACACCGAGGAAACGGCAAAATCCTGAGCCGCTGCAAAAAAAGCGGCCGGTCCAGCGTGAAGAATCCAGGAGAAGACGAGACTGGGATGATGATTGGGATGATGACGACGAGGAGGAAAGTGTTGATCTGTTGTCGATTATGACAGTTGCCGTGGGTTGTATTCTTCTGGTGATCGTAGTGGTTTTAGGCTTCAATCTATTTCAGCGCTATGTGCCGAAGGATTATGATAAAGCATCCGAGGAGCAAGAGATTGATGAGCAGGAGGCTGCCGGTAAAGAGGAGGAGGGCGGCCAAATTCTGGAAGAGCGTCAGCAGGAAGAAGAAGCTGGAGAGATGGCAGAGACCTCGACCGAGGCAGGGGGTACACTTGTAATTATATCGGATGTAAGGATACGGGACAATCCGAGTACGGACGGGACCAATGTCATCAAAGTAGCAAAGTCTGGAGAAAGCTATGAGTACACAGAGGCTGTAGAAGGCGGTGCATGGTATCAGGTAGTTCTCACAGGCGAGGAAGGGTATGATTATGGCTATATTTTTGCCGATTACGTGGAGCTTCGATGACTGTCAGAAAAGTAAAACAGGATAGGAACCTTTTTAGGGAGGGCACATAAGCTAATAAAAAGCCCGGAGGAGGTTCCTATGTTATTTTCGGAATTAAAGAAAAAGGAAGTCATTAATCTGAAAAACTGCGAGCGTCTGGGAAAGGTGAGTGACTTTGAGTTTGATGAGTGTACGGGGCAGATTTTTAAGCTGATCATTCCGGGAGATAACAAATGGTGCGGATTGTTCGGAAATGACCCGGATTATGTGATCTGCTATAAAGATATCAAAAAAATCGGGCCGGATATTATCGTTGTGGATATTTGTCTGTAAAGTGACAGTAAGTACGGTTACCATAAGATAGTTGACATAATGACCTTTTTCACCTATAATAATGATATTGAGTACGGTATAAGTACAGGTGGAGAAGGAGGAAATCCGGGATGAAATGCCCATTTTGCGGTCATGAAAATACCAGAGTAATTGACAGCAGGCCGGCGGAGGATAACAGTTCTATCCGCAGAAGGCGTGTCTGCGACGAGTGTGACAAGCGGTTTACTACTTACGAGAAAGTGGAGACGATACCGCTCATTGTCATCAAGAAAGACAATAACAGAGAAACCTATGACAGATCCAAAATTGAGGCAGGGGTCCTGAGAGCTTGTCATAAGAGGCCTATCAGCGCCAATCAGATCAATCAACTGGTTGATGAGGTGGAGACGGAGATCTTTAACCGAGAGGAAAAAGAAATTCCCAGTCAAGTGATCGGCGAGCTGGTCATGAATAAGTTGAAGGACTTGGAGGCGGTAGCCTATGTCAGGTTTGCTTCTGTCTACAGAGAGTTTAAAGATATCAACACTTTTATGGAAGAGTTAAAAAGTGTGTTGGATAAGTAAAAAGTAAAAATGAAACACCTTGCACAGATGCAGGGTGTTTTGTGTGCAGGGATGTGTTTGGAGTGGAGCGAAGTCATGGCGGTTTTTACATGCTTTTATCCGGATATTTATCTGGATTCCGTGTATGAGATAGATTTTGAAGAGCTGTATCGAAAGGGTTTTAGGGGCGTTATATTTGATATAGATAATACTTTAGTGCCCCATGGTGCGCCGGCGGATGGGAGAAGTATAGCGCTTTTTAAGGAATTGCAAAAAATTGGTTTTGAGAGTGTACTTTTGTCCAATAACAAAGAACCTCGGGTGAAATCCTTTAATGATAAAGTACATTCCCGTTATCTCTATAAGGCAGGAAAGCCTGCAAAGAAAGGGTATCTTGCTGCCATGGAGCTGATGGGGACAAGAACTGATACTACGCTTTTTGTGGGAGATCAGCTTTTTACAGATGTATGGGGAGCGAAACGAGCAGGGATATTGACTTATTTAGTCAAGCCGATTCACCCCAAAGAAGAGATACAGATTGTTTTGAAGAGACGGCTGGAACGGATAATTTTGTTCTTTTACAAAAGATCGCTGAGCCGGCAGGGAGGGAAAGATGGAGATAGACGGTAAGACGAGAATTTGTGGATTGATAGGAAATCCGGTGGAACACACCCTTTCCCCGGTTATACATAATACATTGGCAGAGCGGTTTGGCCACAATCTGGTGTATGTACCTTTTCCGGTGGAACCGGGGCGGATCGAGGATGCAGTGGCAGGGGCGGCGGCTCTGCAGATTCTTGGCCTCAATGTGACGGTGCCTTATAAAAGTGAAGTGATTTCATGTCTGCGGGAAGTAGATCCGCTGGCGGGGGCCATCGGCGCAGTCAATACGCTGGTGTCTGTAACAGGCGGATATAAGGGATATAATACAGATATGGAAGGTCTCTACCGTGCTATGGAATCGGAGGGAATTCGTATAGCAGGCGAGGAAATCATTCTGCTGGGTGCAGGCGGCGCGTCCAGGGCGGTTGCCTATCTGTGCGCCGTGAAAGGGGCCGGACGGGTTTATCTTTTAAACCGTACGTTTGACAAGGCACAGAAAGTTGCAGAGGAAGTGAACAACAGGACGGGAAGAAATGTAATTTCGCCGATGAGTTTGGAGGAGTATGTGAAACTTCCGGAGGGAAAATATCTGGCGATACAGGGTACTTCGGTGGGTCTCGCTCCTAATGTGGAGGCGGCGGTTATTGAAGACAGGGCATTTTATGATAAAATTCACACGGGATTTGATTTGATTTACAGTCCATGGGAAACTAAGTTTATGAGGCTGGTAAAGGAGAACGGCGGTGACGCATACAATGGATTGAAGATGCTGCTTTATCAAGGTGTGATCGCATATGAATTGTGGAATCAGGTGCAGGTGTCCAAGGAGGATGCGAAAGTGGTTTATGGGAGATTGAAGAGACATTTTGTGTAAAGGACCAGAGACAAATGAGAAATGTGATATTGATTGGCTTTATGGGTAGCGGTAAGACGACGGTGGGATTGAGGCTGTCTTACCGCTTGCGGAGGACAGTTATAGATACAGATAAAGAGATTGAGAGAGAAGAAAAGAGAGAGATATCGGATATCTTTGCCGCAGAAGGGGAGGCATATTTTAGGGACAAAGAGACGGAATGTCTGCAGAGGCTGATAAAAAGTACAGGCAGCCAGATTATATCTGTGGGCGGCGGTCTGCCGATGCGGGAGGAAAATAGAAAGCTTTTGCGCAGGCTTGGTCAAGTATTTTATTTGCGTGCGACAGCGGAAACGATTTATGAGAGAGTGAAGAATGATACCACAAGGCCTCTCCTGCGGGGGGAAAATCCTATGATGAAGATCAAGACACTCTTGCAGGAGAGGGATCCCTATTACAGAGCGGCGGCGGATGTGATAATCGATGTGGATGGGAAGGGATTTGAACAGATACTAAATGAGATAGAAGTGTGTGTTGAATAATTTTTGAGGAAATTTGAGATTCTGCTCGCGTTCCTCGATGAAAACGCTTCGGAATGGAGGAAAAGATGAAAATACTTGTAATTAATGGACCCAACTTGAATTTTCTGGGGATTCGTGAAAAGAGCGTCTATGGCACGCAGGATTATGATTATCTGTTACAGATGATAGCGAAAAAGGGAGAGGAGACGAACAGCGTCATAGAAGTTTTCCAAAGCAACCATGAGGGGGCAATTATAGACCGGATCCAGGATTCTTATTTTGACGGCACGGAGGGGATTGTGATCAATCCTGGCGCTTTTACTCATTACAGCTATGCCATCAGAGATGCTTTGGCCAGCATCACGGTTCCCAAGGTGGAGATTCATATTTCTGATATCACGAAACGGGAAGAGTTTCGGAAGGTTTCGGTGACGGCGCCAGTCTGTGATAAGCAGATTTATGGTCAGGGACTGGAAGGCTATTTACAGGCGATTGCATTTATCTTAGATTTTAAATAGCAATCTAGGCGGAATGTTATGAGCCGGTGAATGTTATGTTTTTTAATAAAAAGGTTGAAAAATAGAATCTTTTAGTATAAACTAAAAAAGAATTATATTTGTGAGAGCGTAGGAGGAGACAGGAATATGATATCAGCGGGTGATTTCAGAAATGGCATTACCATTGAATTTGAGGGTAATGTTTATCAGATAATTGAATTTCAGCATGTAAAACCTGGTAAGGGTGCAGCCTTTGTCAGGACGAAGTTGAAAAACATTATTAACGGCGGTGTCGTGGAGAAAACTTTTAGGCCGACGGAGAAATGCCCTCAGGCACGTATTGACAGGAAGGACATGCAGTACTTATATTCAGATGGCGATCTGTATAATTTTATGGATACAGAGACATATGATCAGATTGCGCTAAATGGAGATACCGTGGGAGATACCTTAAAATTCGTGAAGGAGAACGAAATGGTTAAAGTTTGTTCTTACAACGGAAAGGTGTTTGCCATTGAGCCGCCATTGTTTGTGGAACTTCAAATCACGGACACAGAGCCTGGTTTCAAGGGAGATACCGCTACAGGTGCTACCAAGCCTGCTATCGTAGAGACTGGCGCCAAGGTGATGGTTCCACTGTTTGTGGAAACCGGTGAGGTCATTAAGATTGACACTAGAACCGGCGAGTATCTGTCCAGAGTATGAGTAATACAGCATAATATAGGAAAGCCCATGAGACAATATAGATTTAAGGTCTGTATTGTCTTTCTTTTTGCACGCATAAGTATTTCAAACAGTTAACCAGCCTATATGTGAGTGATATGCCCGGAGAGAATGGGAAAGAGGAGAGTTATGGGTTTTCAGACATTTGTGGATGATATGGTAGAATTGCTGCAGGAGAGAATGGGGAATGATTATGAGATCAAAGTGATACGTGTAACGAAAAACAACGATGTGGAGCTGACCGGGATTGCTATGACAAGGCAGGGGGATAGTATTTTCCCGACCATTTATTTGGAGGGCCCCTATGAGGAGTACAAGAAAGGAGAGTCAATTGCTGATCTTGCGGATTGGATCATAAACTGTCATGAGGAGCAGTCTATGGCGCTGGATTTGGATATGGATTTTTTTCAGGATTATGACAGCGTAAAAGACAGAATATTTTATAAACTTGTCAGCTTTGAGAAGAACAAGAAGTTTTTGAAGGATGCACCGCATCTTCGATGGCATGATCTAGCGATTGTCTTTTACTATGCGATGAACGAGGATGTGGTGAAGAGAGCGTCCATCAACATTAAGAGACAGCATATGCTGATGTGGAAGCAGAATGCGGAGTCGCTCTATCGGGCTGCAAGACGCAATACAAAGCGTGGAATGCCGGAGCTCTTAGTTTCTATGCGTGATCTGGTTATGGAGTTGACAGGCATCTGTATGAAGGAGAAGGACGCGCTGCCCATGTATGTGTTGACGAATAAAGATAAACGTTATGGAGCTTCGGCATTGCTGTATTCGGAGCGGATAAAGGAGCTCGCAGAGCAGCTGGAGTGTGATCTTTTGATTTTGCCAAGTTCTGTTCATGAGGTGCTGCTTCTCCCTGATGATCACAGCAGGGAATACGATGCTTATAGGAAGATGGTGGAGGAAGTTAACAGGACGCAGTTAGAACCGGAAGAGGTACTTTCTTATAGGCTTTATCGATATAATCGTCAAAATTCGGAAGTTGAGGAAATTGTTTCTTAGGATTGTTACTTGACAAGTGTGCCCGCTTGTAGTATGATACTAAAGATGTAACAAACTTGTAACATTTTTGTAATAATTATTTGTTTCAGTTTGCTGCATTGGAGCGGGCACCCGTAGTCTAATGGATAAAACGTAGGCCTCCGACGCCTTTGATGCAGGTTCGAGTCCTGTCGGGTGCATAGGTGGGGAATTCCCGGGATAGTTTGCTGTCCCGGGAGTTTTAAAATAGTTACAAAATGGAGGAATTAGATGAATACATCGGACAATAAAGTTTGGGAAGCATTGAAAAATTGGCTGGTACGCTATTCGAAAATTGTTCTTCCCATCATTCTGGTGGTTTGTGTCGGGCTTACGATTGTCATTGCGATGCAGGCTAATAAACGAAAAATTGAGCAGGAGGAGAGCGTAGTTGCCCCCGAGGAGCAGGATGATGAGGAAGAGGCGACACTTACCGTACCTGATGTGCCTCTGGAACAGGATGCTGTGCCTGGAATCAATGAATTGTTTTCCACTTACTATACGGCTATGGTGGAAGGTGACACAAAGACCATGGAAAAGCTCGTGTATTATCTGGATGCGCAGGAAATTTTGAGAGCGGCGGAGACAAGTAAGTATATCGAGTCTCATCAGTCGATGGAAGTGTACACTAAGCCGGGTCCTAAGGAAGGTACTTATATTGCCTTTGTTTATGTAGAACTAAAATTTAATGATTATGAAAAGCCGGTTCCTGGTATGAGGGTGTATTATGTGTGTACCAATGAGGACGGAGAATTCTATATTAATGAGGATGGCGAGGAAGGTGACGATGAGCTGCGTTATATGCGGGAGATTCAGCTGCAGGCGGATGTGGTAGACTTGAATAACAAGGCTGCGGCTGCTTATAATGATATGATGGCAGAAGACGGAACGCTGGCGGATTTCTTATTAGAACTTCATGAGGAGATTGACAAGAACGTGGGTGAGGCTCTGGCTCGTGCCAAGGAAGATGGGCAGAGCGAAGACGCGCAGAACGATACGGAAGCTCCCGAGGAATCTACAAGTGATGGTGCGGACTCTGAGTTGGTGGTCACCAAAGTAAAGGCCACCGATGTGGTCAATATAAGAAGTTCTGACAGCGAAACAGCAGATAAGCTTGGCAAGGCATCTGTAGGAGACGAATTTGAGCTTATAGAAGAGAGAGGCAATGGCTGGAGTAAAATCAAATATGATGGCAGCGAGGCCTTCATTAAGAGCGATTTTCTAGAGCCCTCTGCGACTCAAAACAGATCAGAGCTTGCGGCGGCAGACAATGGTGAGTCCGGGGAAGAGGAACCACAGGCTGATAACAGTGCAGCGGCGGCGTCCACAACAGGCGAAAAGGTGAGAGTGAAGGAAACGGTCAGAATACGAAGCGGTGCCAGTGAAAATTCAGAGAAGATAGCGACTGCTTATATGGGTGAAACCTTTGAGGTGATTATGAAACAGGCTGATGGCTGGACAAAGATCAATTACAATGGGCAGACAGCTTATGTGAAATCGGACTATGTGGAGTGATGGCTGATTAAAACATAATAAAGATGGAAAAACTAAGCAGATGAGAGATGATACATTCTCATCTGTTTTTGATTCTTTAGGAAAGGGGCGATATTCATGAAACATGACGATGAAATGATTTTGAAGGAAATCCAGAAAAATACCCAGATGGGAATGACAGCGATTGATACGATTTTGGATAAAATCGGCAATGATGATTTTTCGATAACGTTGTCCAGACAGTCTCTGCACTATGCAGATATTCATAATAGAGCACTTGATAAGATTCTGAATCAGGATGGGGAAGCATACCGCGGCAGCCAGATCAGTGATATGATGTTGAAGGGGAGCATACATGCAAACACAGCTTTTAATATCAGTACAGAGCATCTGGCTGAGATGATGATCCAGGGGAGTAATCGAGGCATCACGAGTATGTGGAAAAGCTTAAAGCATAATAGCATGGCAGAGAAAGAGACTGTAGAGCTGGCAAAAGAACTGATGGATTTTGAAGAGAAAAGTATAGAACGTTTGAAAGAATATCTATAAGCGTTTCAATGAGTTGTGTATACAAGTATTTTAGTATTATTGTACAATATATATAAAAATTCGCCAAAAAATTTTACACTTTAATCTGCTAAATCGCACTTGTAGATTTTAAAATCACATACTATAATGATACGTGGTAATTCATAAAGGGAAAAGGAGGACAGGAAGTAATGTCATACGTAGATGAAGTATACGAGTTGGTGGTTGCGAAGAATCCCGCGCAGCCGGAATTCCATCAGGCAGTGAAGGAAGTGCTGGAGTCTCTGCGGGTTGTGATTGAAAAGGATGAGGAGACATACAGAAAGGAAGCGCTTTTGGAGAGACTGACGGTTCCGGAGAGAATTGTACAGTTTCGTGTTCCTTGGGTGGATGACAAGGGACAGGTACAGGTAAATAATGGCTTTCGTGTGCAGTTTAACAGTGCGATTGGTCCCTACAAGGGTGGTTTAAGATTCCATCCGTCTGTTAATTTAGGTATTATCAAATTCCTGGGTTTTGAACAGATTTTTAAAAACTCTTTGACAGGTCTGCCTATCGGCGGCGGCAAGGGTGGATCTGATTTTGATCCCAAGGGGAAATCAGACAGAGAAGTGATGGCATTCTGCCA
>DLAA01000114.1:6631-9357 GCA_002493835.1 Lachnospiraceae bacterium UBA7060 | reverse complement strand
CAACTCCTATTTTTTCACAGCCCCAGCAATTATGAGTCAGAGCCTCAAATATGCCTTGATCGCAGTCGGAAATTTGAGATTTCCGACGCGTGTCATAGCAGTAAACTGCTCTGATATGGATGATTAGAATGACAGAAGGAAGCACGAGGGGATGGAGCAGGAATGGAGTTATCTGGTGGATGAATATCGTGCCATGTTGTACCGGATTGCCTTCTCAAATATGAAGAATCGGGCGGACGCCGAGGATGCGGTGCAGGAGGCATTTCTGCGCTACATGAAGGAGGAAAAGCAGATTCAGAATAAGGAGCACGAGAAAGCATGGCTGATACGAACTACCATTCATATTTGCCTGGATGTATTAAAAAGCGGTTGGTATCAGAGGACAGTTCCCTGGAATGAGTCCTTTGAGAATACTGCGAAAAATATTTATCTGCCTTATCAGGTCAAGGATGACGAGACGCTTGAGGCGGTGCTGCAGCTGCCGGTACACTACCGGAATCCGATTTACCTTTTCTACTATGAGGATTATTCGATTCATGAAATTGCAGGGCTTCTCAATGAGAAGGAAGGGACGATCAAGACAAGGCTGCGCAGAGGCAGAGAGGAAGTAAAAAAAATTCTGACGGAAGGGAGGCCGTAGGACATGGGAATACAGGAGGTACAGAATCAGAACAATGCAGCGGCATATCAGCGTAAAGCGAAAGCCGGGCGGGCGGAGGGCTTTCAGGAGAGCCTGATGCAGAACCTGCGATATAGGAATCAGGGGAAGGAGGATATCACAGAGGCGGAAAGCGGGACAAGAAGGATGGAGGAATCCTCCGGCGTGGGCAGGATCAATGCGGGTCCTGGAATCAGAGTGAGTTTGGCAGCATTCTCGGATGCCATGCAGGCGGCGGAGGTGAGACATATGAGCTATGAGGAAAGTGATAACGTGCGGATCGCAGTGACTGAAGGCTATACGCTGAAAGGAAAAATTCAGGGCAAGGACGCGCAGGTCTATGTGGAAGCAAAGTATGATGACGGAAGATTAGAGGCATTCCAAGTGGATACGGCAAAGATTTCCGGACAGACAGAGCATGTGATCGAGCGGTTTGCATTAGAGACAATGGAGGAAGGAGAGCAGACATATGATATCAAACAATCCCTTTAAGGCATATGGAAGTATTAGTACGATAAATCATACAGCAGACCGGCTTGCCCAATATGCAAAGACGGCGGCTTATCGGGAGAGGGCAGGGCTTGAAGGCGACGGCGGAAACGACTGTTTTGCCTCTAAATTGAAAAAGGCAGATGAATATTTGGCTTCTGGAGAGTCCAATGGCGCGACGGATTCCATCGCCATTGTTCTTAGGCAGATGGATGAGCCGGAAGCTGGGAAGCCGGTGACTACAGAATTTTGGCACAATGGTGCACATGTGTCAGTGACAAAAGATGCTCTGCACGGTACAAGTATCACCATCGGCGGCAGTGCGAATCCGGATATTATTCAGGTGAGTACTTCAGTGGGAGTTGTAAAGATTGATCTCAACGATATGACTAGTTTGATGAAGTGCCTGGATTTGTTTTCCCCAGAGGACATCAATGCAATTATGAAGAAGATCACGGAAGTAAAACAGGCAAGAGAAGCCATGAACCAGATAGATCATATGCAGGATGAGTTGGTGAAGAACGGTCGCAAAACAAAAGAAGAAGGCGGCCAGGAAGGCCAGGAGGAGTCTGTGAGTGAAGTCGCAGGGGTGGTCAGCGCAGAGGAGGTACGGGAAAAGAAATTTGTAGGGTGACAGTAAATAGCTTGCGTCCAGAAGAGAAACGGTGCTAAAATAGGTAAAATACGGATCTTATGGATAAGGAGATGCAGGCGGAACAATGCAGAAAAAGATAGCGATAATCAATGACATTGCGGGATTCGGAAGATGTGCTATGACGGTGCTTCTTCCGATTGTTTCTTATTTGGGCGTACAGGGATGTCCACTGCCGACGTCCATTTTTTCAAGCAATACGGCTTTCCCGCATTTTTTTATGGATGATTACACGGATCGGATGGAGGAATATATTGAAAACTGGGGGAAAATTGGTCTGTCCTTTGACGGTATTGCAACAGGATATTTGGGGTCCGTGCGTCAGATTGATATTGTCCGACAGTTTATTCGGAAGTTTTCCGGGGAGAAGACCTTGGTGATTGTGGATCCAGTGATGGGGGATCATGGAAGACTATACTCTGCCTATACGGTAGAGTTATGTACTGAGCTTAGAAAACTGGTGGAGCTTGCAGATATTATCACGCCGAATCTGACTGAGGCCTGTTATTTGCTGGGGGTTCCATATAAAGCTGAGGGGTGGAAGCAGAGAGAACTTTTTACAATGGCGGAGTGTCTTTCAAAGATGGGGCCTTCCCGCGTCGTTATTACAGGAATCCCACAGGGTGAGTATATTGCGAATTGTGTGTATGTGAAAGAGGGGCAGGACAAGCCTGAAGCGAAGCTTGCACGTATTCATAAGGCAGGAGCGGAGCGCTGTGGTACGGGGGATGTGTTTGCGGCTGTGATAGCGGCTGACGCAGTAAACGGCATACCCTTTGACCGGTCTGTCAAAAAAGCATCCGGCTTCGTGAAGCAGTGTATTGAGAAAGCGGTAGAACTTGGGACGCCTGCAATGGAAGGGGCGCCCTTTGAGGAAATTTTGTATCGGTTGAGGAGGAGGTAAGCAGTGCACGCACTCGAAAACCT
>DLAA01000114.1:0-6266 GCA_002493835.1 Lachnospiraceae bacterium UBA7060 | reverse complement strand
TCGGTCTGTGTACTGAGCAGTGCATGCACTCGAAAACCTTCGGTTTTCTCGTTCGCGGGCTTCGCCCTATCAGTCCATAATCTGTCAAAATTGACTGCAAGCAGTCATTTTGCCATCTTATGCCCTGGCACTGCTCAGGAGGACAACGGATATTCTAGTTCGAATGGGTAGCCTTCTTTTTTGTTTTTTTCGGATAAGGTATCTGTCTCGATGATGCAAAAATCGTCGCTTTTAATTACTTCTTTCATTTCCTGACGTATAGTATCAAAGTCTGCCACATGGGAAGCAATTCTACGGCAGGCAAAATCTCCCTTGTCTATGATGCGGACAGCATGTTCATCGTTTTTTGCTGCAGGCGGATCGCCGGTGATCGTGAGGAACATGTGTCTCTGGTAATGACCGCCCTGATATTCATGAAGTACACCTGACGGATAGGCAACAACTGTTCCCATCTGCTGTGCTGTGACAAAGAGTTTCAGAATGTGCTGTCCATAATACTTGGGAATATCCATCTCATCCAAGGGAACGGTGAGCATTTTGCGGGTCACAATCTCATTGTGGTAGAAACCGTCGGGCAGAAGGATGCCGCTTTTGCTTTCGGGAATCTTGGCAAGTCCTGTCACGGGGCTGGCCATATTCTGCAGAGTTTCCTGCAAGGTTCCAAGACAGTTGTGGATATCGAGAATCCGCTGCTCTGCAAGAATTTTGCCGTCGTAGAGGAGTTTCTGCAGGTTGATGGAAGAATTTTCCACGTAATTGTTTAAGTCCTTAAGAGGAATTCCAAGTTTGATGCAGACGGTAATAGCATCCAGAAGATAGAGCTGCTCTTTGGTATAGTAACGATAGTTGGTCTCTGTATTGACAAAGGCAGGTTTCAGAATGCCGATTTGGTCATAGTAGCGCAGGGATTTAATGCTCACATTTTTTAATTTTGAAACTTTTCCGATGGACATATACTGGCTCATAGCATGTTCCTCAAAATATTTTCATATTAACCAACATTTTGCTGCTGTACGGCAGTAAAAATCTGTATCACATTATTTGATTGGTTTTCACTTACTTTGCAACTAAACTGTACCAGAAGGGTAGAGTTGACTAAAACATATTTTGTCACAAATTTTAAGAGAAAACAAGTCTTTTTGGGAAACTAGTGGTCATAAAAAATTCGCATACCATATCATGTATCTTTTCAAAAATAATAAGAGGGATCATCAATTCCAACGTCTTTGATGGAATAGATGTCCCTCTCATTTATTCTTCTAAGTAGGAAATTACGACAGCGTAAGCCAGACTACCCCATCGTCACAACTACATCATAGGTATCTTTGCCTGCGACATAAGGTACGACACAGCCTTCCACAGCTTTCCCGTCCACGGTAAGGGATTTCACGCCCTTCTCCACATTGTCAGGATTTACGACTTTGATATGGTAGGTTCCCTCCCGGAACTTTCGGGTGAGGGTAAAGTCGCCGAAGCCTTTGGGTACACAGGGATCGATGCTGAGTCCTCTGTGAGTGGGGGAAACACCAAGGATATGCTGTGATATGTTGACAAATGTCCATGCAGCCGTACCGGTCAGCCAGCTGTTTTTCGCCTCGCCTGGGATCTGGGCATCAGCACCAGCCACCATTTGAGAGTAAACATAAGGCTCGGTACGGTGGATATCACTGAACTCTTCCACGTAGGCAGGACAGGTTTTTTGGTAAATCTCGAAGGCCCTGTCACCTCGGCCGATCACTGTCTCCGCGATAGAAACCCAGGGATTGTTGTGGCAGAAGATTCCGGCGTTCTCCTTGTATCCAGGCGGGTAGGAAGAAATCTCTCCCAGTTCCAGGTGATACTTGGTGTAGGCGGGCTGAAGGATCATCACGCCGTATTTGCAGTCTAATCTGTCTTTCACGGAATCGAGGGCCTTCTCGGCAAGGCCTTCCTTTATGCCGATTCCGGCGAGCGGACAGAATCCGTTGGACTCAATATAAATTTGGCCCTCTTCACATTCTTTGGAACCGATCTTCTGCCCGTAAGCGTCATAAGCGCGGAGGAACCAGTCACCGTCCCAGCCGTCCTTCAACACGGCGTTGTACATGTTGTGAACTTCAGTGCGGGCACGGTCAGCTTCCGCCTGATCATTCATAAGTTCACACAGCTGTGCATACTCTTCGCCGTATTTTACAAACATGCCGGCAATGAATACCGATTCTGCCACAGGGCCTTCGGAGGGACCGAAGGTCTGGAAGGATTCGCCTGGATGCTCGGAGAAACAGTTGAGATTCAGGCAGTCGTTCCAGTCGGCGCGGCCTATTAAAGGCAGGGCATGAGGCCCTTTGTGGTTTACGATATAGTCAAAGGAACGTTTCAGATGTTCCATTAGAGGTTTTGCAAGTGCCTCGTTATTATCAAAGGGAACAAGCTCGGTCAAAATGGAGGTATCGCCGCTCTCACGCACATAGGCGGAGGTGCCTGCGATCAGCCATAACGGATCGTCGTTGAAGCCGCTGCCGATGTCGGAGTTGCCTTTCTTGGTGAGGGGCTGGTACTGGTGGTAAGCGCTGCCGTCTTCAAACTGGGTGGAGGCAATATCAATGATACGCTGTCTTGCCCGGTCGGGTATCAGATGTACAAAGCCCAAAAGATCCTGACAGGAATCGCGAAATCCCATACCGCGGCCGATACCGGATTCATAGTAGGAGGCGGAGCGGGACATATTGAAGGTTACCATACACTGATATTGGTTCCAGATATTGACCATGCGGTCCACCTTATCGTTGGATGATTTCACAGTATATTTGGACAAAAGATCATTCCAGTAATTGTTTAATTCTGTGAAGGCTTTTTCCACATCGGCATCCGTTTTGTATTTTGCGAGCATCTCCTCCGCAGGTTTTTTGTTGATGATGCCGGGAGATTCCCACTTCTGGTCTTCGGGATTTTCTATATAGCCGAGGACAAACACAAAGGTTTTGCTTTCTCCGGGCTTCAGTGTTATATTAATTTGGTGGGATGCAATGGGAGACCAGCCATGTGCTATGGAGTTGGCAGCTTGTCCTTTTTCCACAGCCTCAGGATTCGCAGCACCGCGGTAAGCGCCGAGAAAGGCGTCGCGGCTGGTGTCAAAACCGTCCACATCAGTATTTACGGCATACACAGCGTAGTGGTTTCTGCGTTCCCGGTATTCGGTTTTGTGGTAGATGGCGGACCCTGTTACTTCTACCTCGCCAGTATTTAAGTTGCGCTGGAAGTTGCGGGAATCATCATCTGCGTTCCAAAGGCACCATTCCACATAAGAAAAGAGAGAAATGGTCTTTTGGCTGTCGCTTAAGTTGGTCAGCCTCACCTGGCTGAGCTCACAGTTGTCGTCCATGGGAATAAAGGTGAGGACGGACGCTTGGAGTTTATTTTTTGAACCTGTGAAACGGCTGTAGCCGATGCCGTGGCGGCATTCGTAACTGTCAAGCTCTGTCTGGGTTGGCTTCCAGCCGGGATTCCAGATGCAGTCATTTTCTTTGATATAAAAATATTTGCCATTGATGTCATTTGGCACGTCATTATAGCGGTAACGCGTCATGCGAAGAAGCTTCGCATCTTTGTAAAAAGTGTAGCCGCCGCAGGTATTGGAGATCAGTGTAAAAAATTCTTTGCAGCCTAGATAGTTAATCCATGGCAGCGGGGTTTTAGGTGTGGTGATGACGTACTCACGGTTTGCGTCATCGAAGTAACCAAATTTCATAGCTCCATTCTCCTTTTCAAGGTTTGTTTCCGGGTTACTGTTCATATACTGAGACGTTACAGTAACATGTCCGGTTTCCTTTTCATACTTTGGAGCGGAGGAAAGTAAACGTTTAAGTAAACGGGTCTCCGCTCGGTTAAAATAATTATACAGAAGAATAGAAAAAAAAGCAATCAATATATATTTTCCTTCGCAAACACTCCAAAATTGCGAAATCCATTGCATTGCCGGGAGATGTGTTGTACAATGATAATACGAAAACGATTAAGCGATGCGCGGTATATGCGGGTTTAGACGTTTCCGTGGAGGGGATAGAATATGGTATCAATGAAAGATATTTCAGCGGTCTGCGGCGTCTCTGTGGCTACAGTCAGCAAGGCGCTGAATGATCAGAGCGATATAGGAAAAGAGACAAAGAGACGGATCCGTCAGGCGGCCGAAGAGATGGGCTATTTTCCGAATACGGCGGCCAAGATGCTAAAAACCAACCGCAGTTATAATGTGGGTGTCCTTTTTAATCACGAAGATTACAGCGGTTTGACACATGACTATTATGCTTTTGTGCTGGATAGTCTCAAGCGCACTGTTGAGGAAAAAGGGTACGATATCACTTTTATCAATACTTACAAGGCGCGTACGGGGAGGACCAGCTACTTAGAGCACTGCAGATCGCGTGGGTTTGACGGTATTGCGATTGTATGTACGGATTTCTATTCTCCGGAAATTTTGCAGTTGGTGATGGGCGGCATTCCTACGGTGACACTGGATCATCTATTTAATAATGTGTGTGCGGTGATGTCAAATAATGTAAAGGGTATGGAAGATCTGCTCACTTATGTGTATAATAAGGGACATCGGAAGGTAGCATATATCCATGGTGCAGATTCAGCAGTTACACAGAGCCGGCTTGCCTCTTTTTATCGTACGGCAGGGCAGCTTGGACTATCGATTCCAGATGAATACATCCGCATGTCGCCTTACCGTGATACGAAAAGTGCTTATCGGGAGACGATGTGGCTGTTAAATCTGAAGGAGCCGCCTACCTGTATCCTTTATCCGGATGATTTCTCTGCCTTTGGAGGCTATAATGCCATCCAGGCGCGGGGGCTGCGGGTGCCTGACGATATTTCTGTGGCAGGATATGACGGTATCCGGATTGCCAGACATATTGAACCTACGCTGACCACCTTGCGTCAGGATACGGCGGAATTGGGGCGCCGGGTGGGAGAGAAGTTGATCAATCTGATTGAGCATCCGAAAACTACACTGATAGAGACGATTGTGGTGGAAGGACACGTGTTTGAGGGCAATTCCGTGGCGGATATCCATGAAGGGGCGGAAGACACAGCTGCAAAAAGGAGGAAACATGTCGGCACCGATTCTATTTGACCAAAGCAGATTAAAGGCATATGATGGCCTTATGAGACTGTGCGGGTTCGCCGGGAAGACAGAGGAGTGGCAGCAGATGCTGTGGAATGCATTTTTGCTGGATCGAGGTCTTTATGATGCTTTTGTCTATTATCTGGAGCATCATGCTCTGCCGGATATTCCGAAATGCGGCGAATATTCTTTGACAGACTGTTATGTGTGGCAGCTTGAACAGGATAATTTACGAAGGGATACCGGAAAAAATACGGTGAACTGCAATAAGGAGGATATGGTACTGCGGGCGTTTCAAATGATGGCGGATATGCAGAAATGTCCGGAAGACTATATGAAAAAGCTCAGTGACTGGAAGGGCATGGATCAGACCATGTGAGCTTCGATACACACAGAGAGGACAGAGGAAAAAGGGAAATATGGATCGGGCAGAATTTATTGACAGGCTGCAGCGGGCGCTTTCGGGCGGTGTGAACAGCTCTCAAGTGGGAGAGCATGTACGGTATTACCGGGAATATATTGACAAGGAAATCAGGAAGGGTAGAAGCGAGGAGGAAGTGCTGGGAAGTCTGGGCGATCCGAGACTTTTAGCCAAGAGTATTATCGAGGCAAACAAACGTGCTGATGTTATCGAGGGAACGAACCGGAATTACGACGAGGAAGCGCCGGAAGACATGTTTGAAAGACAGACGAACATAGGTCGTGTCATCCGTATGCCGGGCTGGCTGATTGCGCTAATTGCGGTGGTGATTGTGCTTTTAATTATAGGCGTGGCATTTTCTTTGATATCGGTTCTTGCACCGATTATGATTCCGGTGCTTATTGTGATGCTTGTGATTAATTATTTAAAAAGCCGGTAGACGTATCATACAATTTGTGGCACGCATACGACGATACAACGGGCCGTTTATCTGTCTATCCATGATAAACGGCCCGTTGAGGGGAGTATAAATAATTAATATAAGGGTCTGTAGGTGGAGAATGAAGGGGTATCTCCGCCTATACTTTCATTATAGTCTATCTGATAAAAAAAGCAATAAAAAATAGTACCAAAGTACCAATGATTCTTTTGGTACTTTTGAATAAAAAAATAGTACTAAAGACCTATACATCGATTGAATAAGTTCACTTTTATCTTCTCATACTATTTCTGTAACAC
>DLAA01000084.1:418-5261 GCA_002493835.1 Lachnospiraceae bacterium UBA7060 | reverse complement strand
TGTTATTTGTAACTTTACCTACTCCCAATTACCCAAAAATTCTTCAAATTAAAAGAAGGTACAGTATAATTCATTCTGATGAATATTACGTCAGATTGTTTTATCCTCTACCTTCTGTTATCATATCATAGGCGCTATCAACAAAAGAAGCAGGAACCGCTCCGTCCAAAGTTTGGTTTCCTGCTTCTTATATCCCCATAGGCATGCCTATGCGTTTACAAAACCATGATAACCATATTTGTCGAAGATTACAATCCTTTTACTCAAACTTTTTATAATAATCTTATTAACGGCCTGCAGTTTCACAAACTTACCTGTACCTGCGGGCATTCCGGCTGCCTTTCTGTTCATGGCTACTATACCCGTTCCCTGAAAATACCCGCTGGAAAGCTCTCTTTCCGTATCTGCCGGGTTATCTGTTCCTGCTGTCACCATACCCATGCGCTTCTTCCGTCTTTCATGGTTCCCTATTCACAGATTTCCATGAATGAACAGGTTCAAGTCATTTCCGCTCACGAAGCAAAAGAGGATTGGGAGAACCTCTTCAACAGGAATCCTTCCATTGATGAGAGTAACTGCCGCTATATCCTCCGCAGCTTCCTGTGCCACTGGAAACAGCGGCTCCTTTCCGAAAAGATAACCATTTCCGATAAAGCTGCCCTGTGCCGTGGTTGTTTTTCCTCTTTTGCCAGGCAGTTTATGCAGATTCACTGCACCCCAAATATTCTTTTTTTGAATACCACATAACCTGACACGACTTCCTTTCCGTTTCTTCCTATACTAAAGAAAACTAAGTTTTCTTAGAAAAAACCAAGGAGGATCCTGACATGACACAGGAAAAACAGCACGATATCGCCCTGATGCGCTATTCTGTTATCTCGCCCATCCTAAACGGGCTTTCAGAGGAATACAGTTCCCTGGATGCCTTTTATCGTGATGCCGCAAAAAAGGGCACTGTTGCACCCGATGGCACGGTAAAACACTTTTCTGCCGCAACCATCGAACGGTGGTACCGCAGCTACAAAAACGGCGGCTTTGACGCCCTCATTCCACAAGGGCGTGTGGACGAGGGAAAACCCAGAAAACTGGATGCGGATTTACAGGAACAGATTAAATATCTCAAACTCAACTATCCGCGCATGTCTGCATCTGCAATTTTCAGACAGCTTCATGATAATGGCAGCATTATTACCGGTGAAGTTTCCGAGTCCACCATTAACCGCTATGTCAACCAGCTTGCACTGGAACTGAAAACAACCACCAACCGAGATATGCGCCGCTATGAGCGTCCTCATATCAATGAGGTCTGGTGTGGCGACTCCAGCGTGGGACCTTACTTAAAAACTGCCGACGGGCAGAAGCACAAGGTATACATTATCGCCCTGATCGATGATGCCAGCCGCTTCATTGTGGGTATTGATGTATTCTTCAATGACAACTTTGTAAATCTGATGTCCGTTATCAAATCTGCTGTTGCAAAGTATGGGACCCCCCGGATTTTCAACTTTGACAATGGCAAATCCTACCGTAACAGGCAGATGGAGCTGCTTGCGGCAAGAATCGGCTCCGTCCTGCATTACGACCAGCCTTATACCCCTACACAGAAAGCTAAAATTGAACGGTGGTTCCGTACCATGAAAGACCAATGGATGGCTTCCCTTGATATCCGGAATTTCCATTCTTTAAATGAGCTGCGCGGAAATCTGCTTGCCTACGTGGATTCCTACAACCGGGCTCCCCATTCCTCGCTGAAGGGAAAATCACCGCAGGAACGTTTTTTCTCTGAGCCTGAATGTTTCCATCGTCTTCCCGAAGATGAGCTTAATAAAAATTTCCTTCTGGAAATCGAGCGCAGGGTATCTGCTGACAGCGTTATCGTAATTGACCAGGTGGAGTATGAGGTGGACTGCCGCTTTGCAAAACAACGCATTACCCTGCGTTATTCCCCGGATTTAAAGGATATTTTTATTGTGGAAGCTGACAGGACACTCACACCTATACGGCTGTTAAATAAAACGGAAAACGCGTTTGTGAAACGCGAAAAAATACATTTATGCAGAGGAGAACAGGAATGATGGAATATTTTACAAGGTACGGTCTAGAATTCAATCCGTTTTTAAAGAATTCCAGAGAAATCCTAGTGGATACAAATGAGTGCAGGGAGACGCTCTTCCGGCTGGATTATCTGGCTAAAACAAAGGGGTTCGGACTTCTGACCGGTGGTGCCGGCCGTGGCAAGACAACCGTCATCCGTACATGGGCTGCCGGACTGAATCCTTCCCTTTACAAAGTGATTTATACCAGCCTTTCCACACTGACTGCTAATGACTTTTACCGGAATCTTGCACAGGAGCTGGGCGCACAGCCTTCCTTTCGAAAACCCGATAATTTCAGGACAATCCAGGAGGAAATCGCACGCCTTTCCCTTGAAAAACGAAAGACCCCCATTATTATCATTGATGAAGCAAACTACATCAACAATACCATCCTAAATGATCTGAAAATCCTGTTCAACTTTGAAATGGATTCCAGGGACAGGGCTGCCATTCTCCTTGCAGGACTTCCAAAACTGAATTCCACCCTGCGGCTGGCAATCCATGAGCCGCTTTACCAGCGGCTGGTTATGAACTATAATCTGGAAGGGCTGTCCAAAGAAGAGGGACGCTCCTATATCCATGAAAAACTGAAAGGTGCAGGCTGTAACCAGACCGTTTTCCATGAAGCCGCCCTGGAAGCAATCCTGAATGCCGCTGACGGAACACCGCGTATCATCAATAAGCTGTGCAATGCCAGCCTGCTCATCGGTGACAGCAGCAAATCAGAAATCGTTACCGCTGACATCGCGATGCAGGCAATCAACGACTGCGAACTTGGCTGACCACCAAATCCCTCACTCATTTAATGTGCGTGGGGGATTTTGAAGTTTCAAATAAGATGACGATTCAGATTTATATAATCTGACGGATGTGTGTCTTTTCAAACTGAAGCAGCTTCATTTAATGTGACGTTGGTAGCATCATTTAATTTGCAGAACAACAGGATAGTTTTTACAATTTCTTATGTTTTAGTCATATTCAGTCAGATTGTATTTTTCAATATAATCGTGAATCAAAGAGTCCGCATAATCTATGGATGTGGCATATCCGCATTCCTGTAGATATTTACAGACAAGTACATACTGGTCACAGCCTATGACAGGCTGGTAACGCAAGGTCTTTCTTCCGTCCGTACTCCTTGTTGCAATGTAATCGTTATGGTCTAAAACGGACTGCTGCCAGTTATCATAGGCACGCCATTCTGTCACAGGTACCTGATAATAGCTGCCATCAGCGCGCTGCTCTGTAGCTGTCTTTATGTATGTTCTCCCCTGCCATCCATTTTTCTTAATGCCAAACAACGCATTTGCCTTTTTCGCCAGTTCGGACGTACCCCATGCAGATTCCTTGATCGCCTGGGCTATCACTACCGACGGGAGTACAATACGCCTTTCCTTCCAATCTTTTTGAGCTGTCTGTCCAACAATTTCCACGAATGAAAGTTTGTCTTCTTTCACCTTCTCTATTTCCGGTTTTACCGCATAAGGATAAATTGCATTAAAAATTGCCTGCGCTACAGCTTCCTGTGCCCCTACACGTTTATAGATCTCCATGTCTTCACGATTATCGCAAAAACATACTTCTATCAGCATTGCCTTCGCTTTTGTTTTACGGATCACATATAAACCGCTTCCCGATTTAACTCCTCTATTGTAAAAACCCAGCTTTTCCATATTTGCACAAACCTTTGCCGCGTCCGGATATTGCCTGCCCTTATAAGTATAAACCTCTGTTCCGTGCCCTTTATGCTCCCCGGACGCATTAAAATGAATGCTGATAAACCAATCCAATTCCTCTCTGTTTGCGTATTCGGTTATCTGTGAAAGGCAGTTCTGTCTTGTGTCCGCTCTATCAATTGTACAATCCACCACTTTCGCGCCTGCTGCCTGTAATTTTTTAATCAATGCATATCCTACCAGTCTGGTGTGCTCCGATTCCTTTATTATTCCAACGGCTCCGCTTCCCGTTCCGCTTTTGGTATGCCCGCAGTTAACTCCTATTGTCATATTTCCCCTTCTCCTATTCCGCCTTTACTTCCGGTAAACCCGCAATGGAAGTGAGCAGGGACAATATACCTGCCAAAACAGAAGCAGATAATGCCATCCGCCAATCCACTTCTCCCAGTACTGCCGCTGTTCCTATGGTTGCCACCACCGTCTGCGCCATTGTTTTCAATGCTCTTATCCCTGCCGCCCGCAGCCACTTTTTTACTTTTTCGCTCTTCATGTTTTCCTCCCCATTTCCTTCATAATACGGTTAATAACGCCGTCAATAATGTTCCTGCAAGCCCGCCTGCTATCGCAGTTATAATCGCTGTTTTGATCATTCTCCGTGTTTCCTTCGGAACGTCTTCCAGCGCATCCAGTCTCTTTCCCTGTCGGTTAAGCTCTTTCTGCATATTCTCTATGCATACAGCCAGCTTATTAACTGATATCACCAGTTCCTGAATTGCACTGTTTTGCTTTTCCAGATCTTTTACGCGATATTCAAGTGAACCAATGTCATGCTCATGCGCTTCCAGTCGAACAGCAACTTCCGTTTCATCCATGCTTTCACCTTCCTTGAATGGTTTTCAAGTATTATAGAGGGAAATTTTTGAAACATGTAAATGCCTTATACAGATTTAAAATATAAAAAACAGCGGGTTGTCCGTCAGGATAAAACCGCTGCTCAAGGAATGGATGATATTTTATTTCCCTTAAAAAATATTCTCTGCGTAGCAATACTCTTGTTTCAATAGTAATCAA
>DLAA01000084.1:0-196 GCA_002493835.1 Lachnospiraceae bacterium UBA7060 | reverse complement strand
TGCTCTTGTTTCAATAGTAATCAATCCTCTTCTTAAATTTCTTTTTTGTAAACATTACACTATATTACTACTTAAATTCTCACCATAATTACATATGTATGAAAACTCTTTATATCACTTTTTCTTTATGTATTAAAGAACCCCTCAGAATAATATGGATAATATCTATATATTTTTTCAAATTTACATATTTCTT
>DLAA01000029.1 GCA_002493835.1 Lachnospiraceae bacterium UBA7060 | reverse complement strand
GGTTTATTTTTGTCTGTGACACAATCAAATCTGATAAGCCCCATCAAAGATGGGGCTTATCAGATATTCCATTATTTTACACTTCTCATCTCCGCAGGATCTGCCGTCATCACAGGCTCCTTGGGAAGCACAACCTTGTCAAGCTTCCAGATCTCATCCACATACTCCTGGATCGTTCTGTCAGAGGTAAACTTGCCGGAGCAGGCGATATTTAAGATCGCGCTACGCGCCCACCCGCTCTCATTCCTGTATGCCGCCTCCACTTTCCTCTGAGCCTCGGCATATGCCTTGAAATCCTTCAGAATAAAGTAAGTATCCGCCTTGGCTGTACTCTGCGTATTGAGCAGAGAGTTGTACAAAGACCGGAACAAATCAGGATCACCCGGCGCATAAGTGCCGTTAATCAACTGCATCAGGACTTTTCTCACATCGGGATCATTATTGAAGATCTCCGTTGGATCATAACCGCCATGATTCTCATAATTAATGACTTCATCAGAGCTTAATCCGAAGATAAAGGCATTCTCCTCCCCCACTTCCTCCACAATCTCCACGTTTGCGCCGTCCATAGTACCGATGGTCAGAGCCCCATTTAACATGAACTTCATGTTGCCAGTGCCGGAAGCTTCTTTGCTGGCTGTAGAAATCTGCTCAGACACATCTGCCGCCGCAAAAATAATCTCCGCATTGGAAACACGATAGTTTTCAATAAATACTACTTTAATCTTACCGTTAATAGCCGGATCATTGTTCACCACATCTGCCACGGAATTGATCAGTTTGATGGTGAGTTTCGCATTCTTGTAGCCCGCTGCCGCCTTCGCACCGAAAATAAAGGTTCTAGGATAGAAATCCATATCCGGATGCTCTTTCAATTCATTATAGAGATACATCACATGCAGGATGTTTAAGAGCTGTCTCTTGTACTCATGCAGTCTCTTCACCTGAACGTCAAAGATGGAACGGGGATTAACCTCGATGCCGTTGTGCTCCATGATGTACTCTGCCAGCCGCACTTTGTTCTGATATTTGATATTCATAAATTCCTGCTGCGCTTTGGCATCGTCCGCGTAGATCTTCAATCTGCCGATCTGCGGCAGATCAGTGATCCAATCACTGCCCACATGGGCAGTCACCCAGTCTGCCAGAAGCGGATTCGCATGCAGGAGGAATCTTCTCTGCGTAATGCCGTTCGTCTTATTGTTGAACTTCTCAGGCATCATCTCGTAAAAATCTTTCAGCTCCTGATTCTTTAAAATCTCTGTGTGCAACTTCGCCACACCATTTACAGAATAGCCTGCTGCAATCGCCAGATGCGCCATTTTTACCTGTCCGTCGTAAATAATCGCCATCTTGCGAACCTTCTCGTGATTGCCGGGATACATCTGCTCAATTCTTGCGATGAAACGGCGGTTGATCTCCTCCACAATCTGGTACACTCTGGGGAGCAGTCTCGAGAAGAGCTCGATCGGCCACTTCTCCAATGCCTCAGACATAATTGTGTGGTTAGTGTACGCACAAGTCTTTGTAGTTACTTCCCATGCCTCGTCCCAGGTCAAGTAATGCTCGTCCATAAGAATACGCATCAATTCCGCAACTGCCACAGTGGGATGCGTATCGTTGAGCTGGAAGGTCACCTTCTCGTGGAACTTTCTGATATCGTCGTGCTTTCTCAGATATTTTGCAATAGCCGTCTGCACTGATGCAGAGATAAAGAAATACTGCTGCTTTAAACGCAGCTCCTTACCCGCATAATGATTATCATTAGGATACAGAACCTCTACGATATTCCTCGCAAGATTCTCCTGCTCCACCGCCTTCTGGTAGTCTCCCTTGTCGAAAGAATCCAGCCGGAAACAATCCACCGGCTCCGCATCCCAGATGCGCAGAGTATTGACGATACCGCTCCCATATCCAACGATAGGCAGATCATAAGGAACCGCCGTCACCGCCTGATATCCCTCCTGCTTGAAGTTGCTCCTGCCGTTCTCGTCCACATAGACATTTACATAGCCGCCAAAACGCACTTCTTTCGCATACTCGGGTCTGCGCAGCTCGAAGGGGTTGCCATCCTTCAGCCAGTTGTCCGGCACCTCCACCTGGTACCCGTCCCGAATCTCCTGCTTGAACATGCCGTATCGATAGCGGATACCGCAGCCATAGGCCTCATAGCCAAGTGTCGCCAAAGAATCCAAAAAGCAGGCCGCCAGCCGTCCCAGACCGCCGTTTCCAAGCGCCGGATCCGGCTCCTGATCCTCCACCACATTGATGTCGATGCCAAGCTCCTCAAGCGCCTGTGAGAACGCCTTGTATGCCTGCAGATTAATCATATTGTTTCCCAGAGCACGTCCCATCAAAAACTCCATAGACAGATAGTAGACCATCTTGGGATCCTGTCTCTCAAACTCCTTCTGCGACTTTAACCACCGATCCACGATGGCATCCTTAACCGCGTAAGAAACCGCTTGAAAAATCTGCTGGTCCGTCGCCTCCTCCAGCGTCTTTCTGTAAAGGGTTTTTACATTGTAAAGGACGCTTCTCTTAAAAAGCTCCGTGTCAAAAGTTGTCGGTGCCGCTTTCTTTATCATTCCTCATCCTCCTCATGATTAAAACAAGTTCAACAATTCTTGCCGGATGTCCGTTTTTGCCGGACATCCACACCTATTATAATATATCACAAACCATAATGCCATAGCAAAAGAAACTGCAATTTAACATTTTTCAATAGCGATGGTGACTTTCTCCCCATTCACATCCCACTCGCGGGAAACGGCAAACGCCTCCCCGGAGGTGATAGACTCAGCCAGCACCTTGCCTGCTATCATCTCTTTATTCCTTACAGCGATCCCAGCCACCTTGTCATTGCCAATAAAGGACACCTTAATGTGATCCATGACCTCAAAGTCCGCATCCTTACGCATATTCTGAATCTTGCTGATAATCTCGTAGACAAATCCTTCCTCTAGAAGTTCCTGTGTCAAATGAATGTCCAAAACCACCGTCATATAATTGTCAGCCTCAGCCATAAAGCCTTCTCTTGACACCATGTCAATGAGCAGATCCTCCTCCGCAAGTGACACTTCCACTCCATCTACCTGGAATTTTAATGCTCCTTCCGTCTTCAATGTCTCCATCGCCGCACTGCCGTCCAGCTCGGAACAATAAGCCTTGATGCCGCCCAGCTGCTTGCCATACCGGGGACCTACGTACTTAAGCTGGGGCTTGATTCTGTAAGTCGTGTAGGCAGACACATCATCGGAGAACACAATCTCTTTTACATTCAGTTCATCCCGGATAATCTCCTGATAAAAACCATCCAATGTCTTCTCTGCTTTCACGTACATCCTGCTGATTGGCTGGCGGTTTTTAATATTTGCAGCATTGCGGGCCGCCCGCCCCATAACTACAGCCTTAAGCACTTCCTCCATGTCCTCTTCCAGTTTCGTATCAATCATCTTGTCGTCCGCCACAGGAAAATCACACAGATGAATGCTCTCCGGCGCGTCCTTGTCCACACTGCACACCAAGTTGCGGTAAATTTCCTCCGTCATAAAAGGCACCATGGGCGCCGCACACTTACAGATCGTCACCAAAGCTGTGTAAAGAGTCATGTAGGCATTGATCTTATCCTGCTCCATGCCTTTCGCCCAGAAACGCTCGCGGCTTCTTCTCACATACCAGTTGCTCATCTCGTCCACGAAATTATCCAAAACCCTCGCCGCTTCAGGAATTCTGTAATTGTTCAGATGATCGTCCACTTCCTTGACGGCTGTGTTTAATTTGGAGAGCAGCCATTTGTCCATAACGGGAAGTTTATCGTAATCTAAACTATATTTTGTCGCGTCAAAGTTATCAATATTGGCGTAGAGCACAAAGAAAGCATAGGTGTTCCAAAGAGTCCCCAGGAACTTTCTCTGCCCCTCCTGCACTGCCTTGCCATGGAAACGGTTGGGAAGCCAGGGCGCGGAATTGATATAGAAATACCAGCGGATCGCATCCGCTCCATAAGTCTCCAAAGCTTCGAAAGGATCCACCGCGTTACCCTTGCTCTTGCTCATCTTCTGTCCATTCTCATCCTGCACATGCCCCAATACGATGACATTTTCAAAAGGTGCGCAGTTGAAAAGGAGCGTAGACTCCGCCATCAGAGAGTAAAACCATCCTCTTGTCTGGTCCACCGCCTCAGAGATAAACTGCGCAGGGAACTGCTTGTCAAAAATATCTTTATTCTCAAAGGGATAATGATGCTGTGCAAAAGGCATCGCGCCCGAGTCAAACCAGCAGTCAATCACCTCCGGTACACGCTTCATGGTCCCTGCACACTCCGGGCAGGTACAGGTGATCTCGTCGATATAAGGCCGATGCAGCTCCACCGTTTTTGCCGCCTCGTTACCGCTCATCTTTTCCAGTTCTTCCCTGGAACCGACAGCCTCCATGTGTCCGCACTTCTCACACTCCCACACATTCAGAGGCGTACCCCAGTAGCGGTTTCTGGAAATACCCCAGTCCTGGATATTTTCCAGCCAATTGCCGAAACGCCCCTCGCCGATGGACTCCGGAATCCAGTTGACCGTCTTATTGTTGCGCACCAGATCGTCCCGCACCGCCGTCATCTTGATAAACCAGGACTCTCTTGCATAGTAAATCAGAGGGGTATCGCACCGCCAGCAGAAGGGATAATCATGCTCAAATTTGGGCGCGTCAAACAGTTTCCCCTCCTTGTCCAGATCCTTGATCACTTCCGGGTCCGCTTTCTTCACAAACAGACCCGCGTAAGGTGTCTCCTGTGTCATATTGCCCCTGCCATCCACAAACTGCACGAAAGGCAAATCGTATTTGCGCCCTACTTGGGCATCATCCTCACCGAAAGCGGGAGCAATGTGCACAATGCCGGTACCGTCTGTCATAGTGACATAGCTGTCACATGTCACATAGTGAGCTTTCTTTTTCTGTCTGGCTGCCTCTTCCCCCGCACAGGCAAAAAGCGGCTCGTACTCCTTGTATTCCAAATCCGTACCCACATAAGTCTCCAGAATTTCGTAGGCGGGCTTATCATCCGTGGCAAGCTTGCCGAGCACCGTATCCAAAAGCGCCTGTGCCATATAATAGGTATAACCGTCCGCCGCCTTCACCTTCACATAGGTCTCCACCGGATTCACACACAGCGCCACGTTGGAGGGCAGCGTCCAGGGCGTGGTGGTCCATGCCAGGAAGTAAGCATCCTCGTCCTTCACCTTAAATCGGGCGATAGCGGAACGCTCCTTCACCGCCTTATAGCCCTGCGCCACCTCATGAGAGGAAAGAGGCGTTCCACAGCGCGGGCAGTAAGGCACGATCTTAAAGCCTTTATAGAGAAGTCCCTTATCCCAAATCTGCTTGAGCGCCCACCACTCAGATTCGATAAAATCATCATGATAAGTCACGTACGGATCATCCATATCAGCCCAAAAACCAACTGTGCCGGAGAAATCCTCCCACATACCCTTGTATTTCCACACAGATTCCTTGCATTTGCTGATAAACGGATCAAGACCATACTCTTCGATCTGCTCCTTGCCGTCTAAGCCGAGCAGCTTTTCCACTTCCAGCTCCACCGGCAGACCGTGGGTATCCCAGCCCGCCTTGCGGGGCACCATATAGCCCTTCATGGTGCGGTATCTAGGTATCATATCTTTAATGACACGCGTCAGTACGTGTCCAATGTGAGGCTTGCCGTTTGCGGTCGGCGGCCCATCGTAGAATGTGTAGGTCGGCCCATCCTTACGAATGTCCATGCTTTTTTGGAAAATATCATTTTCCTTCCAGAAAAGGCATACCTCCTTCTCTCTCTCCACAAAATTCAGATTCGTGTCAACTTTTTGATACATAGTATCCTCCATTCCGAGAACGTTTACGTTCCTTTTTTAATCAACAAAACCCCCGTCCCGTAAAAGGACGAGGGTAAACACTCGTGATACCACCTGTTACGACATACCGCCTTTTAACCGGCTGGAAGGTCTTCTCCCTGCACAATCGAGTAGGAAAGATTCATCTTCCCCTACTCGCGCGCGGCCCGTGCGTCACGTTCGTGACATAGTTCCTCTGCATGGGCCTGTGCATAAAAAGCGATACGGTTCCCGGTAACGGCGGGATGCCGTCAGAGCCTACTGTTTCGCCATACACTCTCCGTCCCCTGAAACGGATTCCGGGGAAAGTTCAGTCTGAAACTCAGAAGTGATTTTCCCTGATCTTCTACTCGTGCCGGTCTTCCACCCTCACCGGCTCGCTGCGACTTTCAAAAATCCAGTACTGTCTTCCTCAACGTCTGTCCCTATGATAACTGCTTATCATTTTGGCATTGAACAGAGAAATTGTCAAGAAGATTTCTTACTTTATTCCCGTAATTAAATTTTCGGAAACTGTTCTGTTAATCCAGAACTTTACCTAGTATACTCCACCTAAATTGCCCATATGTTTGGCACCTGAAAACCATAAAAGTGATTAATCGAGCAAAGGAACCCCGTCCTATAAAAGGACGAGGCCTCCCCACAGTTCGAACTTAAAGAGTTATATCTTCGACATTTACTCCTAAAGATGATAACTTTGCAACAGCTAACTTGATAGAATAGTCAAGTTCCTTGTTTTCCTGACTGCCGTTTGCTTGTTTTATGCGTTGTAGTTCTGCATATCTGTCAATCGTTATTGTGATTAATTCTTTATCAGACCTTTCCTGTACCATCCTTTCACCGCCTTTTTTGAATCATAGTGTATATTGATACAAATTCATTATAGTGAATTGCATGGGAAGTGTAAAGTCTGTTAAGGAGCCCGCAGAATTTACGGCTGTAATTCTATAGTAGTACGTCCCTGCTGGAAGCTTATTAAAATATACGTACGGATCAATCTTACTTATACTGTATGATGTAGCATTGGGCTGCACGGTCGCCCTACCCTTATTCACATTGTTGATATAAGTACCTGTCACATATTTCCCGATATCATCTTCATTCATATAACATCATGCAGAAAATAACAAATATTGACAAAAAATACCAGTAACCATGCGGGTTACCGGTTGTTTACAGGATATTAAAGTGTTAAGCTCAGGCGTTTAACTGCTTTCTCTGTTTATTAAAGAATTTCTTCTATATATGTTGTAAATTAGTCAACAATGATATAATAAAAATAGCTAATATAAGGAGGGCTATTATATGATCAGTGCAACTGCAACAGAAATGCAAAATAATTTTGGGAAGTATTTAAACATGATAATCAATGGAAACGAAGTTGTCGTAACAAAAAACGGAAAGGAGGTCGGCCGCTTTATTCCCAAAAGCTCGACTGTCTCTTATCTTACAGATTCCCTAACGGGCATTCTGAAAAAAAACTGCGATTTGGCACAGGAAAGAGATTCATCACTAAGGAAAAAATATGAGATTACTGATTGACGCCAACATTCTATTAGATGTATTACAAAAAAGGAAACCATATGTTCACATATCCTCCCTCATATGGAAAATATGTGAAGTTGGTTCTGCTGTTGGTTATGTTTCCTCCCTGACAGTTGCCAGTCTTATTTACGTGATGAGAAAAGAGCTCAGCCCGGAAAAAATTGAGGAAACTCTGCTACTCTTAAAACTTATTTTTCAATTAACAGATTTAACTGTTTCCGATATAACAAAAGCCACCGAAATGAAATGGTCTGACTTTGAGGATGCGGTTCAAAGCACCATCGCGGAGCGAATCCATGCCGACTGCATCATTACAAGAAATGTCAAGGATTTCAGGGAGAGTCCAGTTATTGCTCTTACTCCCGATGAATATCTGGCAAGGCTTTAACCATAGAAGTGATTATAACAAAGGGACCCCGCCCCACAAAAGGACGAGGTCAATGTTTTCGCTATCATAATTCTGAGTTTGTCGTCAGTCATGCGAAAAAACCGCATGCAGATTACCATCCGCTGACTCTACTTAGCGGTGAGGTTTCTTTGTGCAATGGTAAAGGCAGCACTCTTACTTCCTGTAAACAGGACGCCATCGCCATTGACTATTACAGTCGCTTTCCCTTTATTCAAGTTATTGACATAGGTAATATGCGGTGCCAGCGCGTCATACTCCTCCCGGCTCAGTTCCCGGTAACTTCTGCCATCTTTCACCTGAATAAGCAGCTGCGGCTTTTTCACAGTGCCGTCATACTGCACACTCCTGAGCCTTTGAGCGGTATTTTCCTCCACCACTGTCAATTTTGCATTGGAAAGGTCGATCTGGCCCTGCACCTTGGGGCGCACTTCATAGGAGGTCAGTATCTCTCCCTCCCCGGCATAATTGCCCTTTCCCCTGATCCGGACAGTCACTGTACCACTTACCTTATCCAGGTCGAGTTTATTGGCCCCCTTCATCTCCGTTCCGTCAGACAATTCATAAGTCACCGTGTAATCAGCAGGTTTCAGCAGTACCCGGTCGACGGACACATAGACCTTCGTCTTATAGATACCCGGTTTTCTGTAGACCTTGTCGAGTGCGGCAGCCTGCCAGTTTTGCCCGCTCAATTCAGCTGCCGTAATCGCAAAGGTTCCCGTCTGCCGGTCAAGTCCCTTGATCCCTTTGTAGTTGCCCAAAAAGGTGATATTGTATCTGGCTGTTCCGATCTTTTTGTTACGGCTGTAGGCAATCTTATAATCTTTTCCCTCCTGCAGGGTCCTCCCCAAATAAGTAATCCTGATCTCACCATTCCGGAAAGTGACACCCGACTGCACAAAAGGATATCCACCCTGCACACCGCTGTTGTCGATACGAATATAGGAAGAATCCTGACAGGGCATGACCGTGTAGGACTGCGTGGCACTGCAGCCACTGTAGAAACCCTTTCCTGTCACGGTCAGTTTCTTTTTGCCTGCACCCGCCAGATCCTTAGGATATACCACCAAGTAATCATTTTCGCTCAGCTCTTCCCCCGTCTGCCTGTCACACACAGAAAATGCTGGATAATGATTACTGCCGTCGTAAGATATACTTTTCGCGCTCTTATCCATCTTCAGGGTGAATTTCCTCATATATTCAGGCCCCCAGACAGACACATAAAAATTGCGCGTTCCCGTGTAGCAGCCGATTCCAGTAAAGGTGATATAACCGTTCTCCTGCCACTTCTTGTTCGGATTCTGGTCCATCTTATAATCCCGGTTTAAGACAAGCTTATTTCCATTATAGCACAGAATAGGCAGCGCCTTGGAATTTTGGGCAGTTCTTACGATGTATTCCCCTTCGGTATCGTACAAATCCACAGGATTTATGTCAAAGTAGAGAATGGCGTTCCCCATCATATTGTTTTTACCTGTGATGGTAATCTTTGGTCTCTTCGAATCCACCACATTTGCTGCTGGAACTTTGACATTATTGGCATACTTCACGGTATAGTCAACGCCTTCCGTGAGCAGTTCACCGTTGTTTGTGACAGCAACAGCCGGCGTGACAGCCTCCCCCGTGTAAACATAGCTCTCTCCCGTCTCGATAGGCTGATTGAGATACAGATGTGAAGTACCGTCCACCGTGATCTCAATTCCCTGCCGCGCAGGCTGGCCTGAAGAGGTTCCGTTTGCAGAACGCACCGTAACAGTGCATACCGCCACTGCACCGTCCGCGGAAGCAGTGATAAGCGCCGTGCCCGGTGAAACCGCCGTGACAACACCCTCCTCGTTCACCTCCGCCACTTCCGGGTGATCCGATTTCCATGACAAAACCGCTTCCCTTGCTCCTATCGGCATAATAGTGGGAACTAAAGTCAAACTCTTCTGCGCAGCCCGGTCCGTATATAACACAGCATTCTTTGTGTCGAACGTGATTCTCATTACATGGATCCGGTTTACGACATCTTCTGCGGCGGTCTGGCTGACCGCGCTGCCCTTCTGCACCGCAGCTGCTTTCACAACTGACACGTCCTCCTCTAACAGGAAAGGCCCGGCATACTTTTCCCCATGGCGCACAACTCCGCCAGATATATAGGGATCTTTTCCATCCGTCGAATAATAGATTTCGTCACCGCCCTGCGCTGTCAATATCACGTATCTGCCGTCGGTGCGCTCCTCCACTTTGATCACAGGTTCCTCGCACTGTTCCACTATCACCTGCTCTGCCTCCGAAGCGTCTTCATACACGCCTTTTGGATCATTTGCCCAGATCCGAAGCATATGCGTACCTGACGTATCAAAGAAAACACCTTGTTTTGGCATTACGCGCTCTTCGTCGGAAGGCATAGATCCGTCAGTCGTATAGTAGATCACCGCATCCGCAGGCCGGCTGACCGAATAAGACATCCGCACACCGCCCAGGATCTCCTCTCGTGTTCGGCTCACTTCCACAGTCTGTCCTGTTTTTCGCGCCTTCACTGTGACGATACATACCGCCGACAGTTCTTGCGCTGAGACGGTAATCCGCGCCTCACCCGGCGAAACCGCTGTCACAATCCCCCTGCCGGCCTCATCCATCTCCACCCTGGCAATATCCGGACGGTCCGAAGTCCATATCAGGTCAATTCCCTCCAATGCCCGTTCCGGCTTAACTTCAGGAGTCAATAGCAAAGTCTTATCTTCCATTGTCTGACTGCTGTATAAAACGGCACTGTTTGTATCCAGAGAAAGGCCTGTGATGCGAATTGTCGTATCAAAGCGGTATTCCTCAACCGGACTTGTCACCGCACCCGCCTTGACTGCAATCGCCTTGACTGGCAGCCCTTCCGGTTCCAGCGGAAATTGGCCCGTATATCTAATTCCATTCTGAATGCTGCCGTTCTCCACAGCAGGCTGTGTACCATCCGTCGTATAATAAATCTCCGCGCCATTCTGCGCCGTGATCGTCACAAGCCGCGCCGTGCTTCCCGCCTTTTCCACCTGGATATCCGGTGCGTTCATCTGTGTCAAATACAGGGATAGATTCTGTTCCGCGCTTGTACATCTGCCACTTGGATCATAGCCCAAAAAGCGCAACTGATGCAGTCCCTTGGTATCAACCACCATGCTTTCATTCTGCCACCGCCGGCTGCTCACAGTGGGTTTTGTTCCGTCCGTCGTGTAATAAATCTCCGCGTTTTCCGGCGTCAGAGCATAGCACGTGACGCGCACACCACCCAGAACATTCTCTTTCTCGTCAAACAGCTTGACAGAAGTCTGCCCGGAGATAGTGACATAGGTAACTGCCGCCTCCACATCATCCCTGTCTTTCAAAGAAACCGTCACTTTGACGACACCGTCTCTGACCGCCGTCAAAATACCGTTCTCCGAAATATTCGCCAGTCCCGCCTTTTCCCCTGTACGGTCCGTGGGTCCTGCCTGGTAAAGCAGTTCCTCCCGAATCGCCCCTTCTGGCCGATAAAGGATCTTACGGCTGATGTCCAGCATACCGCCGTCGCTGCTAATTACAAGAGGCGGTGCATCGTCCACAGCTATAGCCTCGATCACTGCTTTGACCGTGACACGACAGGACGCTGTCACACTGTCCGCCGTCGCAGAAATCACAGCGTCACCCGGTGACACTGCCGTCACAACACCCTCCTCGTTCACCGAAGCGACTTTCTCATTGTCTGAATGCCACTCAAGCGTCACATCGTCCGCCGCTTCTTCGGGCGTAATGGAAGGAACAAGCTTGAGACTTCTCTCCGCTGCCCCTCGGTTGCTGAACAATTCTGTGTTTGTATGATTTAGTGATATTCCAGAAACTAAATAGCGCACACGAAACTCCTGTTCCACGACCTCACTGCTGGCCGCCCCCTCCTGCACTGCAACCGCCTTCACAGTCGTCGCTCCCGCTTTGTTAATCACAAAGGGAGCCGTATATCTTTTTGTTCCTGTTCCGGCCTCTATACTGCCGTCCCTGTCCGTAACACTGGGAACTGTACCGTCTGTCGTATAGTAGATCACCGTGCTTTCCTGTGCTGTCAAAGACACTTTTTTTCCGATGATCTTTTCCTGCGTCTCCTCCTCTGTTCCCTCCTGATCTTCCCCGCTGATCTGTGGCTTCTCCACTTGTTCCACAGTGACCGTCATCTCATCACGGACATCCTCACTGCCCTCTTCAAAACTATATCCAAGCACTTTGAGCTGGTATACGCCGGCCTGATCAAAAGTTAATCCCATCTTTGGCATGCTCTCGCTCTCCTGCGTGGGATCGCTTCCATCTAACGTATAAGTGACTTGGGCGCTGCCTCCCGTACCTGTCTTTGCCTCATAATATACAGTCACTCCCCCTATCACTTTTTCTTCCCTGCAGGTCAATAACACCTCGTTTTGTCTCGATATAGTAATCGTTTTCTCATCATAGATGGCAGGCACATAGACAGACGTCGCGCGCACTGTCACCGTGCCGTTTGCCAGTGCCGTGACAAGCCCCGCCCGGGTAATCGACGCATAAGCCTGCTCCGTCTCGTCAGGAATCGAGAAGATCACAGACTGGCTTGCATGGGCGGGGGACACCGAAGCGCTCAGCTGCAGCGTGCCTCCCTTCTCCGTGATGGATTCCCCACCCATAATATGTACCGCCTCGACAATGTTCTCCTCTGCCTCCATCGAGTTCATACCGGCGAAGCGAATATGCTCACCCTCTCCCGAAGGCTCGTAATTTCCCTTCATCGCCACAACCAGCGCTGCACCCGGCTGAAGTTCTTTTTCCGATCCAGCCAAATCGGACGCCGCCCTCGATTGAATCTCCTCCGCCCAGCTCTCCCCTTTGAAACCAAAAGGGCCCTTTGCATTCTTTAGAAACAACGCCGCGCGGAAATTGAGCAGCATCTCCTCCTGCGTCACCCCAAGCTTCTCTGCGATAATCTTAAGCAGATCTTTATTGTCCGGCCTAAGCTCGTTCATCGTGTCCCTGTAAATGGTTTCGCCGTTCTCATACTGCGTTCGTATGTACTGGGCGAAGAGATAACTCAGCGAATAATTGCACAGCTTATCTACCTCGCCCCACTGCATCAGAGAAATTCTCCCGCCCACAATATAACTCAAGTGGCCGTTATAATGCGAAACCCTCCCCTTATCATAGGACGATCCGTAGCACAGATTCGGAGCCGCCTCAGAATATGCTTCATTTAAGTAAGTCGGCGTCAAAATGCTGTTAAACCTGGCGCCAAACTCTTTTTCCTTTTGCCTGCAGATGGAAAAATTGATCATATGCTGCAGTTCGTGCACCATTGTCCCCTTAGAATAGGTGGGATTCAAAGTCCCGCTGTTCGGACTCCTGCTCATTCCCTGCCAGGAATCGATGTGAAGACAATCCAGGTTATTACCCGAGCTATTGCCATATGGAGCACTGGTATCCGCCGCCCAGAAATACCCCGCCGTGTAAGCGCCATAACTTGTTCCGTCTCCGCAAATGTCATAACACAAAAGCGCTGTTTTTCCATCGTTGTCACCATAGAGTTCATCAACAATCTGCTTGCTGCCAAACATCTCGGTCATCTTTGGGTACTGTTCATCAAATTCATCCGCCAAAATCTGCATATACTCCTTCATTTGATCCTCGTTTGCAGCCAAAATCGGATCATCTGCAGGAATCCACACAGTGCTGTAATTACTGATTGCGATGCACACACATTCGACCTCAGAATACGTATTATTACCTGTCTGCAGCACAAAGTTCCTCGTATCGCCCTCTGCATAACTCATCTCAGGCGCGGGCACAATATCCGCAGAATACTGCGCCGCCTCCTCATCAACAGTCAGTTCCGGAAGAAACGACGCCGGATCGATTAGCCCTCTGCCATTTTCATCATAACCGCAGATATCCGCTTCCTCCGTCGAAGAAATATTTTCCTCACAGTAAGACTGTCCGGCATTATCCTCCACGTCCGGCAGGGTACCCGTCGACTCCCCTCCGTCAGAAGCAGCGGTGTTCACGTTCGCTGCGAGCAGATAGTCTCCATCATAAGGTGTTTTCAGATCCACCAAAAAGGACTCCGTCACAGACGCGTCCGGTTTCACCGCCTTCTTTATTTTGGAAGTATCTTCATCCCCCTCCTCTTCCTTCGGAATCTCCTCATCTGCCACACCATCCCCGGGCGTCTCCTCATCTGCCACGCCGTCTCCGGGCGTCTCCTCATCTGCCACACCATCCCCGGGCGTCTCCTCATCTGCCACGCCACCGTCCCCAGGCGTCTCTTCGTCTGTCACACTGTCCCCAGATGTCTCCTCCGACGTCTTATCCCCCGGATTCTCTGTACCGGTAACCTCCTCTTTGTCATTGTCGCCCTCCACACTGGAGCTGTTTTCACCTAACCCGTTTGTGTCGGCTCCGCCGGGCATTTCCGTCCCTGCCGTCCCCGTATCGAAATCTCCTGAGCCTGTGTCTTGACCAGCCTCATGGGCACCTTTGTCCGCATCTAAACTGCCTGTATCCGCAGTTAGCCCAGAATCAGTTGAAACTGCTAAAACGCTTATGTCCACACTTGATAAAGTCATTAAAAATGCCATAAAAAATGCTGTCATTCTTTTTCGCATACTGATCCCTCCTATCCATATTAAATTCAGTATACCATATTCTTTATTTCAAAGGAATATAATGGCCTTCTATGGCTTTCCCTTCTGCTCCCCCACCAGCACTTCCACAATCTCCGGTGCTTTCCACTCCCTGTTCTCCCGGTCAAGCAGCGCATACCTCCCGCAGTCCCACCAGATGCAGGAGATCCCGCTGCGCCTGGATTCTTCCATATAATATTTCGTCCAGGAAAGCCGTTCTTCCAGATTCCCTTTATCTACACAGCCAAATTCCGTGAGGATCACAGGCACACCCCTGGCCACAAACAGCCGGTTCATATCAGAAAACGCCGCCGCCACCCGCTCCCTGGCATCCTCTGTGTCCCACTGGATATCCCCGTCCTCTTTCTGGCAGAAACTGTAAGGCGTGTACATATGAATCGACACGATCAGTCTACTGTCGTCCGGCACAGCCAGTCCCTCCATGGCATCTGTTTCATTGTTGGAAGCATAGGGACATATGAGCAGAAAACGTTTTCCGTTATTGCCGCCTGTATTTCTAATCGTCTCCACGAACACTGCGTTCAAATCATTGACCATATCCCGCAGTTCCTCCGTTCCAGAGGTCCATTCCACATCACTGTCACGCAGTCGCGGCTCATTCATGGATTCAAACAAAAGTTTCTCACCATAGTCCTGAAACCGCACCGCAATCTGCGTCCAGACCGCTGTGAATTCTTCCCGTATTTCCTGCTTCCGCTCCGTTTTCAGGTCAAGCCATTCCTCATGGTGTGTGTCCAGAATCACATACAAGCCCTCATTCAAAGCAAGATCTACAACCTCCTGCACCCGGTTCATCCACACCTCTGAAATCCGATACGTATCATCCAGATGATCTTCCCAGGTAACTGGAATGCGCACTGTGCCGAAGCCTGCTGCCTTTATAGCCTGGAAGGTTTCCGCATCCGCCCTCGGATTTCCCCAGTAAGTCTCATACTCTAAATCTCCGGCATCTGGTTTGTACTCTCTGAGTCCTGTGGAATCCAGCGTATTGCCCAGATTAATTCCCGCCCCCATCCGGGCGGCAAATCTGACCGCGCGTGTTCTGTCTGCAAATACCAGTCCCACACCGATCAGACACAAAAGAATGGCCAGACTTCCCATACCCAAAACTGCTCTCATCTTCATTTCTAATCTTCCTCAAATACCGCCTTCACAAAAATGCCGTTCGGGGGAATATCGAGCTCCAGCCATGCCTCATCCACTCTCTCGATTCCCTCTCCCCTGTCTATTTCCCATCCCGCAAAGTGATGGCCCTCCTCTGCCTTTGCAGATAAAGTGACCGGATAGTCCGTAAAGTATTCGCCGCTCCATTTCCCATTGTCATCGAAAACGATGGCCGCCGTATTTAAAACGACACTTCCCGCATCGCAGTCTGTCGTCTCTACCTCCACAGTCTCCAGCGTACCCGTCAGACCGAAATGCTCTTTCACATATTGGGCGATATAAGGCCTGCGGTGTTCCAAAAAGTTCCGGACATCCGCTATTTCCTCATCCAGACGGTGCAGGCTGTTCTCCCCGTAAAATCTGGTAAGATGCACGTCCAGAGGTTCATACATCAAATCTAAGTACTCCTTGATGACAGGCTCCGTGTTTTCCTTTGAAAAAGTGATGTTGGCGAGATCCATCAGCGTGAGTGTAAACTGCTTTTTGAACTGATCGCTCCGGCACATATTTGTAAATGCCCCGCTGTGATCCTCAACCCATTTTATCGTATCCGCTTTAATAAGTTCGGATGACAGAGAACTGGTATTGACGTCAAACAGCATCCATCTCCATCTTCCGTCCTCGTATCCTCCGTCTTCCGATACTTGACGAGCTCTCCAAAATGCCTCGTTTGTCCCAGGCCAATCCGCGCTGCTTCCGATATATATTTCTGTGGCATAGTAATCAATATAGCTCTGCAGATCAATCACATAACCAAGCTCTTCATAGTTGGCTGGTTCAGAAAAATCAGTATTGCACAGGTAATTCATCATACTGTTATACAATGACCAGTCTTCTTCATTCTCCTCTGTCAGTTTACTATGCTTGATTGTGATAACGTTATCATCGTCCACCCCGTAATAATGTTGTAAGTATGCATCCGTATATCTCTCAGTGAGCCAGTAAACGCCCCAGTATTCTCCGTTTAAAAACATGACGCAGGGTTTATAATTCATCGTGCTAAAAGCCCTGTCTTTCGACAGGGTTGACACAAACATATCACTGAATTTGGCAATGGCATCTTGTCCGCCTGCAGTCAGGGTTATCGTATCCGCCAAATATCCCGTTTCAAATAGATCGGCATAAAACCGTCTGGCACTGCCATAATTCTCTCTTGCATAAAAGTTCAAACTTTTGGGCAGATTACTCCGGCTTGCTCCACCCTGGATACGCATTCCGCAGGACTGCTGCAGAATCGTCTCTTGGTCCGTGCCAAACAGCTGGATATCCGCAGGCCGCTCCCACGCAAACCCATGTTGGCTGAAATTGGCGTTTTCGTCAAGCGCTTTATCATAGCGGCTCCCAAACACGTAAATTCCAATATCCGGATCAAACAAATTTTTCGGATCGGTAACGACGGACATGATATTCACATTTTGATAACCTGTTTTCTCGTCAAACCCCACAAAATAACTTTCCGTTTTTACCTCGCTGAAATTTCCGTTCACATCGCGATAGGCCGCACGGACAATCGTGCATTTGTCAATGGGGTAGTCCGGCAGTTTATAATCAGGGTTCTCTATCAGAAATTCGACAGCAGTGTCAGTCCGCATAGCATAGACATTCGGATGTAAAGAAGCTTCGTCTATTACAAGGGGCTCCGTATACACGAGCGCATTTTCATCCGGGTCAGACCCGTCCAGCGTATAATAAATTTGCGCTCCAACCGGTGCAGACAGTTTCAGCTCGAAGGGTTCTGTATAAAACCCAGATTCCCTGGAAAACGTCAGCTCACGGTAATCATAATTGCTGTACCACAAAAGCATTCCAAGCAATCCACATATCGTCAATAAACAGGCTAATCCACTTCTCCGGCTCATCATCCTACCGTTTCCCCTGACTCAGCCACCCAGTTTACAGACTGTATACCAGGCACAGACATCAGCTCATCTATCACATTCAAATTCAGCTCTCCCTTTGTCTTAATCTCGCAGATCATCTCTTCGTGCACAGCATCCCTGTTTGCCGTCCGAATTCGGAAGCTCACTATGAACGGTTTCAAAACTTCCTCAAACCGTTCCCTGTCAATCGGCTCTCCCTCCCCTGTCACAATCAGCAGATATTTGTTCCATATACCCGGTATTCTGCTGGACACAATGAGCACAGCGGCAATAAAAAGCACAGTAGTAACACTCATTCGGTAGTTTCGCGAACTCACGCACAGCCCTTCCGCCATAGCCCAGAAAATAAACATTGTATCCCGGCTGTCCTTGACGGCAGTCCTAAAACGGACAATGGACAGCGCGCCGACCATTCCCAGTGATATCGCAATATTGCTGCTGATCATCAGCATGACGACCACCGTAATTAAAAGCATAGTCACCAGCGACCAGTTAAATTTCCTATTATATGCAATCTTTTCCGACGTAATATAATAAGTCAGATAAATAACCATCCCGACCGCCAGGCCGCACAACAATATGATAAACGTCTCCTTAATCCCATACTGTGTACTATTGGTATAAAAATAATTTAATACATCTTCTTTTGACATGAAAATCCCTCATTTCTGAGCAGCTATTTTTAATAAATGACTTTACATTTTGCCAGCCAATGTCGACTGCAATCATTGACGCCTGCTAATAATTAAAATCATAATGAACCCTGCGCCCGGCGCAATACTTACTGTAACTTTCCTGTGTCAGATGAAAGCGGGCAAGCACCGCAGATAAAAAGCCCATCATCTTTCCGCTGTATTTGATCTCAAGAACCACGTTATCCCGCATGACAGGCGTATAGGAAACGGACGGCGAGAAAAGATCCATGTTTGACTCTGCGGATCTGACATTCATGTCAAAAGTGACGCGCGTGTCATACATGGGGTATTTATATGCTATCCTGTCATACGCAATCTGTACAGCCGGCCGATACTGCCCCTGCACCATAATACCATACGCCTTTAAACTGGTCTTTGAAGTATCAAAATAATTTTTGAGTACACGATACTCTCCCTGGGAAAGAGCTCTGGCATCAGTCTCCGCAATAAGAAAGCTCAACTTCTGCTGACGATCGTTATTTTTCTGTTTTATCTCCAGTTTACACAGGGACGCATCCCCGTTATAAATCCGAAGACGCACCTTTTTTCGGTCTTTCACGCCTGAAAGCTTTTCTGAAAAATCAATATTGTTTACCGAGTCAAAATATAAGCTGCTCACCAGGTAAGCGCCTTCCCTGCAGTAATCGTCTCTCTCCATAAGTTTTTCCATCTGCTCTTTTATGGCGAGAGCCTTTCCATACGGTATGACATATTTGATTTCTTTTCTGAGTGAATAAAACTCTCTGTCCATTACACGTCCTCGCTGCCCTGCAAAACCGCCTTTTGGCCGCAAGATGCCTTTACCCTTTATCCGTCGCAGGATGCTGATCCTGCGACGACCATATTATCCTCAGATGCCTTTACCCTATATCATTTTGGAAAGAATTGCGCAGCAATTCTTTGGTCGCAGGATGCTGATCCTGCGACGATTATATCATCGGCCTGTCAATTTTTCAACAAACTTCATTCCAGCAGCGCAATCTCATCGAATTCGCCCGTCTTATCGGATTTCATCCGCGCAGTCGTCTGCACTTCCTGACTGTGCTTTCCACCTTGCTCCGTAAGCCATGCAAGAATCTCGTTTCTCTTTCTTTGATCCTCCATGAGTTCTCTGTAATTAACCACATTGTAAAGGTACAGCCCCTTGCGGATTTCCGTCTCAAACTGACAATCCAGAACGATATCACTCTTCACCAAAAGCTGCAGATCTTTCGGCGTATCGTCATCCTCCACCGTCACGCAGACATAATTATAGTCGAATACTTTCACAAAATCTATGCCTTCATTCAGACAGCGCACAGAATCGTCAATCAAAACACGGGGATAGTTTCTCTTTTGATAGAAAGGCGGCGTGACGCGCTTTTTCATATTCAGTTTCAAATCTTCGAAACTGCCGCTGTCCTTCTTAATCTCTGTCGGCACCGTCGGAATCCTGTCATAGAGAATGCCCAAAAGTTCATCGAAGCTTCCGTTGATATCCGTAATTTTCATCGAATAATTCCACTCATTATCCCACTGACTCACATGCACCACGGTTGCAAATAGATCCACGTGATAGTCTTCCGTATCCAGAAAAACTTCCACGTTTTCACCCTCTCCAAAGTAGTAGGGCTTGGGCAGCTTCAACGCGATACCCGACTCGGAGGCGTCCTTGGTCATTCCCTGGTACTCCTCCCCTTTGTACCGGACTAGACAGGGCATTTTTACCATGACGCGCTCGCTCTTCCGGTAAGGGACACGCCCGTCCACAAAGAACAGAGACATCACAAGCAAAAACAGGTTATTGACCAGCCAGAATAGCACCACGATAGGCCCAAAGGAGCCACTGTCCAGCATAATTAGAATGCACCTAAAGATTCCCCAGACAGACAGCGCAATCATAATCAAAAAGGGAATCGCATAAAGGAAATTTTTTCCCTTCTCATTTTTCTGCTCCCCCTTGTTTGTAACTTTGAATTTTTTCATGGAAATCCCCACCGATTCAAACAACACCGGCAAAAGCATATACGGAAAAAGCACCGTCTCATAAATACTTGTCCACTTAGTAGATCGAATGTTACGGCTCAACATCCGCAGGCTGATATTACTGCTGATGTACATTGGCAGCCAGAAGACCAGAACCTGGGGCAGCGTGCACTTAAACACCATAAACCCAAATGCCGCATACAAAATCGGGGACATGATATAGATCAATCTCTTTAAGGGGGCATACCAGTACCAGATAGAGGCCCAATAATTCATTTTCTGAGAAAAGGTGAGTTCCGGCGCACGGAATATATGCATCTGACGTCCGGTGGCAATCACGCCCCTGGCCCAGCGGGTTCTCTGCTGCACCAGATCCTTTAAGTCCTGCGGAGAAAGACCGGAAGCAAGAGGCTCCGACGTTCCCAGGCTGACATACTGTTTTCTCTCAATCAAAATACCCGTGGCAAAATCCTCCGTGATCGCCTTGGTAAAAAAGCCGCCGATCGATTCCAGTGCTTCTCTGGAAATCACCGTGTTGGAGCCGCCGTAAATCACGCTGTTTGTCTTCGTCCGTGCCACCTGAATATCCTTATAAAAATAGTCCTGCTCATTGGGAATCCTGGACTCCGAGTACAGGTTAAACTGAAACAGATCCAGATTGTAAAAGCTTTGCGGGGACTGCAGAAAACCGAGTTTGATTTTGTCCTCCTCTTTTCTGTCCCTGTTGCGAAGCTCTGCGTCCACAAAATAGGGCATTGTCTTCATCAGAAAATTGCTTCGGGGGATCATGTCCGCATCGAAAGTGACAATATAAGGAGAACTCGAATGTGCCAGCGCATTGTTCAGATTTCCTGCCTTTGCACCTTCATGCGTCTCTCTGTCCAGATAGTTTACCCCCATACTGGCTGCCAGCGCTTTCATCTCTTCTCTGTGGCCGTCGTCACACAGATAAATATGCACTTTGGAAGGATCAGGGTATTTCATCCGCATACAGCCGCGCACTGTTTTATACAGAAGCTCCGTGTCCTCACTGTAAGTAGAGATAAAGACATCCACATCCGGGAACAGCTCAGGCGGCACATCTTTCGGAAAAGGGTAGTCCTCCACCGTATACATATTCGCAAAGTGGATAAACGCCTCCACCATACCGAGAATCTCCACCACCAAAAGCCCAATGCCGGCAGCCACGGACACAATCCCGTACCCAAAAGGAATCGTAAAAAATGTCCGCCACATCAAATACATGACGGTGAAAAACATATTCAGAAAAAACCAAATCTTTCCTTTCCAGTTATGGAAAAAACCGCGCATGAATGCACCGAATGACTCGCGTTCCTGCATCATCCCTGCTCCTCCTTAAAGAAGTTAAAGGCGTCCCCATTGATATTATAGGGATATATCTCCATAATGATGTAATCGAACTTGTTTTCCTTCACATAACTCTCAATATCCAAAACGTGGGATTCTTCCAGCGACCAGATGGCATCAATCTGCCCGCACATAGGCGCTAAAAACACCATCATAGGCGAGAAGTAGGAATCTCTGATTGCAAAAATTTTCGGGCCGTCCGGATTGTCCTCATTGATAATCGTCTCGTAGGGCCGCAGTCCATTCAAATAGAGCGAATACTGAGAATCGCTGTAGATATCATCATGCTCAAGAAGCACATCCATATCCATCAGGGACTGGGTCGTGTCACCACGGAAGTGCTGCGTCACATCCGTCACTCCCATACAGTGCCTGTCATATCTATTTTCAAATTTCGGCCAGAGTGCCTCAAAGTCTTCCAAACCGCTGAAATTCGCGCCTGTCTTTCTTCCCATAGAGCCGAGCATGCCGCGCCTGTAAGTCACCCGCTCATACTGTGCCGGGTCCATATAGAATCCGTCCGGGTCAAAACCCGCGTCGAACTTTTCATTCATCTGCTCAACCAGCACCTGCGTCGCCACGAAAGCTGCCGGTATCGTCCAATGATGGTCTGTCTTGAAAAAGGCATCCTGAATGGACAGCTCCTCATTGGGAATATACTCCCTGCAGTCCACCGTCTCTATCCCATATCGGTTCATATAAAACAGCGTCTCATCTACAATCACGTCCGGGTCATTTACAGGCATGCCCGTGCGGAAATTGGTCTCCCCGCGCACATACTTCCCGGGCGTCACAAAAAACAAAACCTTCGTGCCATTCTTCTCCACACAGTCCTGCAGACGACGCAGTCTCCTGGCATACTCCTCGGCATCTATGGTATCCTCCCGAAAGAAAGAGGCATAGTGCAGATACCCATCCTCATCCTTGATATAACTGAAATTATTGAATTCCCGTTTATCCAGAAGCACCTGGATATAGGAGTAAGTCTCAATAAACTCCATCCTCCCGTACATGGAACTGATAATACTTTCGTCAAGCGCCGACACCACATTCTGTATGATCCCCGGCACGCTCTCCAGTGTCGCATTCTCCTCCAGACTCCCGGCAAAGCTGTCTTTCACCGCGGCCGCCCACTGGTCACCGCCGTACCAGACATTGATACCCGAATAACCGAACACACATAATAAAAAGAGTACCGCAAAGATCTGTTTGCGTAAAATATAAGCTTTTAAAGCGTATTTCTTATTTTCCACAAATCCACTCCTCTAAGGATCCGTTTAAAAGTTATTTCTGAACAGCTCCTAAAAATTAAAATATATAAACGGATTGTATGTGCCGCTGGCCAGATAAGCCACACAGACTACCAAAAGAGCCAAAAGTCCCACCGGATAAAACAAAACAGCCGCCCATCTGATTCCAGACCGCGGATTCTTGTACAATATCTCGTTCATATTCCTGGCCACAGGCATGGAGAACAGAATCCCCAGAACAAGAAATACCAGATTCTCCCGAATAAGCATCACCGCCAGGTCACTGTAGAAACCGTTATTGTTTATTCCCAGCATATTCATGAAAAATCGTCCCGCCTGATAAAGGTTATCCGCCCGGAATACCACCCAGAGCGCGTTGACAATCATCAGCGTGTAAAAATGCCTCATAAATTTACTCTCTATTTTCTTCGGGTACTCGAAAAACCGCTCCGCCAGCTGAAAAACAAAATACATCAATCCCCAGAAAATAAAAGTCCAATTCGCACCGTGCCAGATGCCTGTCAAAATCCACACCACAAGCATATTTCGAACCATAAAGTCCTGGTTTTTGACGCGGCTTCCTCCCAGCGGAAAATATACATACTCCCTGAACCAGTCCGTCAGAGAAATATGCCATCTCTTCCAAAAATCGGAAATGGATTCTGCAATATACGGGTAATTAAAATTCTCGGGAAACTTGAATCCAAAGCACAGCCCCAGCCCGATAGCCATATCGGAATAAGCCGAAAAATCGTAGTAAATCTGCAGGGAGTAGGCGATGCTCCCCAGCCATGCCAGCATAGCCGGTATAGCCATCCTCTCAGTACCAATAGCCGACCATCCAAAGACATTATCAGCAATTGACGCAAAACAGTTTGACAAAAGGATCTTTTTCCCAAGCCCCGCCGTGAATCTGCAGATCCCCATAGAAAACATCTGGAAGCTTGATTTTCTATGGCGTATCTGCTCCGCAATGGTATTATACTGGATGATAGGGCCGGCAATCAGCTGCGGGAAAAAAGCGATATAGAGTCCTACGTAAAAAGGATTCTCTGCTTTCACAGTCCCACGATACACATCCACCACATAGGACATAGCCTGAAAGGTAAAAAAAGAAATGCCGATGGGCAGAGGCAGGGAAACCGGCTCAAGTCCCATCGTCTCCATCACAAAACCAAGGTATTTAAATACGAACAGTGCAGCGGTATTGGCCCCCACCGTTATCCACAAAACAACCTTTTTGCTCCCTTGTCCGGAGCATTTCTGCACCACCCACGCCAGAACAGAATTGACCAGGATGGAGGCTGTCATCAAAAGCACATATAATGGTTCTCCCCAGGCATAAAACACAAGACTTGCAATCAGCAGAATCACATTCTGACACGCCCTGGAAAAGGAGAACAGATAGTATAAAGTCAACACTGCCGGGAAAAAAATAAACAAAAATACGACACTCGAAAAGAGCATTCCGTATCCCCCTTATACCTGTAATCGTTTATAACCGTTCCGCTTACCGCTTCCCTGTCACAAATGCTTCTTCCGATATTTCCGGTAGATGCAGAGAAAAATGAAAAGCGCCGCCACACAGGCAAGCCGTATTCCGTTTATCACAAGCGGACTGTTAAGCACCGACAGAAAGTAGTCCCTCTCCTCCACTGCCTGTGCAGCAATCTTTGTAAACAGCAGCATAAAAGCCTCAGTCCTTTCTGATAATTAAAACGGAAGGCATGAAAAAAAGCAGCATAACAATCAGCAGAAATTGGTTATTCTCGCCCCGTATGGAAGTGTCATAAACCGTTGATTTCTCCAGAATCCGCAGCTGTGTCTGCATCGCCCTTCCATGTTTGTAAAGATAGGTTTTCATGTTATAAATCTCCTGGTCATAATTGTCATTAAACCGACTGACCACCATATCCGCATCGTCGATGTAATCCATCAAATAATAATTGTGCCAGTTCGTCTGGGAATCATCGTAATAGTCCGCCGCCCAACGGTACCACTCCCGTTCTCTGGCGGAACGGATATAGTCCGTTATCTCATCGATCACTTCACAGACATGTTCATGGGAAAGTGTAGTTTTTCTCAGCTGCGCATAGCGGGACTGCAACAGATCCACAAACCTGATATCCTTGCAAAAACGTTCAAAAAAAGGCCTCTCCTGAAAAGCCATCGTCGCCGTCTCCATCTCCTCCATGGAATAATTGTTCATCGCCTGGTCAAAATCCCACACAGGACCAATCTTAAGCGGCTCCCCGGAATTTTTGTACATGTAAGTGGAATGCATGCCCGCGTCATAATTTCCAAAATACTCATTTAGCAGAAAATAATCTGCAAAAGAATCGATATCAATATATTTGTCGTATGTGCGAAACACATCTTCCCTGTCCGAATAAATCACCCGCTCAATCCCGGAAAAATCCTCCTCAATAAAGTGCAGTGCGGCATCCGTGATCCGCTCTTCCGAAGGGTATTTTAAACCGATCCACTCCTCAGAAAGTCCAGAAGTCCTGCCCCATGTATTAAGCATCTTATCAAAATGTGTAAACCGGTCCCGCCTGATGATATAGCTGGTATATAGGTTCTTCTCCTGAAACTGATCGATAGGTATCCGGTTCACATCCCTCGCAGCCGTCTCCATCATCAGATAAAGCCCCTGATAGATATAATTGCCGCCATCCTGAAAAACGACCTCGCAAAACTGGCTGTCGGGCGTCACATCCGAAACCTCCGAGCTGATCCGGTAAGCCAGATAATTGCGAATCATGCTCTTATCCGCCATACTCCCATTTAAAATCCAACTGTCATGGGCGCCCATCCCCAAAATATCCACGTCGTTTTCCAGCCCTTCCGCTGTCCGCAGCTTTAACAAATACTGTTCCTTTTCAAAGTTGTAAGAGGTATGTCCTCTTTTCTTGATCAACAGGCCGCTCTGGGCCGCAGGCTGATCCGTTATGCAATTATCAAATTTACCGCCGTCTATGATGCTGATATGCCCTTTGATGTAAGGCTCCTCACCAGTAAGATACTCCTCCTGATCATGAAACCCCTTATAGTCGGCAAGCTCCCCCTCCATGGAAAGAATCACGATCGGAAGATTCGTGTGAAACCCCTCCTGCACTGTAAAATCCTCATCTATATAGCGAAGCGGATCCTGCGTATACGGATCTGCAGGCAGTGCAAAGTAAGTGCCTTTGTTGACCACCTTGCTCTGATATCTGACAAAACCGCGCAAAAAGCCAATCCCCACAGCCGCCAGAATGACCAAAATACATACACAAAACAGATAGACTTTCTTTCGTCCCTGCGACATAGCGTCTCTCCTGTTGCTCAGTCACTTATTGGTTGATCTCATCGTCCTGTCTGACCAAACTGACTGCGCTCACACCTTTGATACCGGACAAATTTCTCACAAGTTTCCCATTTCTTTTCTCCGACACCCTTAACTGCTTGTCCGAGATTTCATAGATAAATTCCTCTGTCTCCGATTTCACCGAACGATTGTGTACACGCAGCGCCGCCTTTCCACCGAAAAGATTGCCCATCTGCTTTTCCACTTCCTCCCCCGCATCGGGCTCGCTGTTCACGATCACCATAATACGTCCATTATCGCGGATAAAACCAAAGAGAATCAGGAAAGCAAAGATCAATGAAGAACCGATGGCAGCAATCAAATAATCGGATACACCACAGCAAATTCCCACTGCAATCCCCCAGAAAATATAGGCTGTATCCCTCGGATCCTTGATTGCCGTTCGAAATCTGACAATAGACAGCGCGCCCACCATGCCAAGGGAAAGCGCAATGTTATTGCCGATCACATTCATGACAAGAGTCGTCACCAGCGTCAGCATGATGATAGAAACATTAAAGCGTTCACTGTACACCGGACCTGAATGTGATACCCGATAGGAAATATAGATCAGACATGCGATCACCGCTGCCGCTGCAAAGTTGATGATCACATCCGTAATTGTCAAACCATTTGTCGTATTTAACAGACTGTTATAAAGAATCTCTTTCATCTTTTCCTCCCTATCTCCTCCCCCTTTTTGATACCACTCTCGCTCTGCAATACTTACTGTTAGAGGACTGTATCTTATCACAGTGGTTCAGCTCGTTCTTCAGATAAGTCATAAGAAACCCTGTGTATTTAACCTCCATCGTCACCCGCTCCGGCGGGCTTACCGGATATAACACCAAATTTTTGTCAAATATATCGTAATTGGATTCACTCGCCCGAAGGTTCTGGTCAAAAGTAATCCTGGTATCATTATGTTCTGAAATACAAGCATAGCGGTCATATTCCACTACACATTTAGGCCTATAGCACCTGGAACTCATAAAAGGATAAAGGAAATGGGCAAGCGGCTCCCCTCTCCGCATCAAGAATCGATAGTCTCCATTTGCCATCCGTGCAGACTCCTCTCTGTCAAGAATGAGTGACCGTTTTCTCTGAAAAGCGCCCTCTTTCTCCTTCACCTCAAGCTTTGCTGTCTGTGCATCGGCGCTGTAGGTCCGCAGCCTTATTTTCTGCCTGTTATCATAGCCCTGCACCTTCTGTTCAAAATCCGAGTCCTGCAAAGTGTCAAAGTAGAGAGAGCGCACCAGATATCCCTTCTCACCGTTGTGCGGATCAGACTCCATGAAAATAGCAAGCCGCCTTTTCATATCTGCCATCTCAGAAAGCCCGATATCGTATTTGATTTCCACTCTGGTCACATCAAGCAAATTTTAATCCCTGCCTTTCGACGCCCTGCCTGCAAAAAATAGACTGAATCCGGCGGCCGTTACAGCTACAGCCTGAGCGATTTTCTTTCCCTGCTTTCGTCTCATTTTCCGGACGCTGCCTCTTTGTATCTCTCTTTTTTTGACGGCCTGCATTTTCCGCTGTCCAGTCTCCCTGGCAGCAGAAACGGAAACTTTGTCTGCACTGGCAGACGATTCGTCTTTGATGGCTGCCCTCTTGGCGTATCTGGCCGCCGCAAGCACCGCCATATTCATATCAATCTGCTTCCTGCAGCGCTCAGCCTCCATGGCAGATTTTACCTGTCTCATAAATACTGCATCTTCCAGAAGATCACTTTCTTGTTCCGGCTTCCTGAAAAGCAAATATTTAGTACCGTCTCCCGTTGTCTCCATCTCCTCCGACATCGACAACGGTTTTATCTGCATCTCTGCCACAGGTACAAACATCGATTTTTCACCAGGTACTGGTACTGCCCCGATAGTTTCTGCTCGCTCAGGCTCGGCCTCAGCAGGCGCAGACTCAAGTTTCTCTTCTTCTTTCATAATATCAACAGCTTTCTCAACCTCCGCTTCCGCCTCAGCAACAGCAAGCTCCTCAGGTTCCTCCTTCGCTTCTGCCTTCGCCACAACATCAGCAAGCTCCCCAGGTTCCTCCTCCGCTTCTGCCTTCGCCGCAGTATCAGCCGGCATGGCCGCACTGTCCAAAGTAATATACTCCAACCCATCCTCCTGTAAATTGGGATATTTTAACCGAAGCAGGTCGCTGTAACAGCAAAACCGCACCTGCTTCTTTCTTCTTTCCCGTTGAAAAAGAAGACCACATATCAGGCAGACCGCAGAAATAACAGCCGCAAGAACCGCATCGCGCCAGATTCCGTTATAGATCGTCAGGCCCAGAACCGCCGCTCCAAGCGGTGCAGCCAAAAGGTAAGTTCTCTTACTAAGAGCTCTCCTGATCTGTAACCGATCCAGAATATATCCAAAAATGATGTCGAGAAAATAAACAAAGCATACGCCGAGAAAAGTGAGAGACACCGTTAGGAACAGCCGAATCACAAGATTTTTTGTCAGCGGCTCCACTAGGAGGTAAGCAATATAACAAATCACAGTGCCAATCCCTACAAACAGCACTGTCTTGAAATACTTATAACCCCAGAAACAAAAGAGAGTTCCCACTACCATTAAAAGGATAACCCCCAAAAACAATAATAATTCTCTTGAAAACAGCAATTCGCCCCGCCATCTGGGCACCTGCAGTACAAACTTATTCAAAAGGCACTCCCCTTTACAAGACTCACTTCCCCCCAAGCAGCCATTTTTAGGTTAAAACTATGAACATTTTATCATTTTTGGTAAATTGTTGCAATGCTTTGCCGTTTTTTGGAGTCCATTTATCTACTTTGTATATTCTTTCCATTACTTTTTGTTACTATTTTTTATTATACACATAAAAGTTCCAAAACAGCCGCACTTTCCCCAATAACATTTTCTCGCTCCAAAGGTTTCAACCCCATCCTAATCATTCCCATAATACAAGCACCTACAACTGGTTCATAGCGGGCCCGCACCACTTTTATCCCGCAGAGCCGTTCACCGATCCCGCTTACAACTCGCCTTGTCAGTGGATTGTCTGCACCTTTAAACACACTCCCTGCCAGTATAACCTCCTCTTCCTCCGGCTTCATACTCATTTTTTTGACTCCGGCTGCAATATAACTGACAATCTCTCCTGCAAACTCATCCAGAAGGCGGCAGGCCTCTTTATCTCCCCGCTCTGCTGTCATCATAATCTGCGGCACCAGAAAGCGCAGTTCTTCCCTGAATCTCTCTTCTTTCATATACCGTCTAAGCAGCGCATCCACATCAGGCTCCTTCGCCTGCTCCAAAAACAGTTTTGTCAAAAGCGTAGGTTCACAGAGCCCGAGCGCCGCGTCAAAAACCTTTCTCACCGCCCGAACCGCCAGTGCACTTCCGCCCTGTGCCCGTTCTTCCATATAATCCCCATAGACAAACTGTCTTCCCTCTCTGTCTATCAGCGCACCATTCATTCCTGTACCCGCACATATCACTACACCGTGAGAACGCATGGTGCCGCTGTAGAGTGCAATCACCGCATCATTACACACAGACACCTCTCCCAGAGAAAGTCTCTCCTGCAAGGCTTTCTTCACCGTCAAATCATCTCCCGGCCAGTCCACGCCCGTAATTCCTGCCATAGTAAAGCTAACATCCTCCTGACTTGCTGCCGCGCTTTGAAGCGCCCCATCCACCGCCTCTCGTATACGGGCAATCGCCGTCTCCATGCCATCCACCGGAAAATATGCCCCTTTCGCAACAGCGTTCCCCATAATAAAACCGTCCTCACGCATGACAGCCGCCGCCGTCTTTGTGCCGCCTTGATCAATTCCCAAAATATATCCCTTTTTCTCTTCCATATTCATGTCAGCTCCTTCACTACTCATTGTCTCCCATTTCAAATAACATTTTCTCTCCATTGTTCAAATGCTCTTGTTGTGTGTATCGATTTACATTTCAATACTATACTATCCACATTTTTGTTTTATGTCAATAATTAATATTTTCCCGCTTATTCCCATTGACATGAGCAAATATTCTGTTACAATATAGATGTAAATTTCGAAACACATATGCGGTCCAAAATTGTTTCATAGTGTAACATTCGAATGACGTTTTCCTATTTCAGGAAAATATTCTGATTTGTAAAAAGCAAACCAGAGAAAGGAACACGCATGCCCACCATAACAGATATTGCCCACGAGGCAAACGTTTCCAGAACTTTAGTTTCCCGAGTTCTGAATAATAAGCCGGGCGTCAGTGCCGAAAACCGCAAAAGGATTCTGGAAGTAATTGCAAAAAACCACTATGTCCCCAACGGCCTCGCCAAATCACTTGTACTGCAGAAGACCAACTCCATAGGTGTCATCATGGATGATCTGTGCAACGATTTTTTCTTTCCACTGATCAGAGGTCTGCAGGACGCCGCGGAAGAAGCAGATTACAATATTCTCTTTTGCAGCGGCCGCAGAGATATGGCCGCGAAGCTGAAATATGTAGACTATCTCACAGGCGGATGCACCGACGGCATGATCGCTTACGGCAGCTGTTACGATGACGATGAACTGTTTCGATACGTTGCTGAAAAATCAACTAACAGTGTCCTGATCGAGAACAACTTAAATGACTGTCATACAGACAAAATTCTTCTCGACAATTTTCATGGCGCTTACACCGCCACCGAATATCTGATCAAGCAGGGACACAAAAACATCATTCACGTAACCTGCGACATGAATTACGATGTGGGACTGGAACGGCTCAACGGCTTTGTGCAGGCCATGCATGACTACAAAATGCCGCTCGGTCCAAACTCTATTCTCTATGCCGATCACTTTGAAAGCATTGCCTATCAGCAGATGAAAAAGCGGCTGGCAGAGGGGAAACAGCCTGACGCCTGCTTCGCCGGGGCGGATAAACCCGCATTCGGCGTCCTGCGTGCTGCTATGGAAGCAGGCCTTTCTATCCCCGCCGATCTAGCCGTTATTGGCTTTGACGATGACCGGCCCGAATCGAAAGACATTCTGTTTCCAGCCCTCTCCACTATGCGGCAGCCGCTCTATGAAATGGGAAAAGCTGGTGTCGAACTAATAATCGACAAAATAGAACATCCGGACCGGGAACCTGCCATCCGCACCTTCGACGCGGAGCTGGTTGTTCGAAATACATCTTAAAAATCGTCGCCCGACAGCGCGCTGTCTTCGCAATAAGCTGCTCAGAAATGGAGGATAATATGACACAAAGAGGATTAAAAATTGCAACCATTGGAGGCGGCTCCAGCTATACCCCGGAGCTGATCGAAGGCTTTATCAATCGTTATAAAAGCCTTCCCGTAAAAGATATTTATTTGGTAGATATCGACGCCGGTTTGGAAAAACTACGGATTGTTACTGATCTGGCAAAACGCATGGTGGAAAAGAGCGGCATCGATCTTCAAATTCACGCCACTACAGACAGGGAGATTGCTCTAAAAGACGCAGACTTTGTCACCACGCAGTTTCGCGTGGGGCTTCTAGACGCTAGGATCCGTGACGAAAGGATTCCCCTGCGCTATGGCAAAATCGGACAGGAAACCACCGGTGCCGGAGGCTTTGCCAAAGCACTGCGCTCTGTTCCCGTCATTCTCGATATCTGTCATGACATGGAACGACTCTGTCCCGACGCCTGGCTGATCAACTTCGCAAACCCTTCCGGCATTCTGACAGAGGCTGCCTTAAACTACAGCTCCATCCGCACCATCGGCCTGTGCAACTGCCCCATCAATATGATCAGCGATATGGCGGAAAAATTCGACTGTTCTGCGGATGATGTATTCTGCGATTTTGTCGGCATCAACCATCTGGTCTGGGCAAAACGAGTGCTGGTAAAGGGAGAAGACGTGACCGCGCAGGCAATCGAAAAACTCTGTTCCGATTCCGCGAAGGAGGTCATGGCAAATATTCCCGAAATTCACTATGATCCCGCCTTCCTGCGGGCATTGGGGATGGTGCCTGTGAGTTACCTGAAATATTACTATATGCAGCCGGAAATGTTCGCCGAATGCGACCGCGCCGCAAAGGCGGAAGGCTGCCGTGCGGAAGTCATCAAACAAGTGGAAAAGGACCTTTTTTCGCTTTATCAGGACACTGCTCTTAATGTGAAACCGCCCCAGCTTACAAAGCGCGGCGGCGCACGCTACTCCGATGCGGCCTGCAGCCTGATCGACTCCATCTATAATAACAAAAAAGACATCCAGACTGTGAATGTCCTAAATCTCGGCACCAACGCGGATCTGCCGGACAGCGCTGTGATCGAGCGCAACTGCGTCATCGACAGGGACGGAGCACACCCTTTGCACATCGGGCGCACCCCTCTGAAAATCCGCGGTTTGCTTCAAAATGTCAAAGCCTACGAACAGCTCACTATCGAAGCGGCTGTGACCGGCGATTACGACAAAGCGCTCATGGCTCTCACCATACATCCGCTGGTTGGCTCCGCCACCACAGCAAAACAGATACTCGACGATATCCTGAAAGAAAACCGCGAGTATCTGCCCCGTTTCAACCATTAAGCCATTTATTGACCCATTTGGTCAAGCAGCGTTAGCTTCGTATCATAAAGCCTGCTGGAGAGATCTACATGTACCCTGTGCGGATTCACCAGACGTCTTGTCTCATCCCACAGGGTATTTTGCTCTTCCTGACAGTAGGCACGAATATCCATCACCTTCGGAGAAGTGTAACAGCATATGCCGCCTTTAAAAATCGGTTTCAAAATTTCCCGCAGAGTGTAGCTTCCCCCGGCCAATTTCGTCTTCTTCCAAGGTTCCACCGGATCAAAGAGCAAAAGTGGTTCCTTCTCGTCGTACACTTCATCTGCCAGACAGATCAAATCGGCACGGATCTTCCCGTTCTCTTTATCGTAAACACGATAGACCGTTTTATTCCCAGGATTCGTCACTTTCTCCGTGTTCTCGGAAAGCTTGATTTTGGGAATAAATTTTCTGTCTGCTCCCATAACCGCCGCCAGTTTGTACACGCCGCCGAAAGAAGGACAGTCCTTAGAAGTAATCAAGTGAGTGCCAACCCCCCACGAAGTAATCTTCGCACCTTGGTCTTTCAAGCTCTGGATCAAAAACTCATCCAGATCGTTGGAGGCCGAAATCACCGCATCAAAAAACCCTGCCTCGTCCAGCATCTTTCTCGCCTTTTTGGACAAATAAGCCAGATCGCCGCTGTCCAGACGTATCCCGTAGAAAGTGAGTGGAATACCCGCCTCCCGCATTTCCGTAAAGACGCGGATCGCGTTGGGTATACCGGATTTCAACGTATCGTAGGTATCCACCAGAAGGATGCATGCGGAAGGATACATTTCCGCATATGTTTTAAAAGCGGTATACTCATCTGGAAAACTCATAATCCAGCTATGCGCGTGGGTACCCTTGACAGGCACATCGAAAAGCTGTCCGCAGAGCACATTGGAGGTGCCCACACAGCCGCCGATCACTGCCGCCCTCGCCCCATAAGTACCGGCATCCGGCCCCTGCGCCCGGCGAAGGCCAAATTCCATCACCCCATCACCTTGAGCCGCATAGCAGACTCTCGCCGCCTTCGTGGCAATCAGACTCTGGTGATTGATGATATTTAAAATCGCCGTCTCCATAAGCTGGGCCTGCATAATCGGTGCAATCACCTTCACCAATGGCTCTCTGGGAAACACCACCGTCCCCTCCGGAATCGCATAAACATCTCCCGTAAACCGGAAATCCGCCAGATAATCCAGAAAGTCTTTCGCAAAAATACCCAGCCCTGCCAGATAGGCGATATCCTCCTTATCAAAATGCAGCTCTTTGATATATTGAATCAGCTGCTCCACTCCCGCCATGACGGCAAAACCACCGTCGCAGGGATTATTTCGGTAAAAGGCATCAAAGATAACTGTCTCGTTCTGATCCTTGTTTTTAAAATAGCCCTGCATCATCGTCAGTTCATACAGGTCAGTTAACAGTGTCAAGTTTTGTCTGTCCATGATTCGCACTTTTATCCTTTCCGCTTTTTTCTTTCACCTTTTCCTCCACAAGAAAGTACTCTACTCTTTGACCACTTTTCATCATACACTTTTTTCTTTTTATTTTACGACTCAGCGCCTCTTTTTACAATCAAAAATACGATTTCTGTCCCCCGATCAGCACTTTCTTCCCGCAGAAGGCAAAACCGTACTTCCTGATCCGCTCTGCTGGGATTCCCTTTGCCGCCAGGTTCGCCTCATAATCCTTCTCCTCGATCTGTAAAAGCGCTGCCTGCACCGTATCGGACAGCTCCTTTTCCTCCTCGTCCTGCACCTTGAACTCTATGATCACGGCATCGCATCCTTCCCCGTTAGCTGCGTCCGCATTTCCTGTTCCTTCCGGCGCACCCGGTATCACCCTCGGCTCCAGCATGATATCATACCGCCCGAACCCGCTCTCCCAGTTCGACGTGACTGCGTACTGGTCCGCAAGCTCCACCATCAGCCCCAGCACAAAACCGTGATAGAACCGTTCCGGCTCCGCCCCGGAGGGACGATTTCCCGTATC
>DLAA01000102.1 GCA_002493835.1 Lachnospiraceae bacterium UBA7060 | reverse complement strand
TCAGATGTGGAGGCGGAGGATTCCTCCGCCGCATCTGATTTTCAGATGGATGGAACTACATTAGTGAAGTACAAAGGCACGGCTGAGGATGTGTCTCTTTCTAATCAAGTAAAAAAGATTGAGGCGGAAGCTTTCGCGGACAATGACCATGTACGCCGTATCACTTTGGGTGAGGCAGTGGAGGTTATCGGAGCGAAGGCTTTTTCTGGATGTGACAATTTGGAGAGTATTGCTATCCCCGATTGTGTTGAGGTGATTGAAAATGCAGCCTTTTCCAGATGTCCTTCCCTGAGCAGAGTGTCCATTGGCACAGGGCTTAAGAGCCTTGGAAACGGTGCCTTTGCAGGTGATTACAGTCTGGCATCGGTGAATATTTCCAGTGATAATCCCAATTTTATCTGTGAAGATGGAGCCATTTACAATAAAAACGGCAGAGATATCCTATATCAGGTGCTTTCGGGACGGAAAGCGGATTCTTATAGTATGCCGTCTTCTGTGAGTAAGATTAAACCATATGCTTTCTGGGGGGATTATAATCTACAGAGTGTGGAGATCAGCAGCAACGTGCCAGAAATTACTGGTTACGCGTTCTCCAATTGCAAAAATTTAAAAGATGTATCGATTCCTTATTCCGTGAAAAGTATTGATATGAAGGCCTTTGAGGACTGTGTCAGAATGCGGGATTTGACGATTCCAACGTCTGTAAATTCAATTCATGCGACAGCTTTTGATGGATGTACCAAACTGGCTGTTCATGCAGAGGAGGGGTCTTATGCCAAGAATTTTGCGGATACGTTAGTTTTGGAGGATATTGACGTATCTGAGTACGAGGAGGCGCCGATTCCGGGCAGTGTTAGTGAAAATGCTGCGGGGAGTGGAGAAGCATCACATGTGGGACCAGTGGACTATTATCATGAGGTATCCCATATGAATGCCATGGAAGAGGAAGAAGATCCCAGTGTGAAAGGTAAATCCCGCGTGGTAGGACAGGAAGTTTATGTATTGGTGGACAATGCGAAGGCTACTGTAAATGTGGGCGGCACGGGCGAAATTCTCGGCGGAGAGCCTGCGGTGGAGGAGCCTGATTTGGATACTATTCCCGGTCTTGCAGGGTCGGAGGATGCAAAGGGCGGCTCTTTTCCCAAATATACAGTAGTGAATGGAGAGACTGTTGCGTCTCAAGCGTATTATGACGAGGATATGGAATCCTGCGAAATACCGGAAGGTATCCGCAGGATCGGTGAGTTTGCCTATGCCAGAGCATCAATTCAGGCAGTGCGGATTCCTGACAGCGTGGAGGAAATTGATTATGCTGCGTTTTATCATTGTGACAATTTGACTGATGTGGTCATTCCAAGCAGTGTGAAAAAGATTGGTGTGTCTGCTTTTGACAAAACACCCTGGCTCTTCAATTGGAAGGCAAATGTAGGTACAGGCAGTGACTTTCTTATCGTGGGTGACGGAATTCTTCTTGCTTACAGAGGGCAGGGCGGTATGGTGACAATTCCTGATTCTGTGAAGGTGATTGGACCAGAGGCATTTAAGGACCTTGCCAGTGTTACTGGGGTGCAGATTCCGGACAGTGTGGAGATGATAGGAGAAGCAGCTTTCGAATCCTGTAAAAATCTTACATCTCTGGAAGGTGCCAAAGGCGTGAAGCGGATCTGTGACAGGGCCTTTGCGGGGTGTCCTTTACAGACAGTGATTATTCCGGCATCTGTGGAAGAGATTGGCCTGCGGGCTTTTGATAATGAAAATATCCAGGATGGTGTGATTTATTTCGCCGGCGACCACCTTCCAGCCCGTTCTTATGAGAATACGGCAACAAAGCTTTATCGTGATGATTACAGAGGTCCTGTTTTTACAGGGGTCCGTGTGGCTGTGCTTCCGGCAGGCGTAACGGATTTGACAGATACCTGCCTGTCTTCCGTGTGCGGTGAGTTCATTGGCGTGATCTGCCGCAGACAGGGAAGCGCAGCAGAGGAGACGGAGGATTCTGGGAATGTGGCTGCTGAGGAAGAGAACACAGAAGAGAAAACTGCACAGGATGATACTGGAGAAAGCGCAGGTGGAGAGGGGGGTGTCCTTACACTTCTTTCCAGACGCGGCGGCGGCCCTAATCCTGGCGACACAATAGAAATAAACGGAGCGGCATATACACTTGAATTGGGAGAGGAACGAATTTACGAGCGGAAGGCGGAGAAGCCTCCGGCAGGAATTACCGTGGAGAATAGCACGTATTCCATTTCGCAGGACAGCCCTATGACGGCTGTTATGGAAGGTAATGAAGGAAGTTATCGGATTGATATTGCTGACAGCGAGGAGGCTTTGGCGAAAATTGGAGATGTGTATAAGTCGATCTACGGTAACAAGCTGCCTCATTCTCTGCATGCCTATGAGATTACCATGACAGATTTGAAAAATAATGTACCAGTAACTGGGCTTGGAAAACAGCGGGTTGAAATCACCATGCCTCTTCCAAGCGGGGTGATGCAGAATAATCTTCATGTGGTGTGTCTGGATGCGGATGGACAGCTTGAGGAAGTGGACAGCCGCATTGTATCTCAGGATGGCAAAGACGCAGTGGCTTTTCAGGCAGCGCATTTTTCTGCTTATGGTATTTATAGTTATGGTTCCGCTCCGGCGGTAGCAGATGTGAAGGAAGGGCAGGCGGTATTTGTCTCGCTCGGAAAGAAGGATGATTCTCCGGATACCGGAGATTACAGTATTCATCCTAAGTATATTTTTGGAGCAGGGCTGTTCTTTGCGGCGATGGCTGTATTTTTCTATCGAAAGCCTTCTTTTGTGAAGAGACGTAGAAGAGTCCGTAGAACTGGAACTGATATTTAGGAAAAATATCGTTAGTCAGAAAATGATGCATAAAAAAACTCTCGGCATACTATATATATAAAGCCGGGAGTTTTTTTGTACCATGGACAGGGTGAAGAGACAGCTGGGATGCAGCGAGAAGATACAGTATAGTGTGGCCACGGAGGAAACATGTGTGGCTGTTTTAGACACAGGGATTGGCGATCATCCGGATTTTGAGGACAGGGTGGTCGCCTTTCACGACTTTGTGAACGATAGACAGGATAGGTATGACGACAGCGGTCATGGAACACATGTAGCGGGATGTATCGGCGGGAGCGGACGTCTGTCAGGCGGCCGGTTTTCGGGAATTGCGCCAACCTGTAAATTATGTGTCGGAAAGGTTCTTGATGAGAAGGGAGAGGGCAGCATAGAAGGGATGTATTATGGGCTTCTCTGGGTACTGGAAAACCGCGTGCGCTACCATATTCGTGTGCTAAATATCTCTGTAGGAATCGGTGAGGACGGGGATAGGGAACGAATGGAAGAATTGACTAGACTTTTAGAGTCGGTTTGTGCGCAGGGTGTGGTGGTAGTCTGTGCTGCTGGAAATAAGGGGCCGGGTGAGGGGTCTTTGTCTCCTCTCGGCTTAAGTCGCAGAGTTATCACTGTGGGCTGCCATGAAGGAGGCTATTTTGGAAACAGAAAGGATTTGTGCGAAAATTACTCTGGCCGGGGCAGCGAGGATCTGCCATATCGGAAGCCGGATCTGGTGGCTCCAGGTACGGATGTGATATCCTGTAACGTGAACTGGAAGAGAGACAGAAGAGGCAATTACCGAGATGCTTACGTGAAGAAGAGCGGAACTTCCATGGCGACACCCATTGTATCGGGAGCTGCGGCGCTCTATTTGCAGAAATATCCTGAAAGCACCAACGATCAGGTGAAACGACAGATGATATACACAGCCAGAGACCTCGGGGACGAGTGGTGCAAGCAAGGATGGGGGATGCCGAATGTGGGAAAAATGTGCGGTATTTTTCCCTATTGACAGAAAAGATTGGATTGTATACAATTATACGCAGTGGATATTTCCACGGACAGTCTGCGAAAATGCAGAAAGGACGATACAGATAAAATGACGAACTATGATAAGAAATATGACAATGACGATAAGTATTCCCTGCGCGGGCGCGTGTTCCAGAAATTGAGGGAAGATATCTTAGGCGGCAAGTACAAAGACCACGAGGAGCTGAAAGAGGTGGCCATCGGCGAGGAGCTGGGGGTGAGCCGTACACCGGTCAGGGAGGCTTTCCGGCAGCTCGAGCTGGAAGGGCTTATCAGGATCGTTCCCAACAAGGGTGCCTATGTGACGGGGATCACGGCGAAGGACGTGGAGGACATCTATATGATACGTTCTCTGCTGGAAGGGCTCTGTGCCCGTCTCGCGACGGAGAAGATCTCAAAGGAACAGATGGAGGAGATGGAGGAAAATGTTTATCTGGCAGATTTCCATGAGGAGAAAGGGCATTATGACCAGATGGCGGAGCTGGACAATCGATTTCACGACATTCTTTATGAGGCCTGCGGTTCCAAACTTTTGGAACATACTCTGAGAGATTTTCATCGCTATGTGCTGCGCGTCAGGCAGAAGACGCTGGCTAATAACACCAGAGGAAAAGCCTCCAACGACGAGCACAGACAGATTATGGAGGCTATCAAAGCCGGAAATGCCGAGCTCGCTGAGAAACTGGCGAATCAGCATATGATCAACGCTTACGACAATATGGTAAAAAATGGGTTGAAAGAGATTTATGGGGAAAACAGTGAAGAAAAAATGAATTGAAATACAGTGAAAATGGAAAACGATGCGCCGGGGCGGCGGGAAAGGCGGATATGATATGGAAAAAATCAAGATGATAACACCATTGGTGGAGATGGACGGGGACGAGATGACGAGAATTATCTGGAAAATGGTTAAGGACGAGCTGTTATTACCGTATATTGATTTGAAAACAGAGTATTATGATCTTGGTTTGGAACATCGCAACGAAACTGACGATCAGGTTACGATAGAGTCAGCGGAGGCGACGAAAAAATACGGGGTAGCAGTAAAGTGCGCAACGATTACACCCAATGCGGCGAGAATGACAGAGTACAACTTGAAAGAGATGTGGAAAAGTCCTAACGGTACAATTCGTGCAATATTGGATGGAACGGTGTTTCGTAAGCCGATTATTGTAAAGGGAATTGAGCCTTACGTCCGAAACTGGGAAAAACCGATTACGCTGGCCCGCCATGCCTATGGAGATGTCTACAAGAATACAGAGATCAAGGTGCCGGGCGCCGGGAAGGCAGAACTGGTATTTACTGCAGAGGATGGCACAGAGATTCGGGAGACGATCCATGAGTTTACGGGGCCTGGCATTTTGCAGGGAATCCATAATACGAACAAGTCGATCGAAAGTTTCGCAAAGACATGCTTTCATTATGCGCTTGATACGAAACAGGATCTTTGGTTTGCCACCAAAGATACCATCTCCAAAAAGTATGACCATACTTTCAAGGATATTTTTCAGGAGATATACGACGCGGAATACAAAGAGAAGTTTGAGGCGGCGGGTATCGAGTATTTCTACACATTGATCGACGACGCGGTAGCGCGTGTCATGAGGGCTAAGGGCGGCTTTATCTGGGCGTGTAAGAACTATGACGGAGATGTGATGAGCGATATGGTCTCCTCAGCGTTTGGGGATCTTGCCATGATGACTTCTGTGCTGGTATCGCCTGACGGAGCCTACGAGTACGAGGCGGCGCACGGCACGGTGCAGAGACATTACTATCAGTATTTAAAGGGAGAGAAGACAACCACTAACTCTGTGGCGACAATTTTTGCATGGACAGGAGCGCTCAGAAAACGCGGTGAGCTGGATAACATATCAGAATTGGTGCAGTTTGCGGATAAGTTGGAAAAGGCTGTGATTCAGACGATAGAAGCGGGAAAGATGACAAAGGGGTTGTCGTTGATTTCTTCTATTCAGAATGTAACGGTATTAGACTGCGAAGCGTTTATCAAGGCAATCAGGGAAACTTTTGAGGCATCGTAGAATCTGTAATTTGGGTTACATTTCATATCAATAAAACAGTAAAAAGCGTAAAGGCGCATGGGACAGTAAATTGTAAACCATGCGTTTTTTTGTGTGGCGCACCAATTGGCGGCGACTTCTACACAGTGGGCGAATTCTTTGGGACGTACGCCTTCATTAAGAAAGATGCAAATTGTACCCTAAAAACGACAAAGTATTCCGGACGAATTACTATCATATGCTGAACATGGTAAAATCAACCCAACACATTCGAATGTCAAAAGGTGCTGTAAAGTTTTTTTGACATTTGAAGAAATAATTAAGGCGCATGATAGATGTGCAGAATGGAGGAGTCATTGTCAATGAAAAAAAAGAAGGGAAATTTGTTGCAGAGGATAATGGCGCTAATGCTATCGGCGGTGATGGCCGCCGGGACGGCGCTGGGGACGGCCCCGGTAAACGTTCTGGCGCAGGAAAATGAGGGGGGGGGGTATAACCAAACGCAGGAGAGCGTCAGCGGCGACACGGTGACGGAGGACGGGGTGCGATTGAGCAGCGAAGAGACGGAAGTGGAAGCAGAGCCCGCGGAATCCAAAGAGGCAGGAAACCTCGAAGAAGCGAAAACCGATGCCGTCAGCGGCGATGATGTGGAACGGGAGGATACGGCGGGGCGACAGGTGGATGCAGAAACTGTGGCACAACAGGCAGATGCAGAAACCGTGGCACAGGCAGACGGCAGTGAAGAGGATGGAATTATCACATCGGGCGATGATTGGAGTCTTGCCACTACCGGAGTTCTGACGATCAATTCGCAAGAGGGTATGTATAGGTGGGGATATGTACATTCGCAGGAAATACAGTTAAATGTTCAAGATCCAAATAATTACAATAATACATACTATGCACAAAAGGTAACGAGTGTAATTCTTAAAGAAGGTGTTACCAGTGTTTCGCACAGACCATCTTATCCTCAGCTATTTGGAGTGTTTGAACGGTGTATAAATCTGAAGAGCATAACCATTCCAAGTAGCGTGACGAGCATAGGGGAACAAGCATTTGATAGCTGTAGTGCGCTGGAAAGTATAGCGCTCCCGGATGGCGTGACGAGCATAGAGAAAGATGCATTTAAGGGCTGCAGCTCGCTGACAAGCATACCACTACCGGATGGCATAAAGAGTATAGGAGAATACGCATTTGGTAGCTGTAGTGCGCTGACAAGCATAGAGATCCCGAGTGGCGTAACGAGCATAGAGGAAAGCGTATTTAGTGACTGCAAGGCGCTGGCAAGTATAACGCTCCCGGATGGCATAAAGAGTATAGGGGACGGCGCATTTAGTGGCTGCGAGGCGCTGGAAAGCATAGAGCTCCCGGATAGCGTGACGAGCATAGGGGATTTCGCATTTAGTCGCTGCAGTGCGCTGAAAAGTATAGAGCTCCCGGATAACGTGACGAGCATAGGGGAAGCCGCATTTAGGCTCTGCGCGCTGGAAAGCATAGAGCTCCCGGATAGCGTGTCGAGCATGGGGGGACGCGCATTTGAGAGCTGCAGTGCGCTGAAAAGTATAACGCTTTCAGAAAAAGTGACTAGTATAGGGCAACAGGCATTTATGGAATGCAGTGCACTGGAAAGCATAACGCTCCCAAGTGGCGTGACGAGCATAGGGAAACAAGCATTTGATGGCTGCAGTGCGCTGAAAAGTATAACGCTTCCAGAAAAAGTGACTAGTATAGGGCAACAGGCATTTGTGGAATGCACCGCGCTGGAAACTGTGACAATGAAGGGAGAAACTCCGCCAAGCCTGGGTAGTGAAGCATTTAAGAACTGTGGATTTGTAACATCTTCATCGAAAGGGATAAAGGTTCCGGCGGGGACTGTAACTGCATATAAACAGGCATGGACGGCATGGGCGGACTATATTGACGATGGCGATGACGGCGAATCCGCAAACCGGCTGAAAACAGCGAAGGCGGCGGCGCAGGAAGCGCTTTCGAAAATCACGGTAACAAATACCACTGAGGCTGAGACCTATAAGTTGCAAAGCGCCATTCTGGAGGCGGTAAAGGCCGCACTGGAAAAAGCAGGCATGGACAGTACGGACGTGGTTGTGCTGATGGTAAGCTTTACAACAACAGCGGCGACGAAAGAGGCGCCGGGAAGCTGCAGCGCGACAGTGAAGATCATCTGCGGCGAAGAATCTGACACAGTATCGGTGGAAAATAGGCCGATTGATTTGTTTGGCGGCGGCCAGGACTGGACGCTTGACAGAAACGGGCACCTGATCATCACCTCGGATGCAGGGATGAAGGATTGGGTCGATAGCTTAAGCGGCAGTCTCAACCGTCAAAATGTGATCAG
>DLAA01000070.1:5259-7142 GCA_002493835.1 Lachnospiraceae bacterium UBA7060 | reverse complement strand
GAGAATGGGAGCAGCTCTGAAAATGAAACCGTAAAAATTGAGTCACAATACGAAGAAGATTATTTATCGGAAAATACCGGAAATGAAAGCAGTGATAGGAACGTGATTGATCTGCAGGGTGACGGTACAGATAAAATGATTATGGAAGTTGGTACAGTTAAGGATTCAACTTTTTCCGGAAAAGTCAAAGGCTGTTATTATGCCGATGGAAGCCGGATTATTGTTGAGGCGGATAAACTCTATCTTTACGATACGGCGAAAGGTGAAACTATCGCAAGTGCGGATATTTCCATGAAAGAGTTATGCGTGCAGACTTATGCAGACGGCTACTTTGTTGCGGGACAGGGAAAAGGCAGCGGCGGAGCTGGCAACGGTTCGTTTGTCACATCAGAAAGCAATGGTGGTATCACTGGATACATACTGAATAAGGACTTTGCTATTTGTGATACCATTTCCTTTGGTGGATTATTAAGTGATGATTTTATTTTACAAACCACAGGGATCGCTATTTCGCAAGACGGAAAACAGATTGCTTTTGGCGGATTTCAGGGGCTTTACATCTATGATACTTCCTCCCGGAAAGTTCGTACCATTCTGAACTACTCCGAAGAAGGTACAGCAGATCATATGCAGATTGTAACTATGGACAGCCTAACCTTTACGGGAAACAACACTTTAGTTTATGTAGGCATGGCTACAGATACTTCCAATGGCGGAGATGGGGTTAGTGTTTATGGCACAGTATCTACAGACAGCGCAAATCTTACGATAATAAAAAAGGCGGACTATAAGGTGGCTGTGGAAGAGGTGCAAAAGGGTGGAAACTTACTTATCATGCCCCAAAGCTTTGACAAAAATAACGGAACCTTGCTGATGCTTGACACAGCATCTAATACAGAGAAAACCATGTCATTCTCAAGCCGCAGTGAAGGAAAAGACGGTGTTTACTGTTCCGGGAAGGGGAAATATGTGGCTACTTCTATTGTGGGGGAAGACAGTGTTACAATCAACATTTATGATACAGCATCGGGAAAAAGTATCCATACGGAAACTGTTCAGGACAGTAACAGCGCCTATTTCCTGCGTGTTCCACAGATTTTGATTTTGCATGAATCCAACACCTGTATCGTTGTACTTGGACGGGGCATTGACGAGGTAAGCACTTTGATAACAACCTTTGGCTTTGCGGGGTAATTATTGATGAAAATATCATTACAAAATGTTTCAAAGCAGTATAAGGGTAAGTATGCCCTAAAGGACTTCACCACGGAACTCACGGAGGGCGTCTATGAACTTTTAGGGGCGAACGGTGCGGGAAAGACGACGCTGATCAATATATTTGTGGGTATTTTGGGAAGCAATAGCGGAACGGTATTGATTGACGGACAGGACGCAAGAACATTGGGTAAGGACTTCCTGTCAAAAATCGGATATATGCCGCAATATCCTGTCTTCTACCGGGATTTTACGGTGATGGATTTTCTGCTGTATATGTGTGCATTGAAAGGAATATCTGTCGGACAGGGAAAAAAGCGGGCTTTGGAACTTTTGGGTATTGTTAATCTTTTAGACGCTAAAGATAAAAAGATTGGTGCCCTTTCCGGCGGTATGCGGAAGAGAGTCGGCATTGTCCAGGCAATGCTGGGTGATCCTGAAATTCTGATTCTGGATGAGCCGACGGCAGGACTTGATCCGAGAGAGCGAATCCGTTTTCGCAACCTGATTTCACAGTTTGCACAGGGACGGACAGTTTTGCTGGCTACCCATATCGTTTCCGATGTGGAGTGTATTGCAAAGGAGATTATTATCTTAAAGGAAGGCTTCTTAATAACCCAGGGAACTACCGACACATTAGAACAGAATATCTATGGGAAAGTGTGGGA
>DLAA01000070.1:0-4928 GCA_002493835.1 Lachnospiraceae bacterium UBA7060 | reverse complement strand
AAGGTTTCCCCTAACCTGGAAGATGTATTTCTGTATTACTTCCGCGAGCAATGAGTCAAGTGCCGGGCTTGCACAGGCATTTGACGAATGCCGCGAGAGTCGCAAGACTTTCCGCGAGCAATGAGTATGGAATATTTCTATCATTATCGGACTTATGCGCTTCAAGTGGCAGAGAGGGCAAAAGAAAATGCCGCTGTTTACAAAGAACAGGGGCAGACTGTAGAAGCACGTAAAAACAGTGTGATCTATAACCTTTATTCCGGACGGAGCATAAAAGCCTTTGCCTATGAGGAAATGTATAACTATTATCTGAACTATGATATTTCGGGCATATTGGTTTTATTTCTTTGCCTGTACGGGGTTGTCAGTACCTTTGTCTGCGAAAAGGAAACACAGATGGATATGCTGCTGCTGACAAATTTGGGCGGCGGTAAAAGGACCACATTTGTTAAAATTGCCACAGTTTCTTTGTTTGCAATCAGTGTGGCTCTATGGTTTTCTGTTGTGGATTATATTGGTTTTGTATATTTTTTCGGAACGGCGAAAGGAGGGGATCTTCCGCTGTATGCCGTCAGTAATTTCAGCACGGCTGCGGTAAACTGTAATTTATGGCAATATGCGGTTCTGTCCGCAGTGGTAAGGATAGTCGGCGTATGGACGATGAGCATGGTATTTCTATTGATTTCCATGTTTGGGCGTAATGCCCTTGTTCCGTTTGCTGCTGATTTCGGGGCAGCCCTGTGTTTCATTATTACAGGTGCGTCACAGAGCTGTTTCAGTAATACCTGGCTTAAAATTATAAATCCATATTCGCTGCTTGCTAACCGCATACTATTCAGCAAGACCGAGTTTATTGGTTTTGCAGGATATCCGGTACAGAGTTTCCAGGCAGCAATTATTTTTGCCATAATCGCAGGGGTGGTTTCTATAATCTGGAAAAGGTAAACGGCTACTGCACTGAGGAATCTTCTTTTTATCTGGAGCAGGAGGCGGAGAGGATTGCGGAAGCTAAGGAGAGGCAGAACAGCCTTTTGGAGAACTATTATGACGGGAAGATTAGTGAAAGTGAATATAAAAAAGAGAGCCGGGAAATTGAGAAGGTTCTGGAGCGTCAAAATGGATTTGAGGTTATCTATCAGCAGTATCTCTATATCTGCGAAAATGCGGGGAACCGCTGTTTTTTTCCAGACAAACGGATGGATGGGGCTTCTTGGAAAAGGTACGCTTAATTTCATTCTCTTCCTTGGCATTTTGCTGATTGTTACGCCTGTTTTCTGTTCTGAGTACAGCTGCCAGATGGACACCCTGATCCTGACTTCAAAGGAGGGGCGAAAAAGCGCTCTGTATAAGCTGCTCATTATGATTGCGGTTGTCCTTTTCCTATCGCTGTGCATTTCGCTTATCGAATACGGATTTTACAGGTTCAAATATGGACTGCCGGATGGGGATTATCCGATTCAGAGCATTCGTTACTTTGCAGACAGCAGCAAGTGTATGTCGCTGCTTAAGGGATATGTATCTATAGGGCTGCTCCGGATGTTTGGCGTTGTGTTTCTTACCATATTCCTGATATTCATTTCTGTTTTGACAAAAAAGTATGCAATCACCCTGCTTACAGGTGCGGTGTCCGTGATTATTCCCTATATAGGCTTATCGAAAACCAGCATTTACCGTCTGCCTCTGCCGTTTTTGCTTGGAACAGATTTTTTTTGCAGGGGATATTGTTTTGAGCGATGCCCTGACGGGTGATGAGAAAATTATATTTGCGGAGGTTGATACAGTTACGCTATTGACATTGCTCTTTGTATCCGTACTTTTGTGTGCCCTGGCTGTTGTCTGGATATTACGGTGCAATTCTAACAAATGGCTGATGAAATCAGCGCAAAAGAAGCGTGGGCTGGCTTTCACTGTCACGTTTGGCCTGGCATTGGCAGTGACGGGATGTTCGAGCCGTGGAAAAACGGGAAGTGTTGTCTATAATTCATCGGCAGATTATGACTGTATGGGATATGAAGTCATACGGGATGCAGGGACTTTTGATTATTCTCTCAAAAATATTTCCACGGGAGAAACATATTCTTTAGCACGTTCCCCTATGTTTGGGGTATTTTCTGATGAAGAAGAAGTACGTGCATTTTATGTGTGTCCGCCATATCTGTATTACACCACATCGGTTATGGAAAGCTATGTCAACCGGGTGGGAAACTATAACAGTGATATAACGAAGGTCTCGGTGATCGAGTTGAATCTGAATACCTTTGAGGAAAAAACAATCTTTGAGCAGATTACAAATTCCGGGCGTTCTCTTTTAGGCATTGACTATGAAACAGGGGATAAATAGAAGTTTCTGAATTTTCACCACGCTTTTTTTCTGAATGACGATAACCTGTTTTTCATTGGCAATGATGGCATAACAAAAGTAAACCGATCTACCAGAAAAATTGTAAAGCTCGATATTCCTGTAAATGGAAATATTTCATTCGATGGGAAAAGTATTTTTTACAAAAATCAACAGGGGATTTTAACAAGATATGATGTTTCCAGTAATGAAACTTACACTTATGAAAATATAGTTGCATATGATTTCTGCATGGATGAGCAGGCAATCTATTATGTTTCCAGGACTGACGGCGGATATTTGTATTCCTGCAGCAAGGATGGGAATAACAAAGAATTCATCAGTCATATACCTGCAATGTCTGTTACCTGTGATACAGGCAATATTTATGTATTATCAAAAGAAAGTGGTGAGGAAATCGTTTTACCAAAAAGCCATTGATTTATTCCAGAGTGATTGCGTATCTGCTGAGGGCAATCGTCATATTGATACCAATTATAATGATGATACTTATGGTTTGCAGGTGCCTTTACATATATGAGAGCTTTACAAAGGAAGATGAAAAGATAAATAAATACACAGATAGAAACGCAGGTAACGATACTGTTCCTGTTACTTCGATAGAGAATATTGCTCCAGGGGGGTGTGTTGTCGTGGATGCGGGGCAGGCGTCTATCTAAAATTGATGCCATAGGAATTCGGGTACTTGCAGGCAAAAGCATACATAGGCGTGAAAAAGGCTTCTCCCTTTTTGATCACCCAGTTTGCAAGCGTGGCACAGCTGATCTTTGCCCAAAGCCGGTTGAGATCCTGCTCTTCTCTGATTCTGCTTCGTTGAACAGGTCGAAATGCTCATGTACGGTAAAGAAGCAAGCAACCGAAAACAAGAGATAGACCGCCAGCACCACACTACTCCGAACCAAAGAAACCAAAGACCAAAAGACAAGCACCATGGAAATGTGTATTACTTGCTATTTCGTCATGGAAAAGTCCGTTCACAGAACATGGAAAAGCTAAAGTGCAGCTTCCCCACATTCTGCAAACAGACTTTCCCACAACTCCATAAGAAAGCAAGTTACGCACAGTGCCGACTACTACGAAATCCCCCTCATTCATACTTATTTTTATAATTTGCGATATACTTATTCTTGACAAAGCGACACGAATGACGCATAATTAAAAGCGACACGAGTGTTGCAAAAGAAAAGAGGTGATAATATGAGCTTGAAAGGAGAAAAGACAAAACAGGACATTCGAGAAAAGGCATATCAACTGTTTGCGGAAAAGGGATTTAAAGATGTAACTATGAAAGATATTTGCGAATTGACGGGGCTTAGTCGTGGAGGACTGTACCGCCATTATGAAAGCACCGAGCAGATATTTTTGGAGATAGTTAATGCTTTTTCCAATAAGCAAAAAAGTGAAGTATTTTCTAAAATTGAGCAGCACGTTCCAGCTACCACGATATTACAGGAACTTCTTTCAAGATATGCAACAGAAATGATTGATTACGAAAATTCTATAAGCCTTGCTATTTACGAATTTTATAGTAATCCAGCGGTTTCTAAAGAAGATAATTCAGTAAAAAAACATTACGAAATTTCAAAATCAACATGGATAGAACTTATCAACTACGGAATGGATACGAAAGAATTTAATTCTGTGAACCCAGAATCAATTTTCAATGTAATTATTTTTGCATATCAAGGAGTACGAATGTACAGCAAGTTGATAAAAATGGATAAAGATATTCCCAATCAAATAATAAATGAAATAAAGCGGCTATTATTGCCGGAGGAGGTTCAGCATGAAAAATGATATTGTTTTGGTAAGACCAACTTTAGCACTAAAAGAAAAAGCACTTGATTATCGAAAGGAACATTTTCAACATGGAGAAGAAATTATTTACGGAAGTGAGCTTTTTGACAAGACAGAAAGCTACGAGGAATGGATATCCTCTGTAACGCTAAACACGAATCCCAAAACGGTAAATGAAAATTGGGTAGTTACGGATACTTTTTTTGCTTTAAGAAAGAGTGATGATAAGATAATCGGAATTATTGATTTGAGACATACGCTGAATGAATTTTTGAAAGATTTAGGGAATTGTGGGTATAGTGTACGTCCATCTGAAAGAAAAAAGGGATATGCAACAGAAATGCTATGTCAACTTCTCCAAGTGGCTAAAGAAGCAGAAATGAAAGAGCTTCATATATCTGTTGAAAAAGAAAATTCAGCGTCAATAAAAGTTATACAAAAAAATGGCGGCGTGTATGAACGGAGCTTTTCATTTGAAAATGAAGTAGTAGATATTTATAAAATTAAATTATAAATTTTTGAGTTTAGCGGGGGCGACAACTTGCTTGCTGCCGCCCCATTATCTCTGCCGGAGACAGGAGGTGAGATTTGTCGCTAAAATAATCATGCTTACATTCAATGACACAGAAGAAAAAGCGGTTGAGAAAGCCATAGCCGCCCTTGCCGCTGCCAGTGCGGAACTATCGAGCGTCCACGCCGGACTGAAAGCCGTGGAAAGCACTTTACGGGAGAAAAAAGACTTGCAGAAACAGCTATTAGCCTACATCAAGAC
>DLAA01000144.1 GCA_002493835.1 Lachnospiraceae bacterium UBA7060 | reverse complement strand
CTGGGCTACAAGGATTCGAACCTTGAAATGACGGAGTCAGAGTCCGTTGCCTTACCGTTTGGCGATAGCCCATCAACATTTTCTAATTATATAGGAAAAAGAGCTTCTTGGCAAGCCCTTTTTCCAACTTTTTTAAAAATGATATCAAATTTCAAACATCAACTCACCGTAGGTCGGAATCGGCCAATACTCCTTATCCACAATCATCTCAAGTTCATCCGCCGGCGCACGAAGCTCATCCATGATCACCTTTACTGTATCCTTGTAGAAAAATGCCTGGGCTTTGACATCTGTCATTGCGGATGCTTCTTTTTCCGCTTTCTCCAGTTTTTTCAAAGCCATCTGCATAGACGTAAGTTTCTCGCTCACCTCACGCAGCAGTTCTTCCTGTATCATCGCATCCGCGCCCGCCGTCTTCACTGCGTTTACCGTATCCGCAAGCTCCCTGGTATAACGTATCACAGCGGGAATAATCTGTTTACCTGCCATATCAATCATGGTAAGGGCTTCTATATTGATAGATTTTGCGTAAGTCTCATAAATAATTTCTTCTCTGGACTCCAACTCCACTTTGGTAAAAATACCAAACTTCTCAAACAGTTTTACTGCCTTATCAGTGGTGAGGGTAGAAGCTGCCTCAATCATAGACTTGATGTTGGGCAGACCTCTTCTTGTCGCCTCAGCCACCCATTCTTCGGAATACCCATTTCCGTTAAAAATAATTCTCTGATGCTCGGTCATATATTTTTTGATCAGATCGTGAATCGCCAGCTCCCTATTTTCCGCCTTCTCCAGAATATCAGCCGCCTCACAGAATGCTTCGGCCACAATTGCATTCAATGTAGTATTTGGACTTGCAATGGAATCGGCGGAACCTACCATACGAAATTCAAATTTGTTTCCGGTAAAGGCAAAAGGCGACGTTCTGTTTCTATCCGTTGCATCCTTCTGGAAATCAGGTAAAGTACTCACACCCGTGAGAAGTTTACCTCCTTCTTTGACAGAAGTTGCCTCTCCTGTCTCGATAAGCTGTGTCACCACATCTTCAAGCTGTTCACCAAGAAAAATAGAAATAATCGCCGGAGGCGCCTCGTTAGCCCCGAGTCTGTGATCGTTCCCAACGTCGGAAGCAGACTGACGCAGAAGATCCGCATGGGTGTCCACCGCCTTCATAATACATGCCAGTACCAGCAGAAACTGCACGTTTTCGTTAGGCGTATCACCGGGATCTAGGAGATTTACACCATTGTCTGTCGTAATAGACCAGTTGTCATGCTTACCGGAGCCGTTCACTCCTGCATAAGGCTTCTCATGCAGAAGGCAGCGCATGTTATGTTTAATCGCCACTCTCTTCATCGTCTCCATGACGATCTGGTTGTGGTCAACCGCAATGTTTGCCGTCTCATAAATGGGCGCCAGCTCATGCTGTGCGGGAGCCACCTCGTTATGCTGCGTCTTTGCGGTGACACCCAGCTTCCACAGTTCTTCATTCAAATCTTTCATAAACGCGCCCACACGCTCCCTGATAACGCCGAAGTAGTGATCCTCCATCTCCTGTCCCTTAGGGGCCGGCGCGCCAAAGAGAGTACGCCCTGCAAACATCAAATCCGTTCTCTTCATATATAGATCTTTATCTACCAAAAAATATTCCTGCTCCGGTCCCACAGAAGCCGTCACTTTGGTCGCTCCCGTATTGCCGAACAGCCTCACAATACGCAGCGCTTGGTCGCTCAACGCCTCCATGGAACGCAGAAGAGGAGTCTTTTTATCCAGCGCCTCGCCCGTGTAAGAGCAGAAAGCAGTCGGAATACAGAGGATTGTGCCACAGCCGGACTCCTTTAGGAATGCGGGAGAAGTAATATCCCAGGCAGTATAACCTCTCGCTTCGAAAGTAGCACGCAAACCTCCAGAAGGAAAGGAAGACGCATCAGGTTCACCCTTGATCAGCTCTTTTCCAGAAAACTCTGTCAGCATTTTACCAAGCTCGTCGGGATGTGATACAAAGGCGTCATGTTTTTCGGCCGTGATGCCCGTAAGCGGCTGAAACCAATGGGTGTAATGGGTAGCCCCATTTTGCACTGCCCAGTCCTTCATGGCCTTAGCAACCAAATTTGCAGTCGCCATAGAGAGCTCACCGCCCTCATTCATCACCTTGACCACTTCCTTGTAAGCACTCCTCGTTAGACGCTCCTGCATCTTGCCCAGAGTGAACACATTCTTCGCAAAAATTTCTTCCACATTGAATACTTCGCTCATAATCTCCTCCATTCCGAAGTTTCCAGCCGCATACATTGCTCTTCAAAGAGTTTATGCAGCCTTTTCCTCCATATCCGCATTCAGCCTTAAAAAAATGCGTTCCAAAAAAAACATATTTTTTGGAACGCCATCGTTCTGAATACCTGTATACAATTTACTTTCTTAGAATACCCTAATTTTTCTTAAAATGCAAGCCCTAATTTTATTTTTTTCATATTTGCAAAACGGTAAGCCATTCGAAAATGATTATTTCTCCACCCGGAGGATATCCCCAACAGCAGCCTCCTCAGAAAGCTTTACATCGATGATTTGTTTCGGATGAGGGCAGGACTCCACCGGCATTCCATTCTCATCGTACATGGCCAAAACCCGCACCGGGATATCTCTGCCATCCGGCTTCATGATCTCTATTTCGTCCCCAACGCTAAATTTATTGCGCTGCTCAATGCGGGCGCACATATGCGTCTGCCAGCCGCTGTCCAGCTCCCCGGCCTCTCCATTCTTCTCTCTTTCCACCACAAGTGCACTGACCGTTCCCAGATAAATAGATTCCTTCACATAGGTGCTCTCGTCGTAAATTTGGGTATTTTCATCTGCCTTCCCAAAATAAAAGCCCGTGGTAAATTTCCGATATGTGCACTTGGCAATCTGCGCTCGATACCATTCCATATTTTCGCGGTAAGTTTCTTCCGAACAAAAATAATCGTCAATGGCCCGCCTATAAGTACGCGCTGCCGCTGCCGCATAGAGGGCCGTCTTCATTCTTCCTTCAATCTTAAAACTGTCAATTCCCGCATCAACCAACTCCGGAATATGCTCAATCATATTGAGATCTTTGGAGTTAAAGAGAAAAGTCCCGCGGTCATTTTCGAACACAGGCAGATATTCTCCCGGCCTTGTCTCCTCCACCAGAGCATATTTCCAGCGGCAGGGATGCGTACAGGCACCACGGTTTGCGTCCCGTCCGGTAAAGTAATTGCTGAGAAGACACCGTCCCGAATAGGAAATGCACATGGCACCGTGAACAAAGCTCTCAATCTCCATGTCGTCGGGGATCCGCTCTCTGATCTCTCTAATTTCCTTTAAAGAAAGCTCCCTGGCTGAAACCACCCGTTTCGCACCCTGCTCATACCAGAAACAGTAGGTTAAATAGTTCGTATTATTTGCCTGGGTGGAAATATGGATATCAATTTCGGGACAAATTTTTCGTGCCAGTGAAAACATGCCCGGATCTGCTATGATGAGCGCATCCGGCCTCAGTTCCTTGAGCTCATAAAAATATTTTTCCGCTCCCTCCAAGTCATAATTATGTGCAAGGATGTTGGCGGTGACGTAAACCCGCACACCTCTTTCGTGAGCAAAAGCGATGCCTTCCGCCATTTCCTCCATAGAGAAATTTTTCGCCTTTGCCCGCAAGCCAAAGGCTTCGCCACCGATGTATACCGCGTCAGCCCCAAAAATAACAGCTGTTCTCAATACCTCGAGACTGGCGGCCGGCACGAGCAGTTCCGGCTTCCTTTTATCCCTCATCATATTCCATACTCCTCGGTGAATACCCCTTCCTTTAGTTACTTTTCACACACGTTTTACACTGACCGTCACACCATCCCCTACGGGCAGCACCACAGTCTCCAACATCTCATTGTGGGTCAGTTCATAGAGGTACTCCCGCATTCTGCTGTGGATCGTACGGTTCCTCCTGGTCACCACAAACCGTGACTCCATCACGTCTCCGTCCTGCAGTACATTATCTGAGACCAAGAGCCCTCCTGGCCCAAGAAGGCGGAGTGTCTCCGGCAAAAAACGAATATATTGGCCCTTCGCCGCATCCATAAAGATAAAATCGTATGGTCCCTCAAGATCCTTCAATATATCCGCCGCATCTCCCTCCAAAAGAGTTATGACGTCTGTCTTCCCTGCCCGGGCAAAATTCTTTCTGGCCACGGGAATGCGTTTTTCATAATTTTCTATTGTGGTGATCCGGCATCCCTCCGGTGCATATTCACTCATTAACAGCGCAGAAAAACCAATGGCACATCCCACTTCCAGAATGGACATTGGTTTTCGCAGTGCGAGCAGAAATCGAATCAATCCTTGCGTCTGCGTGCGTATAACTGGCACATTGGCCTGCAAAGCTTCCCTTTCTATCTGATCTAGAAAAGCTGTGTTCCCTGCATCCAGGGAGGCAAGAAAAGTGTCAATACGCTCTTTAGAAATCACTGTGTCTCCTCCTCTTCTTCCGGAGCGTCTGCTGCCATCACATCCAGCATTTCCTCAGCGGTCATGGATGTATTCAGATCGTAGATACCGGGCTGCAGCTTACCATGATTTTCGGATACAAGCTCCTGCACCACGAAAAGATTCGCGTCCCGAATCAGACCTCTCTCCTCCAGCATCTTTCCTACATCCTTCACGGACACCGGATCCTCCACAATGACGCTGATGGTCCTGCCCTCTCCCGAAGAGACAGGCTCCTCTGTGAATACACGATAACCGTAATCATAAGCTGCTACAGCAGTTCTAAAAATATACATCACAACAAAAGCCAAAACCACCACTTTAAAAATCATTTCCACGGTGGAGCCAATAACAGATTTTATACTCATACTTATTGCCCCTCTTACACCTCAAAATCAATCTCATCTGCAAGCAGCACATAGACTTCCTGCATCATACGGCAGAAAGCCAGTTCGGCCTGCAAAAAATCATCTACCAAGGGATTCTCCCTGAATTTCTCGTATTCCTTGTCAAAAGCCTCCATTCGCTCAAGCAGATCGTCGCCATCCGTCTCGTTTTGAAGGTCAAAATTGCGCTGCCTGTATTCATTCACCTTATCGTAGAGCTCCGGCTGCTTTTTTATCTTCTCCCGTTGGTAAAGATATTCTTTATATGTGTCTGAGGTCATAATCTGATCCGCAAACTGTCTGGCTGCTTCTATAATCTCTTTGTCTGACATGATGCATCCCTCTCCTCTATCAAATACACAGTTTGACACACGCCATTCACAAAACTGCATTTTCGATACTTTCTCGCTGCTAGACTTCCATAATAATAGGCAGTATCATCGGTCTTCTCTTTGTCTTCTTCCAAACAAAATCGCTCAACACATCTTTAACTGTACTCTTTAGCTTACCCCAATCGGTCTTACCCCGGTCTAAGCAGTCCTGCACAGCCTCATTTACTAAAAGTCTGGCCTCATCCAGAAGCTCATCGGACTCTCTTACATAAACGAAACCTCTTGATACAATATCAGGCCCTGAGATAAGCTGGTCGCTATGGGACTCCAAAGCCATCACCACGATCATGATCCCATCTTCCGCAAGATGCTGTCTATCGCGCAGCACTACATTGCCGACATCGCCCACGCCCAGTCCATCCACAAGAATTGCACCCACGGGCACCTTACCGTTCACGACAGCCTTTTGGTCATCCATCTCCAACACATCTCCAGACTGCAGCATAAAAATATTTTCTTTGGCAATCCCTAATTCCGCAGCGATTTTCGCCTGTGCTTTCCTGTGCTTGTACTCCCCATGAACCGGAATCGCGTATCTGGGTTTCACCAGAGAATAGATTAGCTTGATCTCCTCCTGACAGGCATGCCCTGACACATGTACATCTTGAAAGATCACATCTGCGCCTTTCATCTGAAGCTCATTGATAATATTGGTAACTGCCTTCTCATTGCCTGGTATGGGATGAGATGAAAAGATCACCGTATCTCCCGGCATAATAGATATCTTTTTATGATTGTTGCCTGCCATTCGGCTTAACGCCGCCATGCTCTCACCCTGGCTGCCAGTGGTGATGATAACTGTCTTCTCAGGCGGATAATTCTTAAGCTCCTCCACATCAATCAACGTCCTGTCGGCTATCTGCAGATAGCCCAGCTCGGAGGCAGTCTGTATGATATTGACCATACTGCGCCCCTCCACCACTACTTTTCTGTCAAACTTTTCCGCCGTGTTAATGATCTGGCGTACTCTGTCCACATTGGAAGCAAAAGTAGCAATCAAAATACGGGTATCCTTATGTTCCAGAAAGAGTGAATCAAATGTCTTTCCCACGGTTTTCTCAGAAGGCGTAAATCCAGTTCTCTCCGCGTTAGTGGAGTCGCACATCAGCGCAAGCACACCCTTTTTCCCAAGTTCTGCAAACCGCTGTAAATCAATGGCGTCGCCAAACACCGGCGTATAATCCACCTTGAAATCTCCTGTATGCACTACCACCCCCGCCGGAGAATAGATGGCCAGTGCTGCCGCATCCACAATACTATGGTTAGTTCTTATAAATTCTATCCGAAACTGACCTAAATTAATAGATTGACCAAACTTCACAACCTTCCTTTTAGTAGTTTTCATCAATCCGTGCTCTTCCAGCTTGTTTTCTATGATACCCATCGTCAGCTTCGTCGCGTAGACAGGTATGTTTAACTCTTTCAAAACATAGGGCAGTGCCCCGATGTGATCTTCATGTCCATGGGTGATCACAAACCCCTTGACCTTGTTTGTGTTGTCTCGAAGATACGTAATATCCGGTATCACCAGGTCAATTCCCAGCATTTCGTCCTCCGGGAAAGACAATCCACAGTCCACAACTACAATGCTATCCTCATATTCAAAAGCAGTAATATTAAGCCCAATCTGCTCCAAACCGCCTAATGGGATAACTTTCAGTTTAGCTGCTGACTTCCCCTTTTCATTTTTCTTCAAAAAACTTCCCTCCACTTTCCGCTAAATAATATTTATGTCGTCCATCATCTTTTCAAACACAGCTGCCACCGCGCTTAATTTTTCATCATCTTCCACGATCTCGTACACTGCCTCAGGAGCCTCCGGATCAGAAACATCGCACAAAATAAGTGCCTCTCCGTCGTCATCCGCAGAATCCGCTACCAAAAGATAGTCCATGCCGCCGATCCTAGTCTGTTCCAGGACATAAAATTCGACAGCTTTCCCCGCCTCTGATGTAAATGTAATTTTTTCCATCCTGTCACTTCTCCTGTTCCGACTGTGCAGTCAGATAATCTAGGTATCCCTGTAAAATAAAGCATGCCGCAATTTTATCCACGTGATCCCTGCGATTTTCCCTTCGGATACCAGCCTCTATCATAGCCCTGTCTGCCGCTGCCGTTGTCAGTCTCTCATCCCACATCACAACAGGAAGACCGGTCCGCCGCTCCAGCTTTTCTTTAAATTCAAGCGAAAGTTCAGCCCGCTCCCCCATCGTATTGTTCATATTTTTTGGCAGACCCAGCACAATCTTTTCAATCTCGTACTCTGCAATCAGCACTTCAATGCGAGCGAGCGTTTGCCTGAGCTTGTTCTCATCCTTTCGCCTGATAATCTCGATCCCTTGTGCCGTGACTAATAAGGGGTCACTAATGGCCACCCCCACTGTCTTAGAACCAAGATCCAATCCCATGATCCTCATCTGTTTTTCCCACTACTATCCATTTTTAATAGAGTTTTTGATATATTCCACAAGCATCTCTTCCACAAGCTCATCCCTCTCCACCTTCATAATCAGGCTTCTGGCACTCTTATGGCTGGTGATGTAAGTGGGGTCGCCGGACATGATGTATCCAACGATCTGATTGACCGGGTTATACCCCTTCTCCGTCAACGCCTCATACACCGTGGACAGAACAAGCTTAACGCCTGTCTCCGGCTCCGTCTCCACGGTAAAAAACTGTGTATTTTCCAAATCCCGATCCCGCATATTTTCACGCCCTTATCTACTGTTATTAGTATAACCACCTTGCGCCATGCCATTCGAAAATCTGCACGACTCTGAGTTTATAGCATATTACCATCATTTTCCAAAAAATTCAACGGCAAATCCTCATTTTCTATTCCACAAAAGAAGTCTTGCATCCTCGGAGAGTGCCGGAGGCACTGCGCCCGGTTTTGCGAGATAATAGCCCTGTAAGAGATCCACCTGAAGCTCAAGAAGTTTTTTCAGTTCCAAACCGCTCTCTATCCCTTCAGCGATGATCTTCATACCCCGCTCATGAGCGTACTGCACAATATTTCTCACAATCTGCTGCTTGTTCTCGTCAGCATCAATGCTGCGCACGATGCTGACATCCACCTTCACATAATGAGGATTCAATGTCAAGAGATTTAATTCACTGTTATAACCGCTGCCATAATCATCCAGTGCAAAGACACCTGTAAAGCCCTCTGTCGCACTCTTTTTCCGAATCAGCTCCATCTCCAGATTCTCCGTCTCTGTAATCTCGATAACAATCCGATCTTGCAGCTTCTCGAATCGCCTATGATACTCCTGTTCGTCCTCCTTAGTCATGGACTCATTGGCTATAGAATTGATAAACAAAAAAGCATCCGGCAATACTGCTCCCTTCTCAAGCAGCGACTCATAGCTCTCAGTAGCCTTAAATATGGTGATCTTTTCGATCTCGCTCATGCAGCCCTCTTCCCTTGCAATCTGCAGTACCATTTTAGGACTGCGCAGACTAGGCATATCCACGCGCATCAAAGCCTCATAACCGTACACTGAACCGTTCTCCGCCCGAAAAATGGGCTGAAAATGATAATTAATTTTCTGTGACTCAAGCATCTGGTGGAATTCTAAACGACTCTGATCTTCAGACATCTGCTGAGCCCATGCCTCGCTGTCAAACTCTCGAAGCTGTCCCTTTTTAGACCGTTTCACCTGATACATGGCAAAATCCGAATATTTTATCAAAAGTGACAGACTATCGCTGTCCTCCGGATACCAGGCAAAGCCGCCTGAAGCGCTAAGACCCATATTCTGCCCATCAGGAAGCTCAAAATCTACTGCTCTGATGGCCTGATACAGCTTCTTTAAACACTCCCTGATTGTATCCCTTTCGTCATAACCATAGAAGAGGATCACAAACTCATCTCCACCAACGCGGGCACACAGCGTTCCTTCCGGCGTATTATCCTGAAAGCATTTTGCCGCCGTCTGAATGTAGAGATCGCCAAAATTATGACCAAATCTATCGTTAGTGATTTTTAAATTATCCAAGTCAATCATAAGCAGAGCCGCATGCTTCATCACATCACGCTGCCCAAACAGCTCTTCAGCCTCTCTGTGGAAACCTTGTCTGCCATAAAGCTTAGTCAGAATATCGCTGTCACGTTCTCTCTCTATCTGCTTCATTTCCAAAGTGGATACTGTGACATCCTCCAAAAGTCCTACAAGCCTGTCTCCGTCCTGAGTCGCAGAAGAGCGTAGATACCGCACTGTACCGTCTTCATTCACCATAGTATAGACTGTGCTGCCATCCTCCTCGGTTCTGGCTGGCAGATTACGCTTGATCTCCATCTTAATCTCACGAAATTTATCCACCGTCAAATTTTCTATGTCCACATTCTCCGCTCCCATCAACGGGAAATAATTTGCAGTCACAAATACTCTGTCAGAGCCCTCCTTCAGCTCATACCCTGCCAAATCTGCACTGGACATCTGTATAATCTGCATAAAACGCGTGGCGGAATCCGTCACTTCCTGCTGCAGTCTCATAATAGCCTTGGAAAATTGATCGATCTCTCGGATTCCTGTGGCTGGAAGAGAAGGCAGCGTTCCCATCCGTTTCGCCTTTTCCACTTCCTCCGAAAGAATACGAACCGGTCTGGTTAAACTATAGCTCACCAGAAAGATACCAATCAAGCCGATTATTATCATTCCCACAAAAGCAACGGCCAGCGTCCTGGTGACCTGAATCGCGAAAGCATAAAGATCATCCTGTCTTGTAAATCCTATCAAATACCACTTTTCAGAACTAAAGGGCGTATTCTTGCTATAGAGAGCCAAATTTTCCACTGCCCCGTAATAATTCTCTCTCTCATCTGTCACAGTTTTACACTTATCATCTGTAAAAGTAAACCGCAGATCTTCAGCCATTTGTTCGGTCATATATCCGCTGGATAAAACTACCGGCCTTAGAACGCCGTCCTGCGCACTACAGGCAAGCATATAAGAGCCTTGCTCCATCTCCAAAAACTCATCACTTGGCAGAAGTGTCTTTAAATATTCTGTCGAAGCCTCCACCCCCAGCACGCCATAGACCGTGCCGTCTGGCAAAATCAAAGGCTGTGAATAAGCAATGGCCTGTTTATCATCCCCCGAGAGGTGATAAGTCTCCGTTGTCCAGTACCCACAGGCTTCCGCAGAAAGCGCCCCATTTCCATTAACCGCCGCCTGATATGGTTTATAAAAGAATGGCTGTTGTACACTGTCCTTTGCAGAAAAAAACGGCTGCCAGCCTGTATCCATGTCCAATCTCTCGGAACGCACCACCTCCACAGGCGCCCTTTCCACCAAAACATCCCCGCAAGCCGCGGAAACAGGGCCCGAATCTCGCAAATAAATACCTTGCACATCGTTAATGGCACGCCCATCCAGGGCCTGTGTATATAAAAGTATAAAAATTCCCGACACTTGTTTCGTGTACATAGTATCGATCAAATGCTGGCAGATCTCACCTGTCAGCATGGTGCCGGCATCTTCTGTGGTGATCTCCTCCACTGTCTTTCCACTGTCAATCTGCCCCTGCACATAAGTGTTCACTTTACTCGTTATCACACTCAAATTAGACCAGCTTAAGGCCATGCTGCCAGCAAGATAACTGCTCCGATTCTCTACCTGCTTCGCCAAAATATCCTGCGCATTGCGGTTTAAGGTCTGTATCACGCCGCCCAGCACAAGACTGGCCAGCAGAAGAAGCATCTCGGCTGTCCGCACCACCAGAAGCGAACGCATCGATATCCAGAATATTGTTCTGTCTTTTCCTTTATGACCAGACATCTCCGTCATCATCCGTTACTCTCTTCTCACTATGCGGAGGTCTGCAGATTTTGCATTGTCTCCCCATATCATGCCCCGGAATTAGAAAGCCTATTTTCCCTATTTATTATATCGGTAAATCCAAACCCGGTCAATAGTCTATGTCCCAGCCCGCAGAATCTCTTCCTCCAAAAAACCTTCAAGCCGGCAGGAAAGGAGCTGATTGTGCAGGCTCTCCCCGGGAGCCGCCTTCTTTGCCGCTTTTATATAATGCGGCGTATGTCCGACCCACCAGTTTTTTCCCTCTATCGTGACAATCTCCTCGAAAAGTACCTGTTCCTGCTGCCCGATAAAGCTCTCTCGGTAAGCCCGGGACATTTCTCTTTCTAGTTTTATCAACCGGTCACTTCTGAGCGCCTTCCCCGCTTCCGTCAGTTGTCCTTCCATTTCAGCTGCCCGGGTTCCTTTTCTTTTAGAGTATTTGAAAATATGCATCTCATAAAATCCTACACGCCGCAAAAAGTTTTCGGTCTGGCAGAATTCTTCTTCCGTCTCCCCCGGAAAACCGACGATCACATCAGTAGTGATGGCCGGATTCCCATAATTTTTTCTAAGCAGCTCCACTGCCCTGTAATAGGCCTTCGTGTCATAATGCCGGTTCATCCTTCGAAGCACGGTATCGCTTCCGCTCTGTAAGGAAAGGTGAAAGTGGGGGCAAACCTTCGACAAGGAGCGAATGCCCGCCGCAAAGTCCTCCGTTACAATGCCCGGCTCCAAAGATCCCAGTCGAATTCTGTCGATTCCCTCAATTTGCGAAAGCTTCTCTAAAAGAGAAAGCAGCTCACTTCTGCCCCGATCAACGCCATAAGAACTGATATGAATACCCGTCAACACTATCTCCCGATAGCCCGCCTTGGCCATTCCCTCCACTTCCTTTAAAATATCCTCCTCGCCGCGGCTCCTGACCCTGCCTCTGGCATAAGGAATAATGCAGTATGAGCAAAACTGGTTACAGCCATCCTGAATTTTGATATATGCGCGGGTGTGCTCCGCTGTCCTTTTCAAGGTCATCTCCTCATATTGGGCATGGTCTATGTCAATCTTATCAACCATTACAGCAGGGGACCCCTGCCCGCTATCCGTCTCCTCCCGTCCGGGAACCCTTCCTGCTCTTCTTTCTTCCAGATACGCTTCAAGAATCTCCACCAGTTCCTTTTTACGATTATTACCGATGGCAAGATCCACCGAATTGTCTTTTTCAAGACTTTCGACGCCTGTCTGGACATAGCATCCCACTGCCACCACCACGGCATTGGGATTCCTTTTCTTCGCACGGTGCAGCATCTGTCTGCTCTTTCTGTCCGCAATATTTGTGACCGTACAAGTATTCACGATATAGACATCGGCCGCTTCATCAAAAGGCACAATTTTATATCCCTTTTCCTGTAATACTTGTTGCATATAATCCAACTCATAGGAATTCACCTTACAGCCCAAATTATGTAATGCTACACTTCTCATAGTAATCTCCGCATTTTTTGTATTGTTTTATCATTGACTTTTCCATCCCTAACATATAGTATAAAAACGAGGGAGCACAAAAAGTAAAAGGAGGTATTTTTGCAATGAAAACAGTACAGATTTCT
>DLAA01000010.1 GCA_002493835.1 Lachnospiraceae bacterium UBA7060 | reverse complement strand
AATGGGTAGCCTCCTACCCGATCGCTCTGAGGAGAAATGGCAACGAAACAATATATAAACGTAAAATGATTAAAGCCGTCACATGGAAGAAACAATGACCATGCAACTGGTAACCGAAAACAGACCGGGATCGCGCTTAACAGGACGGACATAGATTTAGACAGTATGGAGGTCATATCATAGTATATGGCCGTGGACGAGTTCCTATTTCTTGACCTGGTTTGTCTCAATGTTATAGCCTTTTATGGCTTCAATGATTCCCATCACCTTTATGTCATAGTTTTAACATTTTCACTATCTTTTTGATATAAGTTCCCTATTAAAATACTTAAAATTTTGATAAATAAAAAAAGTAAGCAGAAGAATGGGTGTACTTTATGAAAAAAAAGGCAAGTGCAATGGTATTGACGTCGGCAATGACTATTTTTATGATGAGCAGCTGTGGTAATGCGGAGACAGCGGGTAATGTGAAAACGTATTATGCTGCGATGGAAAGCGGAACCTATTATGAAGACTGGGCGCATCAACTCGAAGAGCAGGCGCGGATACGCGGTATAGATTTTAACGTAGGCTATGCGGAGAATTCTGTCGAAATGCAGGATATACAGGTTAAGAATGCGCGGGAACAGGGATGTGACGTAATCTTATGTGGACCAATTTCTGCTGATATTGTGACGGAATTGAAAGCGGCAGCAGGGGATATACCTATTATATTTATCAACAATGCGCCGGATGACGGACAACTGGAAGAAGACCGCTATATCTACGTGGCATCGAATGAGTATATGGCCGGTCAATATCAGGCGGAATACATATTGGAAAAATACAGCAGTAAAGAGGAAATTAATATTGTACTGCTAAAAGGGCCAAAGGAAGCTTCGGGAACCAAGGGCAGGACAAACGGACTAAAGCAGACGTTAAAGATGAGCGGGAAAAAGATTAATTATGTATTTGAAGATTATGCGGGTTATAACGAGGATACTGCCAGAGAACTGATGGAGATGTGTCTAAAAACTGGCAGACAGATTGACTGTGTGGCGGCTAACAATGACGATATGGCATTGGGGGCAGTTACGGCGTGCGAGAATGCAGGGATAGATACAGATTCCATTTTATTTTTGGGCGTGGATGCTTCTGCCAACGGATGTCAGGCGATCAGTGAGGGAAGAATGGATTTTACTGTGTATCAGCCGATGGCAGACCAGATAACAGCCGCTGTTGAAGCGGTGGAAAAACTGGCGGCAGGGCAGTCAATCAAGGATATAGAATATGCCGCAGAGGATGGGAAATATATTCTGATCCCTTTTGAAAAGGTGGATGCGGGAAATGTAGAGAAATACAAATAAAGTTCGGAGGTGTCCTATGAAAAAGCAGATTCGGGATCGGGGAAGGTTTATTTCCATAAAGACAAAGCTGCTGGGAGTTATTCTGCCTGTCATTATTTTGATTGTGGCAGTGCTTGCCAGTTTGTCCTACCATGTGTCAAAGAAGATTATCAAGGCAGACGCTGAGGAGCGCTTAAGGATGTCGGTAGAGAGTCAGGCGGCGGAGATCGAGGCATGGCTCAATCAGAATCTGGTGTCCTTCAATGTCCAGAAACAGGTTCTTGAGTGGATGGATTTTGATGAGGAGCAGATGCAGACTTTTTTGGACGCTTTCTGCGGATTTGATGGAAATTATCCGGCAGGACCGTATACGGCGGGCATAGACGGCACGTTTTATGCAGGACGGGATGTGGGAAGGGCAGAGAAAAAAATCGTGTTGCGAATGCCGGATGAAAATGGAAATTATATTATAAATGGTGATTTCACCGACAACGAAAACTTGACGGATGATAAGGCTTGGCAGTTTTTGACTACAATGGGAGGAGAGGCTGCAGCGAAAATTCAGGACAAAGAAATAGCAATTCAAACGATTAGCGAAGGAACGGAAGATTACAGTGTTCAATTGGTTCAGGCGGATCTTCCCATTCAAATGCGGGGTGTATACCGGATCAGTTTTGATGCTTATGCAGATGCGGGCAGAACCATGAAGGTAGGTGTATCAGCGCCGGACCGTGACTATAAGCGCTATTTGGAGGACCAGGTAGTTACTTTGACAACGGAAAAACAGACATTTACTTATGAGTTTACTATGACAGATAATGACGATGCGAATGGGCGCCTGGATTTTAATTTGGGAGCGGCAGGATCTGTGGCGGGAATCTGGATTGGTAATGTTTCTATTGTCAAAACAGGGGAGGCGGATCTGCCAGGATTAGAACGCGCTGATGTTGATGTGACACAGACGGAATGGTTCCAGGAAGGCCTTGGCAGGGTAAATATGGGATTTACCAATGCATATAGGAATGACAAAGGAGAACAGGTAATCAGTGCATGTGGAATGATGCGGAACTATTCGGATGATGTGCGGGTGTTCTCGGTGGACTTATCTCTGGATAAAGTCAGTGTGTATGTAAATAGTTTTATTAAAATGGACGGTGCAGAAGCCTTTTTGGTGAATACGGAGGATAATACGATACTCGCGGCCCGCGACACGAGCCTGATCTCTAAAAAACTGAGTGAAGTGAATGAGGGTTTCATGCAGGCGGCGGCGGAAAAAATTGAACAAAATGTCCTCGATTTAACAGAAATAAGCGGAAAGCTGTCTGTATTTGAAGAGATAGAGGGGACGGCATGGGTTCTTGTTTCTTACATACCGACTGAAATGATTTATAGTGATTTGAATGGTCTTCGGAATATTATGGTATTGATCGGGGCAGCTTCTGTTATTGCCTTAACTATATTGATAGAACGAATTGTTCATCTTATGATCAATCCGGTTAAGAAATTGACAGACGTCATTACAACAATGACGGACGGCGATTTTACAGTTCACAGTCAGAAAGCAGGAAATGATGAAATTGGTTTGATGAGCCGATGTGTGGAAAAATTCGCCGCGGTTATGTGTGGTATGATTGCTTCTATCAACAGTGTTTCCACAACTCTTCACAATCAGGCGGACGAAGGCAGGGACATATCCAGTCAGATGTATGATGCTTCAAAACAGCAAAATGAATCTATGAAGGAGCTCAACAAAACAGTAGAGGAACTTTCTGTTTCCGTAAACAACATTGCACAAAGCGCGACGACGCTGGCGACTTTGGTGGAAGAGACAAAGAGTGACGGTGAAGGAGTAAATGGTAAAATGCAGGAAACTGTCGCTGTTTCCCAAAAAGGTAAGGAAGCAATGGAGGATATCAGTGCGGCGATGCAGAACATCAACCGTTCTGTGACGAAATTGCAGAGTGCTATTGATAAGGTGGGAAATGCTTCGGAGGAAATTATCAATATCACAAGAACCATCAGCAATATTGCGGAAGAGACAAATTTGCTTTCTTTGAACGCATCCATTGAGGCTGCTCGGGCAGGCGAGGCGGGAAGAGGCTTTGCGGTGGTTGCTGTGGAGGTTGGTAAACTGGCACAGACAAGTGCGGAATCCGTTCAAAATATTGATAATTTGATTCTGGAGATCAAAGTGCTGATCGGCGATGTGGTAAAACAGGCGGACGACACTATGAAGAATATCAATGGCAGCAGTGTACTGATTCAAAATGCGCTGGGTACTTTTGACTTTATTTTTGAAAATATTGTCTCTGTTGGAGATTTAGTTCAGCAGATGATAGAGAAAGTAGATCAAGTGGAGGATGTGGCGCGAGCCGTTGCTTCCATTTCCGAAGAGCAGGCGGCAAGTTCCCAGGAAATATTGGCTTCTTCTGATATTTTAGTAGAGCAGGCAGATCATCTCATGACACATAGTGAAGAGGTGGCGAGAGAATCTAGGGAACTGACCGGTTCAGCGGAAGAACTAGCATCGCAGATAGGCGTTTTCAAAATTTGAAATGAAAAAAATAGTAAGGAGGCATGAAAAATGGAAGGAATTCGGTTTTTGGACAATGATGGTACTTTTTGGATGGCGCAGCCGGAGAATTACAGTTACCTTTATTTCCCGATTGCCGGAGAAAAGGGGCTGAAAAGTGCTATAACACCGAATCTGGGCGGCGACAGCAAAATTAATCAGGAGGCCTTTTTGCTAGAGCCGGTAAGTTCAGAAAATTTACACAATAACAGATCGACAAGAAATTTCTGGTGCATTATGGAAGGCGTCGGATGTTGGTCCGCCACAGGAGCGTCAGCGGAGGCAGAAGACAAAAAATTCACCAGAGAACAGGATGAGAGCACGATGACCGCAGGGCTGATGTGGCAGACAGTAAAAAGAAGCTCGAAGAAATATCAATTGGAGGCGGAGATCACTTCTTTTGTATCGGTGGATGACAATGTGGAGATCATGCGCGTGGTACTGTGCAATATGGCAAAAATGGATCAAAAAATTACGCCGATTGCAGCTGTTCCGATTTATGCAAGAAGCGCGGACAATATTAGGGACCATAGGAATGTGACTTCTATGCTGCACAGGATTCACACGAAGAAGTATGGAGTCACGGTAAAACCGACCATGTCCTTTGATGAAAAAGGACATAGGAGAAATCATTTGACCTATTTTGTAGCGGGAGCGCAGGGGGAGGGTGAATTTCCTGTTTCTTTTTACCCCACTGTTGATTCTTTTATCGGGGAAGGTGGAACCTTTACTCATCCGGAGGCAATTTACCGAGACAAGGAAGGAATACCGGCAGGAACAGAAATTGCCGGCAGAGAGGCGGTGGGAGGTCTCCGATTTAAACAGCTAGTGTTGAAGCCGGAGGAAACTGCGGAATATGTGATCATTATGGGGATAGCAGAAAACGAGGAGGAAGCACAGCGGCTTGTCTTAAGCTATAATTCTTCTGTAAAAGTGACGCAGGCTTTTGAGCGGGTAAAAACATACTGGCAGGAGAAAGTGAATGTCAGATATCATACTGGGGACAGGCACTTTGATCTTTTCCTGCGGTGGGTCAGTTTTCAGCCAATATTGAGACGTCTTTACGGATGCTCTTTCCTGCCACATCATGATTATGGGAGAGGCGGAAGAGGATGGAGGGACCTGTGGCAGGATTGCTTATCTCTTCTACTGATGGATCCCGGTGATGTACGTCAAATGATCGTCAGTAATTTTGGCGGGGTGCGGATTGATGGAACGAATGCCACCATCATTGGCAGCAAGCAGGGAGAGTTTATTGCCGACAGAAATGGCATCAGTCGTGTCTGGATGGATCATGCCGTATGGCCTTTTATGACTACGAAGCTATATATGGATCAGACCGGGGATTTGGAAGTTCTGTTAGAAAAGGTGAATTATTTTAAGGATGCACAGGCGGGACGCGGCACACAGATTGACGATGCGTGGAGTGAGGCATATGGTATGCTGCAGAAAATGGCAGATGGCAGCGCGTATACGGGAACCATTCTGGAACATCTGCTGCTGGAGCATCTGTGTGCTTTCTATGAAGTGGGAGAACACAATGAGATGCGTCTGCGGGGTGCAGACTGGAATGATGCGTTGGATATGGCGGCGGAGAACGGCGAGAGTGTAGCTTTTACTTGTGCTTACGCAGGGAATTTGAAGCAACTTGCAGACTGCCTTGGCCTTCTGCAGGATAGACTATTCTGTACGGAAGTAGAGGTTTTGGAGGAAATGAATGTCCTGCTGAAGGATGATGTGGGGATTTACGAGGATATCGAGGCAAAACAAGCTATTCTCAAGGAATATATGGATCAATGCAGACATGCAGTCAGCGGGGAAAAGATAAGGGTATCAGTTGACAGTTTGATTGAAAATTTGCTTCACAAAGCGGAATGGCTTATGGAGCATATCCGCAGGACAGAGTGGCTTCAACAGAAAGAGGGGGAGGGTTGGTTTAACAGTTACTATGACAATCATAAAAACGCGGTGGAGGGCATTTCGGAAAAGGGCGTCCGAATGATGCTGACAGGACAGGTGTTTGCGATTATGAGTGGTACAGCAACAAATGATCAAATCAGTCAAATCTGTAAAAGTGCGGATCACTATTTGTATGATGCTTCTACCGGTGGTTACCGGCTGAACACGGATTTTAAGGAACTCAAGTTTGATATGGGAAGAATGTTTGGCTTTGCTTACGGTGAAAAGGAGAATGGGGCTGTATTTTCTCATATGACTGTTATGTATGCAAATGCGCTTTACAAAAGGGGCTTTGTAAAGGAAGGCTATAAGGCGCTGCAAACGCTTGCTGATACGGCGCTTGCTTTTGACACAAGCAAAATTTACCCAGGTATTCCGGAATACTTTAACAGCGAGGGGCGGGGAATGTACCACTATCTGACAGGCGCCGCAAGTTGGTATATGATGACGATGATCACGGAAGTATTTGGTGTTCATGGAGATGATGGTAATTTAGTGATAAAGCCGAAGCTTTTGAAAAAGCAGTTTGACGAAAAGAAAACAGCTTCCATTCAGTTTCGGTTTGCGGAAAAAGAATTTGAGGTTATCTTTAAAAACACGGGAGCACTGGAATTTGGCGCGTATAAAATTGGCAGCGCTGTCTGCGACGGCGAAGCCCTGACAATTGCAGAGGGCGGGCATGCTTTATTGAGACGGGCGAGCCTGCAGGCTATGACAAAATGTCTGCACAGGATAGAAGTAGAGCTGGTTTCTATTTAAAGATAGAAACCAGCAGCAAAACGATGGATGTCACCAGGAAGTGCGGTAGTAATGATCGCGGTATTTCTTGGGAGTTACGCCAATCAGCTTCTTAAAGGTTTGAATAAAATGGCTCTGAGAAGAAAATGCCAGATAATTTGCGATTTCTACCATACTGTAATCGGAGTACTTTAATAAATGCTGGGCCTTTTCAACTTTCATTTCACAAATATAATCGCTGATAGAAATGTTGAGCTCTTTTTTAAAAAGCCGGGAGAGATAACTGGGGGAGAGGCCGGCATGTTCCGCAAGGTCGTCTACCGTAATCCGGCAGTTGATATGGCTGTATATATAGTCCATACAGAGGACAATAGGTTTTGACAAAATATTGCTTTTTTTAACAAGCAGCATTTTTCTGGTATAGTCGAGAACCATTTGCTTGTGGAGTTTTGAGATGACTTCAATGGATGTGCAGGAGTCCATCTTTAAAATGTAGAAGTCACTAAGGCGAAATGCCTGTTCCAATTCCATGCCAGCTTCTACACAGCGCCTTGTGATCATGGCGACAGTGACAACAAAATGATATTTTATATTGGTCAATGCGTTTGTAGAGAGGATACCCATACCGTCGGGATTGGTAAAAGTGTTCTCTCTGCAGTTATTTTGCACAAAGTCTATATCGCCGGAACTGACAGCCTGATAAAAAGAATACTCTTCTTCCAATGGCCGGTGGGAGAGCGATTCCTCGCTCTTCTGCAATTCTGATTGGAACCATTCATCTCGTATATTCATACAATATTCCTCTATATTGCTTTTTCAAAGTAATTCTTGGGACGCAGACTGCTGAGTCTGCGTCTATTGTATCATGAATCTGATATTTTTGTATATAACCTTATATATCGGAACTGGATTTCGACTTATAATTTTGAAAAATATAAGGAGGTCAGTTATGAAGTTCGGATATTTTGATGATGTGAACAGGGAATATGTGATTGAGAGACCAGATACACCATCGCCCTGGGTAAACTATCTCGGCTCACCGGAGTACGGCGCGATTATTTCCAACAATGCGGGTGGATACAGCTTTGTAAAGTCCGGTGCTAACGGCAGAATCCTGCGTTACATTTTTAATCACTTTGATCAGCCGGGACGCTATATTTATATTCGGGATAATGAGAACGGGGACTACTGGTCGGCTTCGTGGCAGCCGGTGGGGAAGGATCTGACAGAGTACAAAAGTGAGTGCCGCCATGGAACGGCTTACACCAAAATAAAGGCAGATTACAGCGATGTTTATTCCGAAGCATTGTATTATGTGCCCCTTGGCAAGGCATATGAAGTCTGGAAACTGCAGCTGACAAACGGTTCCGATGTTACAAAAAATCTAACAGTTACGGGTTATGCGGAATTTACCAATGTCAATAATTATGAGAATGATCAGGTGAATTTACAGTATTCCCAGTTTGTCACCAGAACTGTTTTCAAGGACAATCGGATTTGCCAACGGATTCACGGGAATTTGGATACGCTGGAAGAAGGGAAAGATGTAGACGAAAAGACAGTGATTGAACGTTTTTTCGGGATGGCGGGGGCGGAAGTTTCCTCATACTGTGGAGACAGAGAGATATTTTTAGGAAGATACCATGGTTACGGTAATCCAGCCGGGGTACTAAACGGGGATCTCGGCGGTGCACTCAATTACAATGAAAATGGGTGCGGTGCTCTTTCTGCACGGATTTCATTGGCCCCGCGGGAGACGAAAACAATAGCGTTTGTATTGGGTATGAAAGAGGACGCAGAGGCTGAAAGGATTTTGGAGGGTTATCGGAATCCGGAAGAGACCGGGAGGAGAGAAATAGAAGAACTGATTTCCTATTGGCACGGAAAACTGTCGCATTTTCAGGTTAAAACTCCCAGTTCAGAATTTAATACCATGATTAATACTTGGAATGCTTACAATTGCTTTATGACTTTTATTTGGTCTCGGGCGGCGTCCTTTATCTACTGCGGCCTGCGAAATGGATACGGATATCGTGACACGGTGCAGGACATTCAGGGTGTGATTCATCTGGCGCCTGAGATGGCGGTCGAGAAGATACGTTTTATGCTTTCCGCCCAGGTGGATAACGGCGGCGGCCTGCCTTTGGTCAAGTTCACGCACCACGCCGGGCATGAGGATACGCCGGACGATTCCTCTTATGTGCAGGAGACGGGACATCCAGCCTACCGTGCGGATGATGCGCTGTGGCTGTTCCCGACGGTTTACAAATATGTTTCCGAGGCGGGGGATCTCGCTTTTATCGATGAGATGATTCCTTTCGCCAATAAGGGTGAGGGCACGGTATATGAACATCTGAAACGAGCTATTGATTTTTCAGTGAATCATCTGGGCCCCCATGGTATGCCGGCCGGACTATATGCTGATTGGAATGATTGTCTGAGGCTTGGTAAAGACGGGGAATCTTCTTTCGTGGCGATGCAGTTTTATTATGCCATGACCATTATGAGAAAATTTGCGGTATATAAAGAAGATCGGGATTATATCGGCTACTTGGACAAGGAACAGAAGAAACTGGGGGAGATTATTCAGAAGCTTTGCTGGGATGAGGATCGATTTATCCGTGGATTTACGGAGAAAGGAGAAGTCATCGGAAAACGTACGGATCCGGAAGCGAATATGTGGTTAAATCCCCAGAGCTGGGCGGTCATCAGCGGTTTTGCCTCTGATAAACAGGCGGACACGGTGCTTAATACGGTGTACGAAAGATTAAATACAGAGTATGGCGTAATATTGATGGATCCGCCATATCATAGGCATGCTTTTGACGGTGCTCTGGCAGTGATTTACAACGCAGGAACTAAGGAAAACGCAGGTGTATTTTCGCAATCCCAGGGATGGATTATTCTGGCGGAGGCGCTTAGGGGACATGGGGAGCGGGCTTTTACATATTTCATGGAAAATGCACCGGCGGCCCAGAACGAACGTGCCGAGATCCGCAGGCTGGAGCCCTATTGCTATGGCCAGTTTACGGAAGGAAAGGATAGTCCGCATTTTGGACGATCCCATGTGCATTGGCTGACAGGAACTGCTTCCACCGTTATGGTGGGCTGTGTGGAAGGAATACTGGGTATGCGCCCGGATTTCTATGGAATTAGGATTGCGCCTTCCATTCCAAAGGAATGGGAGTACTTTGAGATTGAGAAAGATTTCAGGGGAAGCCATTTGCATATCGTAGTTAGAAATCCCGGGCATGCAGAAGCAGGGTGTAAGAAGTTTATAGTCAACGGGAGGGAACTAGGGGACAACTATATCCCGGCAAAGATGTTGGAAGAAAAAACGGAAATTGAACTGTTTATGTCATAAAAGCGGGTTGTGACATGAAAATGATATTTTTTTAATTATTTTAATATATCGTTATAAGAAAAAACGATATGGTATTACTGTAAGAAAACAACGGGAATTGATATTTCCGAAATAAAAAATTTAACAGGAGGTACATATTCTATGAAAAAGAAATTACTCAGTGTGGTACTTGCATCCGCCATGTTGACAGGTACTTTGGCAGGATGCGGATCGGGCGGATCCTCTTCGGCTCCAGCGGATAACGGAGGAAGTGCCGAGGCAGGAGGCGATGCAGCGGGTGCAGAAGCACAGACAGATGAAGGGCAGGTTATCAACATCTACAGCTTTAACGACGAACTGCGCAACCGTATTACGGCAGTTTATTCGGAGATTGAAAATACATCTGACGATGGTACAGAGTCTACTTTGAAAGACGGAACGGTAATCCATTGGATCATTAATCCAAATCAGGACGGTGTTTATCAGGATAAGCTTGATGAAGCGATCGGCGCACAGGCAAGTGCTTCCGCAGACGATAAGGTTGATATTTTTGCAGCCGAGCTGGATTATGTTGTGAAATATACGGATGCGGATATCAATGTGGCAATGCCCCTTGAGTCTTTGGGAATTAATCCGGATACAGATCTGGCAGACCAGTTTGAGTTTACAAAGACTGTTGCATGTGACCAGAACGGTGTGCAGAGAGCTTCCACATGGCAGGCATGTCCTGGTGTCTTAGTATACCGCCGCGATATCGCAAAGGAAGTTTTTGGTACGGATGATCCGGAGGAGATCGGCAAGAAGACTAAGGATTGGACAGTTATGAAAGAGACAGCGGAAGCGCTTAAGGCGGCAGGGTATTATACTTTTTCCTCTTATGCAGATACGTTCCGCTTATACAATAACAGTATGACGGATGCGTGGGTTGCGCCGGGAGAGACGGTTATTAAGGTTGACCAGAAGATACTCGACTGGGTAAAAGATTCCAAGGAGTGGAAAGATGCGGGCTATTTCGATCCGGCTGTAAAGGGACAGTGGAATTCGGACTGGTTTGCGGCAATGAGCTCCAGCGCCAAGGTATTTGCATTCCTTTTCCCGGCGTGGGGCATTGATACACAGATGGTACCGAACTGGGATGGCGCGGAAGGTTCCTGGGCTGTCACCAATGCACCGCTGTCATACAACTGGGGCGGCACCTTTGTTCTCGCGGCAGAAGGTACGGATAATCCGCAGCACGTAAAGGATATTATTCTCGCGTTGACGGCTAATGCGGACAATCTGACGATGATTTCAAAGGAGTATGCAGACTTTACAAATGCAAAATCCGTTATGCAGGCGGCGGCAGAGGATGACAGCTTTGCATCGGACTTCCTTGGCGGACAGAATCCCTATGTATACTTTACGCCCGGTGCAGACACCATCAAGATGGCTCCGCTGTCAGCCTATGATCAGGGATGTGTAGAACTGGTCCAGAACGCGTTCAATGATTATTTACAGGAGCAGGTCGAATACGATAAAGCAAAAGAGAACTTTGAGACAGCAATCAGGGAGCGTTATCCTGAAATTACAGAAATTCAGTGGCCAGAATAAAATCATCCATTGCGGTGCATTCGTGCACCGCAGTATTTAGAAAGAGGGAAAGGGTAGACTATGAAACAAAAATCTAAAAAGATAGACTATTCAAAGTGGGGATACATTTTTATCTTTCCGTTTTTTGCAAGCTTCTTCATTTTTTCGCTGATCCCATTGATTGACACAATTCGATACAGTTTTTATGAATATTATCGCTCCGGCCTTAAGGAGATTGGCCCTAATTTTATCGGGATGGCCAACTATGCAGAATTGTTGACATCCGATATGCTGAAATATGCAGGAAACACATTGATATTGTGGCTCATTGGTTTTGTGCCGCAGATTGTCATCGCGCTCCTGCTCGCTTCATGGTTTGTAGATGCAAGGCTGAAGATCCGTGGACAGCAGTTCTTTAAGGTAGTGATCTATCTGCCAAACTTAATCATGGCCTCCGCGTTTGCCATGCTGTTTTTTACTTTGTTTTCAAACAAAGGGCCGATTAATTCCATTTTATTATCCATGGGATTGACACAAAATCCAATTGATTTCATGGGTTCTGTATTGGGAACAAGGAGTCTGATCGGCGTGATGAACTTCCTGATGTGGTTTGGCAATACGACAATTATGCTGATGGCAGCAATTATGGGTATTAGCCCGGACATATTTGAGGCGTCAGAAATAGATGGCTGTAATAGTATACAGAGGTTCTTCCGCATAACCCTTCCGCTGATCCGGCCGATTCTTGCTTATACACTGATAACATCCATTATCGGCGGTCTTCAGATGTTTGATGTGCCCCAGATTTTGACAAATGGTCAGGGCAGTCCGGACCGTACATCTACGACATTGATTATGTTCCTGAACAATCACTTAAAGAGCAAGAATTACGGTATGGCGGGCGCGCTGTCCGTTTACCTGTTCATCGTGAGTGGAATCTTGTGCTTTATCGTTTATCGGATCACTAACGATGATGACCCGGATGGTTCCAAGGCAGCAGCTAAAAAGAATAAGAAGATGGGAAGGAGATAAGATAATGAAATCAAAAGGATATCACTCTTTTCGAACGGTTTTTGCACATGTACTACTTGTCATTCTGTCATTTATGTGCCTGTTTTTCTTTTATATCTTGTTTGTCAATTCCACGCGCTCCCATGCGGATCTGCAGAAAGGATTTTCTGCACTGCCCGGCAGTTATTTTTTTACCAATCTGAAAAATGTGGTAAATGACGGAAATTTTCCAATGGTGCGGGGTATCCTGAACAGTCTGGTTGTTTCCGGCTGTTCGGCGGCAATCTGTACCTATTTCTCCGCATTGACTGCCTATGGATTGTATGCTTATGATTTCAAAGTAAAGAAGGTTGCGTTCACTTTCATCATGGCAATCCTTGTTATGCCGACTCAGGTTACGGCAATGGGCTTCTTGCGTTTGATTACGAAAATGGGGATGTATGATTCTTTGCTTCCGCTGATTATTCCGTCCATTGCGTCGCCAGCTGTATTTTACTTTATGTACAGTTATCTGCAGTCATCACTTCCGCTTTCACTGGTTGAGGCGGCCAGAATTGACGGCTCTAAAGAGTTTCGCACCTTTAACCAGATTGTTCTTCCGATTATGAAGCCTGCAATCGCGGTACAGGCAATCTTTACGTTTGTAGGTTCATGGAATAATTACTTTGTTCCCGCATTGGTGATTCAGTCAAAGAATAAGATGACAGTGCCAATCCTGATTGCACTCCTTCGAGGCGCGGATTATCTGAACCGTGATATGGGAAAAATATATATGATGATTATGGTAGCAATCGTGCCAATTGTTCTTGTATATTTGTTCCTTTCTAAATATATTATTGCTGGTGTGACACTCGGTGGTGTAAAGGGGTAAGGGAAATTACATATAAATGAAAGAAGGATGACGCATGGGGAAGATGCCGTGCGGCGTCCTTTTTTCTTTTAATCTGAGCGGTGAATGGCGATCATAAATCTCTGATTTATGATATAATTCTTAAGGAAAGTATCAG